>DAIOWC010000032.1:3634-36292 GCA_036758685.1 Streptosporangiaceae bacterium | reverse complement strand
GCCGGCCGCACCTCCGGGTGGAGAACCGCGTGCTGCCGGCCGGCCCCTCGGTCGCCGACGTCATGGCGAACGCCGCGTTCTACTACGGCCTCGTGCGGGTCCTCGCCGAATCCGAACGGCCGATCTGGACGCAGATGTCGTTCGCGACCGCGGGGGAGAACCTCCACGCGGCGGCGCGCTCGGGTCTCGGCGCGGTCCTCTACTGGCCCGGGCTCGGCGAGGCGCCGGTCACCGAGCTGGTTCTGCGCCGGCTGCTGCCGCTGGCTCGCGAAGGCCTCGGTCGCTGGGGCGTCGGCTCCGCGCACATCGACCGGCTGCTTGGCATCATCGAGCAGCGGTGCCTGACGGGGCGGAACGGCGCCAGCTGGCAGATCGACGCCGTCCGGACGCTAGCCTCGCAGGGTGCCGACCGGGCCGAGGCCCTGCGGCTGATGACCCAGCGCTACATCGAGCACATGCACACCAACGAGCCCGTGCACAGCTGGTCGCAGTAGCATGGCCGGATGCCGGATGCCAGCTTGTCGGGACGGTCAGTGCTGGTCTTCGGCGCCGGCGGCGCGCTCGGCGCCGGCATAGCGGCCGCGCTAGCGGCTGCCGGAGCGGCCGTCACCGGCGCCGACAAGATGGTCCCGGATGCGAGCCGCCAGGTCGCCGGCGTCCACTACGAGGCCGTGGACGTACTCAACGACGATGCGCTCGCCGCCGTGCTCGACCGCGACCCGGCCCCGTGGGCCGTGCTGAACACCGTCGGCGGCTTCGCGCCGCGGCGCCCGCTGGCCACGCTGGACCGGGCCGAGCTGGTCAGCCAGCTGGAGCTCAACCTGCTCACAGCGGCGCTGATCACCAAGCACGCTCTGCGGGTCATGCAGCCGGCCGGGGAGGGCCGGATCGTCCATACGGCCAGCCGGGCGGCCACTGACACCACCGGCAACGGATTCGCCTACTCGGTGAGCAAGCTCGCCGTCCTGCACCTGGTGTCGATGGCCGCCGCTGAGGTGCGCGGCACCGGCATCACGGTCAACTGCGTGGTGCCGAGCATCATCGACACGCCCGCGAACCGGGCGGCGCTGCCGAACGCCAACCACGATGCGTGGCCCAAGATCCCCGACATCGCCCGGGCCTACCTGCACCTGGCGCTGCCCGAGTCGCACCTGATCAACGGGGCGGCGCTGCCGGTCTGAAGTCACCGGGCTAGACCACATTCGTCCCGGCGCCGACCCGGCGGCCCGTGCGTGTCACTGCTGCCGCGCGCACTCGGAGGATTACTCTGTGCGTCGTGCCGCCTCCCCAGGTTCCCTGGACCCGGGCCGCGATCGGGCTCGCAGCGATCGCGGGCCTGCTTGCCGGCTGCGCGTCGGTGCAGGCCGCGCCGCCGAAACAGCACCCCGCGAAGCCGAAAGCATCCGCAGGCCCCCGGCCGCGAGCATCAGCCACCGCCGGACCTCATGCTGCTCGGGGCAGCGGCGGGGGCGCGGTGCCGGCGGTCGCCTCGGGGCCGCGCACCTCGTGCGCGTCGGTCGTGCACGTCGGCGACTCGACGTCAGACGGCCTGGTCCTCCCGGCCTACCAGCCGGACGCCGCGCTGAGGATCGCGGCCCAGTACCGGCGGGTCGGAGTCACCCGGTTCATCCCGGAGGTCTCGGGAGCGCGGTCGATCTACGAGACCTGGCACGGCATCCCCAACGGCTACACCGTCGCGCAGCGGCTGGTCCGGCAGGGTTACCGCGGCTGCTGGGTCATTGCGCTCGGCACCAACGACGCGGCCGACGTCGCGGTCGGCTCGGGCATGAGCATGGCCGAGCGCGTCCGGGAGATGATGACGCTGATCGGCGACGAGCCGGTGCTGTGGATCAACGTCGTGTCGCTGCTGTCGTCGGGCCCGTACGCCGAGTCCTCTATGCAGCAGTGGAACCGCACGCTGGTGCGGGCCTGCTCGCGGTACCCGACCATGCGCGTCTACGACTGGGCGGCGGTCGCCAGGAGCACCTGGTTCATTCCCGATGGCATCCACTACACCCCTCAGGGTTACGCGGCGCGATCCAGGGACATCGCCAACGCGCTCGCTTCGGGATTCCCCGCCGGAGGACAGCCGGTGCTGATGCCGAGTCGGCCCGATGCGTCCGACTTCAGCTCGTGGCAGGCTGCCATCCGGCAGGGCTGCCTCGTGCACTAGCCGCTGCGCAGGGTGGCGCTCCACTCGGCGATGCTCAGCACCTCCGCCTGCCGCGGGAACACCTTGCCCAGCAGGACATCGTGTACCTGCGGGTCGGCGTCGCGGCAGCCATCGGCCAGCACCGTCAGCCGGTAGTCAAGGTCAGCGGCCTGGCGGAGGGTGGACAGCACCACGCCGCTGGTCGCGATGCCCGTGAGCACGAGCGTGTCGATCGCGGCCGAGCGCAGCACCACGTCCAGATCGCTGCCGGCGAATGCCGACACGCGGCGCTTGGTGACGACGACGTCGCCGGAGGCCGGCGCCACGGCCGGGTGGATGGCCGCGCCGGGGTCGCCTTCGCTGAAGCGGCCGGTGCCCGCGATCGCGCCGAAGCTCTTGTTGCGCTGGCTGACTTCCGGGTAGCCCGGGCGGAACCCGACCACCACGTAGATCACGTGGACGCCCGCATCGCGGCCGGCGGTGATCGCCGCGCCGAGCCGGGTCAGGTAGCCGTCATCGCTGCCGAAGCGGCTCACGATGTCTTGCTGCACGTCCATGACCAGCAGTGCCGTCGACGTCATCCGGCGAGACTAGCAGGGGCCCGGCCAGCTTGCCTCGGCGACGGCGAGCGCCTCGGCCCGGTCGTCGGACAGCATGAATCCGGCGGAGACCGCGGCGTCGAGCGCCTCGGTGAACCGGTCCAGGTAATCGGGCAGCCCGTCCGGATAGAGCCGGATTAGCTCGCGCGCACCGAAGGGCCGCGTCACCCCGAAGAGGAACGCGAACAACCCGCCGCCGGTCTGGCCCACCCCGGACAGCACTCCGGTCGGAACGTCGGTCCAGGGCGTGCGGATGCCGCCCGTGGCGATCCCCAGCGCGTCGCGGTCGAAGTCCTGCCCGCCGGCGGCCAGGTCCAGGCGCGCTGAGGCCGGGGGAGCGGCGCCGCCCGCAGCCCACGTGTCCAGATGGTCGAGCGCGGCGCAGGCCACGTAGTGGTGCTGCAGGCCGCTGTTAACCTGCACCTCGGTGACGGCCATGATGATGTCGGTGGTGGGCTCGGTCAGCTTGGCGAGCCGCCCGGCGGGCATCGTGCCGTCGTCCTGGCCGCTGGCCAGCAGCAGATAGGTGTCGGCGTGGGCGGCCCCGGCCAGCTCCCACTGCCGCAGCCGCTCCCCGTCGGGCTGCCCGACCCGGCCGCCGCCCAGCAGCGCCTGATCGGTCTCGGTCTGCAGGACGAGCACTGGCACCCGCAGGTCGGGCCGGATCCGCTCGGGGGGCGCGTCGCGCAGCGGATCGAAGCCGTCGGTCATGTCCGCGCCTGCGGCCAGGCGGCCGTGGACCGCGAAGCCGTCATAGACCGGGGAGAGCGCGTCGACCGCGTTGATGTAGCTGACCAGGAACGCGGCGGACTGGGAGTGACCGGCCGCGAGCAGCCGCGTCACCTCGTGGGCACCGAGCACGGCGCCAGCGTCGTTCCGCACCGTCAATCCGGCCTGGCTGAAGATGTCATACGACCAGGCGTCGCCGGGATGCGAGAGGCTCGCGTACCGCTCGGGGAATGCGCTCTTCAGGTGCATGCCGTTGTCGACCATGCCGCCGCCGTCGATCCCGGCCTTCTGCGCGGAGACGCCCACCCAGGCGTGCCGCCGCCGCAGCAGCTGCGTGTGCGTCATCATCCAGATCGGCGGCGCATCGAGACCGCCGGAGACGTTCAGCCACTCGACGACGACGGTTCCGCTGAACGGCGTGCCGTCGGCGGGCCGGCGCACCAGGATGCGCGTCGTGAACGGGGCGGGCTCGTCGGGAACCGCCGTCCAGCGACCGTCCTCGGTCCGCTCGCCCGCGAGCCGGTAGGACGCTGCCTCTCCGGACAGGAGGAACTCTTCCTCGACGTACCCCAGCTGGCCCAGGTCGTAGGCGCCCGCGGGTGACGGCACCGGCCCCGGCAGGCGCCGGAGCGAGGCAGTGACGGCGCTCACGCGGCCGCGCGCTCGAGTATGTGCACCGAGCAGGCGCTGGCCAGCCCGATCACGTGAGTGAGGCCGACCCGGGCGCCCTCGATCTGCCGGTCCCCGGCCTCGCCGCGCAGGTGCGTCGTGACCTCGAAGATGTTGGCGATGCCCGTCGCGCCGAGCGGGTGTCCCTTGGACAGCAGCCCGCCGGAGACATTAACCGGGATCTGTCCGTCCCGCCACGGCCCGCGCTTGTCGATCCACTCGCCCGCGCCGCCCTCCGGGCACAGCCGCAGGTTGTCGTAGTGGCGCAGCTCGGCGGTGGCGAAGCAGTCGTGCAGCTCGACCAGGTCGAGATCCTGCGGGCTCACGCCGGCCTGCTCGTAGGCCTGGTCGGCGGCCCGGCGGGTCAGCGTGTTCACGTCGAACTGGACCGAGCCGCCGTCCACGTAGGGGTCGCTGGTCATCACGGACGCGGACACCTTGACCGCGCGCTTGCGGACGTCGTCCGGCAGCGTCTTGAGGCGCTCGCCGCTCACCAGCACCGCCGCCGCCGCACCGTCGCCGGTCGGGCAGCACATGAGCTTGGTGTTCGGGTAGGCGATCATCTCGTCGTTCATGATCTGCTCGAGCGAGAAGGCCTTCTGGTACTGGGCCAGCGGGTTCAGCGTCGAGTGCGCGTGGTTCTTCTCGGCGACCCTGGCGAACTGCTCGAAGCCCACGCCGTCATACTGTCCCGCGTACTCCATGCCGGACTGGGCGAACGTGCCCGGCATCAGGCTCGTGCCGAGGACCCCCTCGACCGGGCCGAGCGCGCCGTAGCGGCCCGCGGGCGCGTACTTCTTCGCCCCGCCGCCCGCCGACGCGCCGAGCAGGCCGCGCTTGCCCATCTGCTCGAGCCCGACCGCGAGGCCGATGTTCGCCTCGCCTGCTTTGATCGCCATCGCGGCGACGCGGAAGGCGGTCGCGCCGGTCGCGCAGGCATTCGCCACGTTGTAGACCGGGATGCCGGTCTGGCCGATCTGCTTCTGGATCCGCTGGCCGATGCCGCTCGTCTCGAACAGACAGCCCGCCGCGAGGATGTCGGCGTCGAAGATGGTCAGTCCGGCGTCGCCCAGCGCGCCGAGCGCGGCCTGGCTGCCGAGATCGATCAGGTCCTTGTCCGGGTAGCGCCCGAACTTCGTCATCGAGACACCGATGACCCACAGCGAATCGGCCATGCCCGCATACCTCCCGTTTCAGGCTTCTAACTTACGTTCCGGGAACGGGGCCGCCAAGGGGCCGGTGCGGAATGCCGCTGCCCGACAAAGACGCCGAATGGTTATTTGGCCGGCCTTGAAAAGTGAGGCAGGTGCTGGAGCATATGGCGGGAGTCGCCGGCCGGGGGACGGCCCGTCTAGACGGAGGCTGGGATGACTGTGCCCGCACGTGCAGTACGGCTCGCGGCCGCCGGCGCCGCCTCCCTGGTGGCACTGGCGCTCACCGCCGCCTACTCTTCTGCCGCCGCAGCCCCAGCTCACCCGCAGCCGCGGTTAGTCGCGCTGGCCGGCAGCGTCGCCGGGACCGGCGGGCACCGGCTCGGCGCGTACGGCAGCTCCCGGATGTCAGTGGAGCTGACGCTGGCCCCGCGCGACCCGGCAGGCCTCGCCAGCGCGCTGCGCGCGGCCTACACGCCGGGCGGCCGCGGCTACGACAAGTGGCTGGCTAAAGGCCAGTTCGACGTGAGGTACGCGCCCGCCCCGTCAGTGGTGACCGCGATGACCAGGTACCTGCGCGCGGCCGGGCTGACTGTGGCCCGCTCGGCGTCGCCGTTCCTGCTGCGGGCGGTCGGCTCAAGCCGGCAGGTTCAGTCGGCACTGCACACCGCGCTCAGCTCGTACCGGAACGCCCGCGGCGCCAGCTTCTACGCCAACTCGGAGCCGGCCCGGCTGCCGGCCGCGCTCGCGGTCGATGTGCTGGGTGTAGTCGGCCTGACCAATACGGTCAGGCTGCAGTCGATGCTCTCGCGGCCGCAGGCCTCGCGCCGGTCCGCGGGCAAGAAGGCCGGCGCCAGCTGCGAGGCCGGGTACCCGACGACGGCGGAGCTGTTCGCCGAGCTGCCCTCCGGCAATCTGCCCCTCCCCGGATACGGTGCCGGGCCCGGCTGCAGCGGCCTGACGCCGTCGCAGGCGAACTCCATCTACGGCGCGCCGCGCTTCGGCAGCCCGCGGACCAAGGGCGCCGGGGAAACGCTCGGCCTGTTCGAGCTGTCGGCCTACCAGGCCTCGGACATCAGGACCTGGACGCGCCACTTCTACGGGCCTGGCTACCGCGCGCACCTGGCCAACTTCAACGTCGACGGCGGCCCGCTGCACCCCGTGTGCCCCGCGGGCGATCAGTGCCCGGCGGACATCAACGGCTACTCGGGCGACATCGAGGTCGACGGCGACATCGAGGCGGATCTGGCCTTCGCCCCCGATGCCCGGCGGATCGAGGTCTACAACGCGCCGGCGGACACCACCGGCCAGACCAGCCTGGATGAGTACGCCCTGATCGCGAACCAGGACACCGCCGACGTCGTCAGCGCCAGCTGGGCCACCTGCGAGGACGATCTGTCCGCGGGCTACGTGCAGGCCGAGAACGAGATCTTCGAGCAGATGGCCCTGCAGGGCCAGAGCATGTTCAGCGGCTCGGGCGACTGGGGCCAGTTCTCCTGCGTGAACTCCCTCACTGGTCCCTTCGTGCAGAGCGCGATCGACCCGGCGGCGCAGCCCTGGGTGACGGGCACCGGCGGCACGTCGCTGGAGAGCTACAACCCGGGCATGAATCCGCACCCTGGCCCGCCGGCGCGCGGCACCGAGACCGTCTGGAACGTCGACAATCTCTGCAGCACGCAGGCGCCCGCGCCGGACAACGACAACCAGGGCGGCCCGTTCTGGTGCGTCGCGGAGGGCGCCGGCGGCGGCGGTCCCAGCCTGTACTGGGGCCGCCCGTTCTACCAGCGCGGGCCGGGCGTGAGCAATCCCGCCTACCCGGATTCCTCCGGCCGCCTGAACTCCACCGGTCTCGCCGAGTGCGTGCTCGCGTCGGCTGGCACCCCCTGCCGGGAGACGCCGGACGTATCCGCGGATGGCGATCCGAACACCGGCTACGCGATCTACTGCACCGGCACCGCCAGCCTGCCCGAGAGCACCTGCGCGACATTCAGCGGCGCGCAGCCCGTTCCCGGCTGGTTCGAGGCCAACGGGACCAGCCTGACCGGCCCGCAGTGGGCGTCGATTACCGCCGACCGCGACAGCTACTTCGGTCACCGGTCCGGCAACATCAACCCGTGGCTGTACCACCTGCTGCGCACCGATCCGCGCCGGTACTTCAACGACGTCACCGGCATCGGGCGGCGGCAGCGGGCGGCGACGAGCAACGGCCTGTTCCCGACCACGCCCGGCTACGACATGGCCACCGGCATCGGGACCCCGAAGATGGCGGCGCTGATCACCGGCTGGTGACGGGTCGCGCGGCGTAAAACGGCGTAAAACGGCCGCGCCCGCCGGGACTGTGTCTGTTTGGTGTCGCTATATAACGACACCAAACAGACACAGTCCCTCATGTCGATCTTGCTGAGCCGAAGTGGGCGACCCGGTCTGCGGCCGCCGATGCCGCGTCAGCCGGCGAGCGGGCCGGTCCGCGGCGGCGCCGGTCGGAACAGCGACTCCTGCGCGATGCCCGCCGCGAGCGTGCCGTCCCGGCCGAAGATCCGCCCGGTGTACATGCCGCGGCCGCCGGCGGCCGACTGCGGCTCGAGGTCCATGAGCACCCAGTCATCCAGCGCGACCTTACGGTAGATCCAGACGGCGTGATCGATGCTGGTCAGCGGGCCGGTATGGCCGCGGCCGCCAGGGATCGCGGCCAGCCCGCTGAACATGTCGGACACGTAGGTCAGCGCGCAGGCCTGCAGGATGTCATCGGGCAGCGGATGGCGCGAGCGCAGCCACACCCGCGATGGCCACTGCTGGCCTGGCACCGGCTGCGACGGCAGCCGGATGTCGACACCGCGCAGCCGCGTCGCGATCTCGCTGTCGGCCAGCTCGTCCGGACCGGCAACCTCAGGCAGCCGGTGGGCCTGGTAGTCCTGGCCGTCCTCGGTCACGTGGAACGAGCAGACCATGTTGAAGATGACGATGCCGTTCTGGATCGCGATCACCCGGCGGTTGGAATAGGAGCCGCCGTCGCGGTCGCGGTGCACCGTCAGCAGCACGCGCCGGGAGGCGTCGCCGCGGCTGAGGAAGTACCCGTGCAGCGAGTGCGGGTGGCGGTCCCCGGCGACGGTGGCGGCGGCCGCGCGCAGCGCCTGCGCTGCCACCTGGCCGCCGTACAAGCCGGCCGGCTCCTCGCTGACCACGACGGTCCGGAACAGGTTGTCTTCGATCCGCTCGAGCGTGAGCAGGTCAGGCAGGCCGTAGTCCATGCCTCAGGCCGGCTGGTAGCCGAAGCCGACGGCCTCGACCCCCTCGGAGTCGGTACCAACCCCGAACGTCGTCAGCCGCACGCGCATGCCCAGCTGGACCTGCCCGGGATCCGGCTCGACCCCGACCAGGTTCGCCTTGACCACGCCGCCGCCGTCGAGGTCGACGATGGCGGAGACGTAGGGCACCTTCACGTCGGGCGTGGCCCGGTGCACGATCGTGAATGCCCGCAGTGTCCCGTCGCCGGCCAGCGGCCGCGCGCTGAAGTCGAGCCCCCCGCAGCTGGCGCAGGCGTTGCGCCGGTCGAGGAAGAGCGCCCCGCAGGACGAGCACTCCTGCGCGACCAGATGCGGATCGTCGCCAAGCTGGAGGTAACTGACGTACGGCAGCTGCTGAGTCATCCAGCCCTCCTGGTCATTGCGTCCGCCTGGCCGGCAGAGCTCAACCTTAACGCCGGCCGTACGGTCCGCAAGAGCCTGATTTCGGCCCACTCGCCCCGTGCACCGGGGGACGGCATGCGAAGCTAGCGCCATGTTAAAGGGGATGGAGCGCGCCGCCGCCCGGCGCCGGATCGGACCGGACGGCCTGCGCGCCCTCGACCCGGCGGCGGGAGCAGCGGGCACCGATCGCCTGCCGAAAATCAGGCACATCGTGGTGCTCATGATGGAGAACCACTCCTACGACAATTACCTCGGCATGCTGGCGAGGGGCGGGGCCGGGTTCACGCTGGGCGCGGACGGCACGCCCGCGGAGACCAACCCCAACGCCGCGGGGGCCGAGGTACCGCTGTGGTACTCGCCGCGCACGGTGCAGTGGCATCACGTGCCCACCCAGACCTGGAACGCCAGCCACATCCAGTGGGACGGGGGGGCGTGCGACGGCTTCGTCCGCAGCATCGAGCAAACCATGCCCGATCACGACGGGGCCGCGCCCATGCGTTACTGGACCGAGGCGGAGCTGCCGTTCTACTACGGCCTGGCCCGGACGTTCCCGCTGGCTACCCGGTGGTTCAGCTCCTGCCTGGGCCCGACGTTCCCCAATCGCCGGTTCCTGATCTCCGGCACCGCCCACGGGCTGATCGACGACCTGCCGTACGCGCTGATCGACTATCCGGAAGCCGGCACGATCTTCGATCATCTGAGCGCGCACGACATCTCCTGGACCAACTACCACCAGGTGGCGGCGTCGAAGGAGGGCCTGCGCCGGCTGACTCACGCCCGGCAGCTTGGCTACCTGCGAGTCCTGGGCGGCGGTGTGGCCGGATCGGTTCCAGGGATGATGCCCCGGCTGGAGAGCAAGCTGCAGTTCACCGCGGACATGTACCCGCTGGATGTCCTCCGCCGGATCAACCACCTGCGCCCGGTCGCGGACTTCTTCACGGCCGCGGCCGCGGGCAGCCTGCCGTCGGTCAGCTTCGTGGATCCTGACTTCAGCGTGACCTCGGAGGAGAACCCGCAGGACATCCAGCTTGGCGAGGCGTTCGCCGCGCAGGTCATCAATGCGGTCATGGGGGGTCCGGGCTGGCCGGGCACGCTGCTGGTCTGGCTGTATGACGAGCATGGCGGCTACTACGATCACGTCCCGCCGCCGGCCGCGGCCGCTCCCGACGATGTGCCCGCGCGCGGCGCCTACGACAAGTTCCCGGTGCTCAGGCTGCTGCGCAAGACCGCGCTCGGCCGCAAATTGACCGCGGCCGACACCGGCCCGAGCACCTACACCCAGCTCGGCTTCCGGGTCCCGGCGGTGATCGTGTCGCCGTACGCCCGGCCGGACTACGTGACCGACCAGGTCTACGACCACACCGCGATCCTGCGCCTGATCCAGCGCAAATGGAACCTGCCGCCCATGACCAGGCGCGACGCCGCGGCCGCGGACCTGCTCGAGGCGGTGGACCTCGACGGGCCGGGCGCGTTCCTGACGCCCCCGGTCCTCCCTGAGCCAGGTCTCAGCTCGGCAGGGAACGCGCCGGGCGGCAGCTAGCCGCGGCCCGCCGGGTCGCGGCCGCCTATGGTGGCGATCCAGGCCGCGGAGACGGCGAGATCGTTCTTCAGGCGGCCCTTCTTGGTCTTCGGCGGCGGGCCGGTCTGGGCGACGATGGCGGGGCGCGCCGGCAGCGGTCCGGCGCCGATCGCGGGCGCGGGGGCTGGCGCCACGGCGCGGGGAGTGACCGGCGACTTCGTCAGGCTGAGCGCGAGGGCCGGGCACATCTCGACCGCCTGCCTGGCGTCCTTGGCCAGCCAGAATGGCACCGGCGCGTCGAGGAACTCCGGATAGCCGTGCTGATCGAGCTGGATCAGCTCCGGCACCAGCCGCGCGCACAGGCCGTGGCCGCCGCACCTGGTCCAGTCCACCTGGAGCCGGGTCTCGGGCTCCTGGCTGGTCTCGTCCGGCAGTGGCAGGACGTCGTGGACCGGCCGTCCGCACCGGCCGCGGAACATGTGCTCGCTCAGGTCGGCGGAGAAGGCATCCAGCGCCGACACGACGAAATTGGCGGTCCCGTCCGGATGCGCGCACGCACCCCGCCCGACGACTCCGGACGCGCCGCGGCGCACGGCTTCCAGGTCGTCCATGCCGCCGGCTCCGGAGGTGATGGCCGCCAGCGCCCTCGCTACGGCGGGCAGGCCGAGCTTGCACGGCCCGCACTGGCCCGAGGACTGCATCGCCAGATAGCTCGCCACGCGCGACACCTCGCCGAGCGGGCAGGTCTGCTGGCCGAGCACGAGCACGATGCCGGCGCCCAGTGTGCCCCCGGCCGCGGCGAGCCCGGTCCGGCTGACGCTCGCCTGGTAGGCATCTTCCGGGGTCAGCCACATCCCGTGATAGCCACCGATCAGCACTCCCTGCGGCTGGTACGCGCCGCAGATATCAAGGATGTGGCCGAGCGGCTCGCCCGCGGGCGCTTCCACGACCGCTGGCCGGGCGACCGAGCCGCCCACGGTGACCAGGACGGTGCCCGGCTCGCGCTCAAGGCCGACAGAGGCGTATCCCGCAGGCCCCAGCATTGCCAGGACTGCGAGCTGGGCGTAGGTCTCGGCGTTCTGCAGGAGCGTCGGCAGCCCCCGCACGCCGGTCTCGCTCGTCCGGATCTTCTCCCCGGGCGGCAGGGCGCTCTTGCCGTTCAGGGCGTTGACCAGTGCGCCGCTCTCGCCGGAGATGAACCGGTCGGGAACCGAGACCACGCGCGTAATCCGCGCGGCGGCGCTGTCAGCGGCCACGGCCGCGCTGACCGACTCGAGATGCGGGCCGTTGCCGGCGACCGCGATGACGATCTCACGGGCGTTCAGTGCCCTGGCCGCCAGCAGCGCTCCGTCGAGCACCAGGTGCGGCGACCGGGCCAGCAGCATCTTGTCCTTGACACTGCCGGGCTCGCCCTCGGCGCCGTTCACGACGATGACCGGGCGCCGCTTACCCTGCCTGGTCGCGGCCATCACCGAGCGCAGCTTGCGGCCGACTGGGAACGCGGCGCCGCCGCGTCCGCGCAGGTCGACCTGCTCGCAGATGCGGATCAGATCGGGTGCGCTCAGGGCCGGGACGGTGCCGAACTCGGCCCGGTGCGCGGCCATATCGAGGCGGCCGTAGCGATCCAGGCCGGCGGTGACCCTGGCCTGGCCGACTCGGATGACCGGGAGGGCTTGCTGCATCACCAGTCCCCGTCGTCGGGATAGTCATCGGCCTCGGTCCAGCGCTGACCAGGCCCGAATTCGGCGGGGTCAAGCTCGTGCGGCGGATGGCCCCGGCCGGCCGGGAGCGCCCGCATCTGGCGGGCCGGGAGCCACTGCCCGGGCAGTGGCGCCAGTTCCGGGGCCGACCGCTGGCGCTGCCACTCCGCCAGCAGATGCTCGCCCGCCGCCGCGCTCGGGCGCCCGAGCCGCGCCGGGTCGGCGAGGCTGCGACCGCGCACCACTGCGACATAGCGGAAGGTAAGCGCGAGCAGGACCGCTGCCAGGCAGCCGCCGTAGCTCCAGTCGACGTACGGCTTGGCTGACCGCCCGGCCAGCAGCCCGTGCAGGACCGCCATCGGCCAGGCGGCATACGCGGTCGCGTGCAGGGCACGCCAGACCCAGCGGCCGGCGCCCCTGGAGAACCGCTGGCGCAGCGCGCCGGTGACGATGATGACCACGAACAGGTCCGAGGCGAGCGTGCCGAGGCCCATGTAGAACGTGCTCCGCGCGGCCATGAACGGCACGAACCCGTCGACGATCTTCGCGCGGTGCGCGAGCACTTCCAGCATGATGTGGTTGGCCAGCGCTGAGATGCCGATGAGCGAGGTGGTCCGGTGCAGCGCCTGGGCGAAGATCCGCCGGTCCGGCGACATCACGACGCGGTCGGTCGCCAGCAGGCCGGCCGCGACCGCAGCAGTGAGCGCCACCAGCGCGAACACTCCCGAGTAGTACAGGAGGAACCGGGCGATCGCGGCCGCGGACCGGGTGAGCTGGCTGCTCCCGCCGGCATCCGCGATCTCCACGGCGATCGCGGGGAGCAGCAGGCTGAGCACCGGCACGGACAGGATCAGAGCCATGCGCTTGCGGCTGGCTGGCCTGATCCGGCCGACCTCAGCCACGCGTCTAGGACGGCGACGGCGGGCATGCATCTGTGCTTGAACCATCCTCGTTCTAGCCACGACTCGCGACTGGCGTCGCGCACATTAAATCCCGCTCTGTGAAGATCGTAGGAGAATGATCGGGCCGCCGCTCGCGCTATGCCGCAATCTGCCTGGCTGATCGGGGCGGCGACAATTCGATTGCCCGCCGCGCCCGGCCCGTGCCAGCATGAGCCCGACTGGCCGCACCGCGGCCCGGCGGATGGAGTGTCCAGCCCAGATGCTGATCTGAGCCGCGTCCCGTCAGGGACGCTCCCTGAGCACATTCTGGCCGCGCGCTACGCGCGCGCTCGCCCCCAGACGGCGAAGGACGCTCGGCTCATGGCGCATCCCTATCTCAAGGCTCACTCGCTCGGCCATCACTACGGCGGCGACGTGCTCTTTTCCGGCGTGGACCTGGTGCTCAATCCCGGCGACCGAATCGGCCTGGTCGGCCCCAATGGCGCGGGCAAGACCACCCTGCTGCGTATCATCGCCGGGCAGCTCAGGCCGGTGACCGGGCACGTGGCCAGCACGGCTCGCGTCGGCTGGTCCGGATCCGATGCCACCGGCCTCACGGAAACGGTCGGCACGGTCGGCACCTACCTCGCCGGAGCCCTCGGGCGCCTGGCCGCCCTCGCCACCCGGATGCGCTCGCTCGAGGTGGCCATGGCCACGGCCGATGCGGCCATCATGGCCGAGTACGCACGGGTCCAGGACGACTGGTCATTGCTCGGCGGCTGGTCCGCGGAAAGCAGGGTGGCGACCGTCCGCACGCAGCTCGGCCTGGCCGGTCTGTCCGACCAGCTGCCGCTGTCGCGGATCAGCGGCGGCGAGCTGGCCCGGCTCGGCCTGGCCCGGCTCCTGCTGGCCGAGCCGGATGTGCTCGTGCTCGACGAGCCGACCAATCACCTCGATGCCGACGGTGCCGACTGGCTCGGCGGCTACCTCGCCCGGTTCGGTGGCGCAGTCATCCTCGCCTCCCATGACCGGCGGTTCCTCGACCAGGCCGTCAGCCGGATCATCGAGCTTGACGGCATCGAGCCGCAGCCGGGCTACTACGAGGGCGGCTACACCGAGTACCGGCAGGAGAAGGCGCGGCGCTGGCAGCGGCGTCTCCTCGACTTCGAGGCGCAGGAGAAATATGCCCGCCGCCTGGAGGCCGATATCGAGGCCGTCAAGACGCAGGCCCTGCGGACCGAGCTCAGCACCCGCAACGACCGGCTGCGCCGGTACGCCAAGAAGGTTGCGAAGAAGGCCAAGGCGCGCGAGCGCAGGCTGGAACGCCAGGTCCAGTCGGCGCGCTGGCTCGCCGAGCCGCACACCCGCCCGCCGCTGGTGCTGGCACTGCCTCGCGCCGACGAGGCGTCGGCCAGCACCGCCGACGAGGCGCCGGCCAGCACCGCCGACGAGGCGCCCGCAGGCAGTGCCAGAACCGTCCTCTCGGCGCGGGAGCTGTCGGTGCGGCTCGGCGGCCGGACCGTGCTGCGGGCCGTCGACGTCGACGTGCGGCGTGCCGATCGCATCCTGGTCTCGGGCCAGAACGGCGCCGGGAAGACCACGCTGCTCCGCGTCCTCGCCGGCCAGATCGCTGGCGACACCGGCCGCGTCGACGTCGGCCGGCGGCCCGCGGTGCTCGCGCAACGGCACGACGACCTGCCGGCCGCGATGCCGGTGCTTGATTTCCTGCGCTCCCACGTCCCGGTGTATGCCGATGACGCCGAGCGGCTGCTCGCGGCGTATCAGTTCGGCCCCGACCAGTGGCGGGCGCCGGTCCGGACGCTGTCCGACGGCGAGCGGCGCCGTCTGCTGCTCGCGGTTCTGGTCAACAGCGGCTCGCAGCTGCTGATGCTGGACGAGCCGACGCACTATCTGGACTTCGACTCGCTTGACGTTGTGGAGCAGGCGCTGCGGGCCTACCGGGGCACGCTGATCATGGTGACCCACGATCGGTACTTCGCCGAGCAGGTCGGATACACCCGGCACTGGCAGGTCAGCGACGGCACGGTGCGGGAATGAGCAGCGGCCCGCCAGCCTGGCTGGCGGGCCGCTGAATCCGATGAGTTACCCTTCGTCGCCGAAGGCCTTGATCTCGGCCAGCTCGATGTCGGTCAGCTCGCGCGGGGTGTCGCCCTTGGCCACCTTGGCGCTCTGCACGTACTGGCGGATGCCGTCGACCACCTCGGGGTTGGCCAGCGTGGTGACGTCGCCGACGTCGGCGAAATTGGACACCGATGCGATGACCCGGCGCATGATCTTGCCGGACCGCGTCTTGGGCATGTCGGGCACGATCCACACGTTCTTCGGCCGGGCGATCTTGCCGATCTCGGTCTCGATCGCGGCGACGACCTTGGCCTCCATCCCGGCTGGGTCGACGCCAGGCTTGAGCGAGACGTACATCTCCACCATCCGGCCCCGGATGTCGTCGATGACCGGGACGGCGGCCGCCTCGGCGACCTCGGGCACGGTCAGCGCGGCCGACTCCAGTTCCTTCGTGCCGAGCCGGTGGCCCGCCACGTTGATGACGTCGTCGACGCGGCCGAGGATGCGGTAGTAGCCGTCCTCAGCCTGCAGCGCGCCGTCGCCGCAGAAGTACGGCCAGTCGTGCCAGTCCTTGCTGTCCGGGTCGCTGTTGTACTTGCGGTAGTAGACGTCGAGGAACCGCTCGGGCTGTCCCCACACGGTCTGCATGATGCCTGGCCACGGGTTGCGGATGCAGATGTTGCCCGCGTTGCCGCTGCCCCTGGGTACCTCGTTGCGGTCCTCGTCGTAGATGACGCCGAAGATGCCGAGTGCGGTCGGCCCGCAACTGCCGGGCTTCATCGGCTGCAGGCCCGGCAGCGTGCTGCCGAGGAAGCCGCCGGTCTCGGTCTGCCACCAGGTGTCGACGATCGCGGCCTGGCTCTTGCCGACCGCGGTGTAGTACCAGCGCCAGACCTCCGGCTCGATCGGCTCGCCGACCGTGGTCATGTGCTTGAAGTGGTAGTTGTACTTGGCCGGCTCGTCCGGGCCGACCTTGCGCAGCATGCGGATCGCCGTCGGCGAGGTGTGGAAGATGTTCACGCCGAGCTTCTCGGCGATGCGCCAGGGCCGCCCGCCGTCGGGGTAGTTCGGCACCCCCTCGTAGATCACCGTCGTCGTGCCCAGGGAGAGCGGGCCGTAGACGATGTAGGAATGCCCGGTAATCCAGCCAATGTCGGCCATGCACCAGTACACGTCGCTTGGATGAATGTCCTGGTAGTACTTCGAGGTACCAGTCACATAGGACATGTATCCGCCGGTGCTGTGCTGGGCGCCCTTCGGGCGTCCGGTCGTGCCGCTGGTGTACATCAGGAACAGCGGCGCCGTCGAGTCCATCGGGACCGGCGCGACTTCCTGGCCCTCGTACTTGCCGATGACCTCGTCGACGAAGAAGTCGCGGCCATCGACCATCGGCGTCTCGGACGCGTACTGACCGGCGTGGCGGCGCCACACGAGTACCTGGTCAACGTCCTGACCCTGCCGGGCGGCCTCGGCGACGGCCTCATCGGCCTTGACCTTGTGGTCGGTTACCGAGCCAGCCCGGAAATAGCCGTCCATCGTAATCAGGACGCGGCTGCCAGAGTCGGCGATCCGGGTACCGCAGGCGTTGCCGCTGAAACCGCCGAAGACCTGGGAGTGAATGATGCCGAGGCGGGCGCAGGCGAGCATCGTGATTGGCAGCTCGGGCACCATGGGCATGTGCAGCGTGACGCGGTCGCCGGTCTTCAGGCCGGCGAAATCGCTGAGCAGGGCGGCAAACTCGTTCACCCGGCGGAGCAGCTCGCCGTAGCTGATGTGGATGGTCTCGTCGGATTCGAGCTCGGGCACCCAGATGATGGCCGTCTTGTCGGGATTGGCGGCCGCGTGCCGGTCGACGCAATTGTAGGAAGCGTTGAGCTTGCCGCCGACAAACCACTTCCAGAACGGCGCGTTGCTGGTGTCGAGGACGGTGTGCCAGGGCTCGGTCCACTCCAGCATGTTGGCGTACTCGGTGAAGCAGTCGGGGAACTTGTCCTCGGTAAACCGGTCGAATATCGCGGGATCGTTGGCGTTGGCTTGCTGCACGAAAGCCGGCGGCGGGGGGTAATACTCCTCTTCGCGCCAGTGCACGGCTATCTGGGACTCAGAGACCGGCTTGTCGGGACTCTCTGTCATTCCTGTCCTCCAGGCATAAGCAGAATGAGCGCGCGGACACATGTCGTGCGCCCGCTGAGGATTCTCTCGCCGTGCAACAAGGCGTGGCGGGCGTCATCGGCGCACGGACCGCTCCGTGGTCTGGCGGCCGGCGGATGACGACCCGGCCATGGCGCCCTCACACGTTACGGGAACCCCAATCGTAACGCTGCGGGACAACAGGGAACAGGCCTGCCACCTGGGGTGGCCTGGAGGTTGCGCAGCGGTATCAGTCCTGGCGGGACAGGTTGACATTGCAGCGATCGACGGTAAGTTTCTGCGCAGTCCAGCACCGGGCCAGCAGGCCAGGGTCGTTGGCCGGGCCGTGGCCGCGCCGCGAGGCGGTCATCGTCCCGGCCCCGCTAGGGAGCGGTCAACCTTGGCCAGGCGGGGGGTTGGATCCGGGAGGGGCCTGGGCGCCCAGTAGACAACGGAGGGCGATCCCGCTGCCGACGGGATGCGTTCCGGTCCGAAGGGATTCCCAGGCCCTCTTCCCAGCCAACAGGCCCGTGGACTAGTTTCGCGACGCTCGCGATCGCGTCAGGCGGTAACGTGCTTCGCTGCAGGGCGGCAACCGCCGCGATGACTCGTAGGTGAGATGGTGACAAGCAGCAGCCAGCAGCGCGGTCCGGTTGGGCGAGTGGCCGTCATCATTCCCACCTACAACGAGGCGGAGAACCTCGAGCCGATCGTGGCCCGCGTCCGCTCAGCGGTTCCGGATGCCGACGTTCTGATTGCCGACGACAACAGTCCCGACGGCACCGGCGACATCGCGGACAAGCTTGCGCTGACCGACGACCACGTTCACGTGCTGCACCGGCCCGGCAAGCAGGGTCTTGGCGCTGCCTACCTCGCGGGCTTCGGCTGGGCGCTGGACCGCGGTTACGGCGCGATGGTCGAGATGGATGCCGACGGCTCGCATGACCCGGCGGAACTGCCCTCGCTGCTCGCCGCGCTCGAGGATGCCGATCTGGTCGTCGGGTCGCGCTGGGTGAAGGGCGGCACGGTCCGCAACTGGCCGCGGTCGAGAGAACTGCTGTCCCGCGGCGGCAACGCCTACGCCCGCGTCATGCTCGGCCTGTCCGTGCACGACGCGACCGGAGGCTACCGCGCCTATCGGGCCGCGACACTGAACGACATCGCGCTGCACACCGTCACATCGCAGGGTTACTGCTTCCAGATCGACCTGACGCTGCGAGCGGCCCGCGCCCGCAAGAAGATCGTGGAAGTGCCGATCACATTTACCGAGCGCACGCACGGCAGCAGCAAGATGAGCCGCGCGATCGTCGCCGAGGCGCTCTGGCGCGTCACGGTATGGGGCATCACCAGCCGGGTAGGGCTGGGCGGGAAGCAGCGCTAGCCGGGGCTAAGCTTCAGGCGCTTTTGCGCTGACGGCTGCTCTGCCGAGGGGCAGGGTCGGCAGCGGGCTCGCGCTGGCTCCGGATGACCGCGAGCCGCTCGGCCAGGACTTCCTCGAGGTCAGCCATGGTCCGGCGCTCCATCAGCATGTCCCAGTGGCTGCGCGGCGCCTTTACCTTCTTCGGAGTCGGCGAGTCGCCAGTCGCAGTAACGGCCAGATCGCCACAAATACGGCATTCCCAGTTCGCCGGGATCTCGGCCTCGGCCGAGAACGGCACCGTGAACCGATGGCCCCGCGGGCAGTCAAAAGCCACCTCCTGGCGCGGGGCCAGGTCAGTGTTGCGGTCGTTCTCGTAGCTCGTGGCTCCGAGTCGGGTGCCGCGAAGTGCGCGCTCGGCCATATGTCTGCTGCCTCCCAGGCTCTCAGCCGTCCTACATCACCAACGGTGAGTACTCGGTCAAGATTCCCGGCAGGCCGTAATTCCAACCCTGTTTCCCGCTCAGCCTGCGGCGCGCCTTTAGGGGCCGCCTTCCCTCGTCGCACACACCGCTCCTCAGTCCAGGCGGCCCTGGCGCGCCTCCGGCTCGCTCGAAACCCACTGACCCCGGGCGATCAGGATGTCGCGCAGGGCCTCGGTCTGGTCGGTCATGATGCCGTCGGCACCGAGGTCGAGCAGGCTCGTCATGGCCGCTGTCTTGTTGACCGTCCAGACGTGGACCTGAAGCCCGATGGCCTGCGCCCGGCGGATGAAGGGACCGGTAGCGATGCGCTCGGGGACCTGAGCGCACTGGATCCAGAGCTTCTCGAACCTGGCCGCGAGCACTGCGGCGGGCGTGCCCGCCTTGATCGCGCCGACTGAGGCCGGGGCAGCGGCCATGCAGACCGGGCGCGGCAGCAGCCGCCTGGTCGCGTTCAGGCGCCGTCCGGAGAACGACGTGATGCACACCCGGTCGTACGCATTGGTCACGCGCAGCACGTCCACGAGCGGGCCGATGGCCGGCTCGTCCTTCACGTCGATGTTGAAGCGGTGCTGCGGCCAGGACATCAGCAGGTCGGCGAGAAGCGGGATGGGCTCGGTGCCCGCGATCCTCGCCGCGGTGACCTGTGCGGTCGTCAGCTCCGCGATCGCGCCGGTGGCGTCGGTCACCCGGTCCAGGTTCTTGTCGTGAAAGGCCACGACCGTGCCGTCCGCGGTGGCGTGCGCGTCGGTCTCCAGATAGGCGTAGCCGAGCCCGACCGCGTGCTCGAATGCCTTCCACGAGTTCTCCGGGAAATGGCTGGCTCCGCCGCGGTGGGCGAACGCGAGCGGACGCGGATGGTCGAGGTAGCCGGCGGGCACGCGGCTAAGTATGGATGGCGGCCTCAGGCGGGCATCTCCGGGGGCTTATCCGAGGCCGGCCGGGTCCACTCGCGGCGGCGGGCCTCGGCCAGGGCGATCGCGGCCGCCGCGGCGACGTTGAGCGAGCCGACCTTGCCGACCTGCGGGATGTAGGCGACCTGGTCGGCCGCGGCCAGCAGGCCAGGCGAGCAGCCCCGGTCCTCATTGCCGAGGGCGAGGCAGACGTCGCCGTCAAGATCGGCCTCGTGCAGCGGAACTGCGTCGCCTGCCAGCTCGACGGCGATGACGCGGAACCCGGCCGCCCTGGCCGCCTGCGCCCCGAGGGCCGCCGTCTGCGGGTACTCGAATGCCAGCAGCCGGTCGGTGCCAAGCGAGGTCTTGCGCGCCGACGGATGGCCCGGCTGGGCGGTGTCGCCGCACAGCCAGATCTGCTCGACGCCGAACGCGGCCGCCGTCCTGAGGATCGAGCCCACGTTGAACGGCTGGCCGACGTTGTCCAGGAGCAGGCTGATCGCCGCCTGGGTGCGGCGGCGCCAGCCGCGGTTCAGCCGTTTCACCTCGGTCATGCCGAGCTGACGGGTCATCGTCGCACCTCCAGCACCCGGTAGCCGGCCCTGGCCGCGACCCGGCTGGCCTGCCAGCCGGCATCGCCCAGCCAGCGCTGCAGGGAATCCGAGCCGAGATTGCGCTGCACCACGAGGTAGGCGGCGGCGCACTCGCCGAGACGGGCCAGCCAGCCGGAGAGCAGCGCGTGCAGGGCGGGCTTGCCGATCCGGATCGGCGGGTTGGACCAGATGAGGTCGAAGGTCTCCGGCAGGTCCGCCTCGTCCGGGCCGGCGCAGCGGACGTTGTCCAGCCCCGCGGCAGCGGCGTTCCCGGCACAAAGGTCGAGCGCGCGCCGGTTGACATCGACGGCCCAGACCCGCGCGGCAGGCGCCCTGGCCGCCATCACCAGCGCGAGCGGACCGTAGCCGCTGCCGAGGTCGAGCAGGTTGCCGCTAGCCGGAGGGGCGGGAGCCGTCTCGAGCAGCAGCCTGGTCCCCGGGTCCAGGCGGCCGGGGGAGAAGACGCCGGAGTCGGTAGCCAGCTCCAGGTGGGTATCGGGCAGCACGACGTGGACGATGCCCGGCCGATGCTGGGCGGCCGGCTGCTCAGCGAAGTACTGGCTGCTCACTGGGCGCGGGATCGGCGCGGCTGAGCGCCGGGTTGATATAGGTGCGGGACACCCAGCGCTCCACCACGAAGGTCAGCACCGGGATCGTGCCCGCGGCCAGGACGATGACCGTGCCGGGACTGGCGACTTTCATCCGCACGAACCTCGTCATCGTGAACGCGACCACGATGTAGATCATGTAGAGGATCCCGTGAAGGGTGCCGACGATCTCGACCGGCTCCTTGTAGCCGGCGAACTGCAGCGGGATGCAGACGAAGCACAAGATCATTAGCATCGTTCCGGTCAGGTACGCCATGACGCGGTAGGCGCGCACGGACAGCCGCAGCGCGTCGGATGAGCTCACTGGGCGGGACCTCCTCGTTCCGGCTCAGCTGGCCGCTGGGCCCAGTTTTGTGCTGCCCGGCTGGCCCCCGCCCGACCGGCTGACCTCGCTCCTGCGGCTGAGGCTGGCCAGATAGGCGTTGTAGGCGACGAGCTCGGGGTCGTCCTCGACGTCGTCCTCGTAGGGCGCCACGTGCGCGGACGCGGGCAAGCCGAGGTCATCATCCACCCCGGCCGCGGCGCCGGCAAGGACGGCCGGATTGCCGCGCGTCTTCCACTCGTCAAAGATCGTCTTGGCCCAGAAGACCACGCCGAAGACCGTGAAGATCGGCCACTCGAAGGTGTAAGCCCAGCTCAGGGCATTGCCACCCTCGGCCCGGTGGAACTGCCAGTCGCCGAGCCAGAGCATCCCCCAGGACGCGAGCACGGCGAAGGCGTGCCACGCGAGCCACCGCGGGGTGATCAGGAACCACCACCGCGGTCGGGGCTGTGCGCTGGGCATGGTCAGAGCCTAGCGCTGCTACAAAGCGTCGTGACCTGGCGACCCTCGCGGCCGCGGCCGGGGGCTGCGGAGCGTCGCCTGGCCGCTCCAGCGCGTCACTGCGAGGCAGCCGCCGACTTCAGGCAATAATCGGTCGCATGTCTCTCGCTGATTGGCTGCCCGGCCGGAGCTCTCACCGCCGCCGTCTGCCCGAGCACATCGACGACCTCCGCGGCCCGGCCAAGGGCGTGATCGTCCTGCCGCGGCACCTGTCCTGGCCCGGCCTGCGAGAGTGCGACGTGACCGACGACGACGTGCGCCGGAACATGTACGGCATCGTGCTGACCCAGGGCCAGCGCAACGACGTGGCCCGGTTCCTGAACCCGGAGCTGCTGCGCCAGGACTGGCCCCAGATCAGGGACGTGCTCGACCCGAAACTGCGGGATTACTGCGAGCGCCGGTTCGCCCTAGGGACGCGGGCTGCGCGGGGCGGGCCTGCCCGCGGCGGGGCCGCGCACGCTCGGGCAGAGTAAGCAGCGGCCCGGCCGCCGGATCCCGGCACGGCCTGGTATCCGGCGGTTAACGTCGCTCATACCGGGCATTCGGCCCGCAGGTCTGAGGTCGCCTGCGGGCTGGCTGCGGGCAGGCACCACAATCGGAGCGTGGGCTGCCGTCATCTGGAGGGCTGGACGTGACCGAAGTCAACGCCGGGGCATCCGGGCAGGCGCAGCAGGCCGCGCAGCCCGTCCAGCGCGGGAACAAGTGGTGGACCCTGGTCGCGGTCTGCCTCGGCACGTTCATGCTGCTGCTGGACATCACGATCGTGAACGTCGCCCTGCCCGATATCCAGAAGGCGCTGAACTCCAGCTTCTCCGACCTGCAGTGGATCGTGGATGCCTACGCGCTGACGCTGGCGGCGTTCCTGCTGACGGCCGGCAGCCTCGCTGACATGTACGGCCGCCGGCGGCTCTACCTCGTCGGCCTGGCCGTCTTCACCGCGGCGTCGGTGCTGTGCGGTTTCGCCGTGAACACGCTCATGCTGCAGCTGTCGCGGGCTCTGCAGGGCATCGGCGGCGCCATCATGTTCGCGGTATCGCTGGCCCTGCTGGCGGACGCGTTCCGCGGCAAGGACCGCGGCACGGCCTTCGGGGTGTGGGGGGCCGTGACCGGCCTGGCGGTGGCGATCGGCCCGCTGCTCGGCGGCATCCTCACGACCGGGATCTCCTGGCGGTGGATCTTCTTCGTCAACGCGCCCATCGGCGTGGTCGCGTTCGTCATCTCGACGATGAAGGTGTCGGAGTCCCGCGAGCCGCGCGCCAGCCGGCCGGACTGGGCCGGCTTCGTGCTGTTCACGGCGGCCCTGGCCAGCCTGATCTACGCGCTCATCGAGTCCAATCAGAAGTCGTTCGGCGACAGCGTGGTGATCGGCTGCTTCATCGCCGCCGGGGTGCTGCTGATCGCGTTCTACTTCGCCGAGCGGTCCGGCAAGCACCCGATGTTCGACCTGAGCCTGTTCCGCCTGCCGACCTTCAGCGGCGGGCTCATCGTCGCCTTCACGCTGAGCGCGTCGATCTTCTCGATGCTGCTGTACCTGGTGCTGTACCTGCAGGACGTGCTCGGCTACTCCGCCCTCGGCACCGGCGTGCGGCTGATGTTCATCTCCGGCGGCATCCTGATCACGGCGACGATCGCCGGCCGGCTGTCCTCGCTGGTGCCGATCAAATGGCTCATCAGCCCGGGCCTGCTCATCATCGGCGCCTCGCTGCTCCTCATGCGCGGGCTCACGGCGACCTCAAGCTGGACTCACCTCATCCCCGGCATGATCATCGGCGGCCTGGGCGTCGGGCTGGTGAACCCGCCGCTGGCCTCGACCGCCGTCGGCGTGGTGGCGCCGCACCGCGCGGGCATGGCGTCGGGCATCAACTCGACCTTCCGTCAGGTTGGGATCGCGACGGGCATCGCCCTGCTGGGCACGCTGTTCTCCCACAGTGTCCGTGACCAGGTCACCACGAAGATCGCCGCGGTTCCGGGGCTTGCCAGTCACGCTGGCCAGATCTCCGGAGCGATCCAGGGCGGTCAGGTCGGGAAAGTCATCGGAGGGCTCCCGGCTTCGGTCAGGCCGACGGTCGAGTACGTCACCCGGTCGGCATTCACCAGCGGCCTGAACGACATCCTCCTGGTCGCGGCTATCATCGCGCTCGCTGGCGGGGTCATCTCACTCTTCGCGATCCGCACTAAGGACTTCGCGTCCCAGCAGGGGCCGCGGCCGCCGGCCGGCTGACGGGCCGCGCCCGGCTGCTAGACATGTGGCATGCCTCCCGTGATCCGGTCGTACCTGGCCGAAGACCGTGAACCGCTCGTCGCGCTCTGGTCGCAGTGCGAGCTCACGCGGCCGTGGAACGACCCCTACCTGGACATCGATCGCAAGCTCGCCGCGGACGGGGCCAATCTCGTGGTCCTGGAATCCGGCAGCGAGCTGGTCGGGTCAGTGATGGTCGGCTACGACGGTCATCGCGGCTGGGTGAATTACCTGGCGGTGCGTCCCGATCACCGCGGCCGGGGATTCGGGCGGCTGCTCATGGCCGATGCGGAACGCCGGCTGCGCGCGCTTGGCTGCCCGAAGCTGAACCTGCAAGTGCGGGGATCGAACACGGCCGCGATCGAGTTCTACCGGCGCCTTGGGTTCGTGGTCGACGACTCAGTCAGCCTGGGACTGCGCCTTGAGCATGACGCCCGGTAGTCCGGCCTATGGCGCTATCGCCGTCGCCTTGAAGAAGGTGTAGCAGAA
Source organism: Streptosporangiaceae bacterium (assembly GCA_036758685.1). GTDB lineage: Bacteria > Actinomycetota > Actinomycetes > Streptosporangiales > Streptosporangiaceae > JAJYUU01. The sequence goes on along the minus strand of DAIOWC010000032.1, from coordinate 11,510 downwards.
CGTGCCGTCCGGCTCGGCGGCCCGGCGCAGGTCCCGGACACCGGCCTCGAACTCGGCCGGCGTGCGGAGCCCGGCGGCCACGGCGGCAAGCCGCGTTCCCTCGATCATCGCGGTGAACGTCCTGAGCGTGATCGCGTCGGCGAGCTCGGGGCTGCTCCCGTCGACGTAAGCCATCCGCGGCGAGACCTCGACCGCCCGAAAGCCTGCGGTCGTCAGCAGCGGATAGAGGCGGCGGCCGATCAGCGAGTCGCCCCCGCTTCGCTGCTGGAGCGTGACGAGACACTGGATCGCATCTCGCGCCGCCGCACTGTCGGGGTGGAAGTACGCCGACCCGTGATCACCCTCGATCACGGTGATGGTGCCGCCGGGCCTGAGCAGAGAGCGCAGCCGGGCCAGCGCCTCGGCCGGGCGGGCCAGGTGCTCGAGCACGAAGCAGACAAATATGTGATCGAACGACTGGGCCTGGAGCGGCAGCTCGTAGATATCGGCGACGGAGAAACCGACGTTGGTGATCCCGGCGTCGGCGACGGCCCGCCGGGCAAGGGCGACCGAGCCGGGAGCGAGGTCGAGGGACAGGAAGCGGGCGCCGGGGCTTCGCGTGGCCAGGGGGATGGTCTGCGCCCCGACCGCGCAGCCAGCCTCGAGGACCAGGCTCCCGGCGTCGTAGGAGGTCCCGGTGTGCAGGAGCTCGGTGAGGGCCGCGGCCTGATCACGGAGCCGCTCGCCCTCGCGCTCCTGATAGCCGTGCACGTAGGCCACGGGCATTGACGACTCCTTCCATCCGGCCCCCCGGGAGGCGGGCGAGGCCGCTGCTTCCTACAGTTACCGCATGCGCAAGTACGTCATCATGGGCGTCCAGGGGAGCGGCAAGGGCACCCAGAGTGCCATGCTCGCCGGCGATCTCGACCTTGTGCACATTGCCGTCGGGGATATTTTCCGCTGGAACGTGCAGCACCACACCAAGCTGGGCGCGCAGGTGCGGCGCACGATGGCGGCGGGGGAGCTGGTGAGCGACGACCTGGTCGAGGGCGTCGTCAAGGACCGGCTGGCTCAGCACGACTGGAACTACGGCTTCATCATCGACGGGTTCCCGCGCAACGGGCGGCAGGCGGAGTTCTTCCTGGAGAGCTACGACATTGACGGCGTCATCCAGCTCGAGCTGCCCGACAGCGAGGTCAGGCGCCGGGTGATGGCCCGCAGGCTCTGCGCGGACTGCGGGATGGACTACAACCTGATCGCGAACAGCCCGCACGTCGAGGGCCGGTGCGACGTGTGCGGGGGGAAGCTCGTTCAGCGCGAGGACGACACCGAGGCCGCGCTCGCGGTCCGGCTGCACGACTACCACGCCAAGACCAATCCGGTGCTGGACCTGTTCCGCCGGAAGGAGTACGTCGTCAGCATCGACGCCCGGCCGGACCGGAAAGAGGTGCAGGACGCGATCAGGTCAGCCCTCAAGCTGCCGCCCTACGGCAGTTGAGAACAGTCGTCTAGGGCTTCCAGCCACCTCTTGGCCGGACTCTGTCGGCCGCTTCGCCTAGCGTGGGCCTCATCCCGCCGGCAGAGAGTCTGGAGCTTGATATGAAGCCCATGGCTCGAAGGCGCATGTTACTTCGTTACCGCGGCATGATGAAGTCACCGCAGGTGTGCTGCGAAATATCGTGCGTGATTTCAAGTGCCTACCCGAAGGGTGGCTTGGATGACTGTGGCAGCGGGCACGACTGGCTCCGTGGTCTACACCGCGATCTGCGAGCGCGAGGGCGACTGGTGGGTCATCACCGTGCCCGAGCTTGAAGCGGGCGGTGTCACTCAGGCCAGGGCGCTGAGTGACGTTGAGTCGACGGTCGCCGACCTGGTGGCGACGATGACGGGAGCGAATCCGGCGGAGATTGAGGTTCGCGTCCACGCAACGTGACCGGGCTCACGTCCGTCCCCGGCTCTGACCGGGCAATACTGGCGGACGCGGACGCCTGCGGCGTTTAGCCTGAGGGCGTGCGGGAGATTGTGGTCTTCGGCGGCAGCGCCCATCCGGCGCTGTCCGCGGAAATCTGCGCCGATCTGGGCGTCCCGCTGCACCCGGTCAGGCTGACCCGGTTCGCCAATGACTGCCTTGAGGTGCAGCTACAGGCTAATTGCCGGGAACGCGACGTTTTCGTCATCCAGCCGCTCGGCCCGCCGGTGCAGGAGAACCTAGTCGAGCTGCTGCTCATGCTGGATGCGGCCCGGGGAGCCTCGGCGGCCCGGGTGACCGCGGTGATCCCGTACTTCTCCTACGCCCGGTCGGACAAGAAGGCCCAGCCCCGGGTGTCGATCGGCGGCCGGCTCGTCGCCGATCTGCTCGTCACCTCCGGCGCCGGGCGGGTGCTGGCGATGACGCTGCACTCGCCTCAGGTGCACGGGTTCTTCTCGATCCCGGTTGACCACCTGCACGCGCTGCGCGAGTTCGCCGGTCACTTCGAGGACCGTGATCTGAGCAACACCGTCGTGGTGTCGCCCGACCTGGGCAACGCCAAGAACGCGGCCGCCCTGGCCCGCCTGCTCAAGGTCCCGGTGGCGGCGGGGGCGAAGGAACGCATTAACGACGAGAGGGTCACGATCAGCTCGATCATCGGCGACGTGGAAGACCGCGAGGTGATCGTGCTCGACGACGAGATCGCCCGCGGCACGACCATCATGGAACTGCTGGAGCGGCTGGAGGAGCGCCACGCGCGTTCGGTCCGGATCGCGTGCACGCACGGGCTGTTCAGTGACGGGGCGCTCAAGCGGATCTCCGCGCATCCGCTCGTGCGCGAGATCGTCAGCACCAACACACTGCCCGCGCCGGACGGCAGCAGTCAGTACGGCCTGCATGTGATCTCGATAGCGCCTGCGCTCGCCGAGGCGATCCGGCGCATTCACGAGGGCGAGTCGGTCAGCGCGCTGTTCGGGGCCAGCTAGCCCGGGCCGGGCTCGGGCTGCTCGCCGTCCGGGTCCGCGCCGGGAGGCCTGGGGTCAGCGCCGGGCTCGGGCGGCTTGCCATCGGCCCCAGGCTCAGACTCGGGCTCGCCCGCCAGCTCAGCCGCGACGGCCGCCCACCTGGCTGCCGTCGCCGCCCGCCGCGCAGCGTCAGCGGACTTGGCCCAGACCGCCACCTGGCTGCGCGAGGTGAACCCGAGCTTGGCCAGGATGTTGGCCACGTGTCTGGCGGCGGTAGCCGGGCTGATGTACAGCTCGGCGCCGATAGCGCGGTTGCTCTTGCCCGCTGCGATCAGCTTCACGACCTCGCGCTCGCGGGGGGTCAGTGACTGCGGCTCGACCCGCGGAAGAGCAGAGCCAGGGCCGACGCTCACGGCGCCGTCGCCCGCCGCCAGGCGCACCGCGTCGGCCGGCGTCATCGCCGCGCCATCGGCCCACAGCCGGGAGACGGCGGGCTGCCCGAGCCCGGCGGCAGCGTCCAGGATCCGCTGGGTCCTGGCGCCGGGGACCGGCCGCATTCCCGCGTCCTGCCGCAGCGTCGCGATGGCGCCTGCCAGCCGCACCGCCGTATCCGGCTGGCCCTCCAGCACGAACAGCCGCGCCAGCGCCTCCAGGCCCCTGGCCATGCCGATCCGGCTGCCGGAGGCGAAACTGAGCTGGAGGCTCTCGGTCAGGTCCCGGCGCGCGGCCGCCAGGTCACCCTGCTCGATCGCGATGCGGCCGAGGCCCGCGAGCGAGCGCGCGGTGTCGGGCCTGGACTGCAGCACGCGCAGGTGACCCAGCGCCTCCTGGTAGTACCGCCTGGCGACGCCGAAGTCGGACTGCAGCCGGGCGAGGTCGGCGAGCCCGAGCAGCGCCCTGGCGGTACCCCACGGATGCTCGGCCTCACGCATCCCGGCGAGCGCGCCCTCGGCGCGTTCCTGCGCCTCGCGCATGTTGCCGCGGAATCCCGCCACCGTCGCCATCGTGCCGAGAGCGTAAGCCTCGTTCCACTTGTCGCCGCCGGAGCGCGCGAGGGCCAGGGCCGCGGAGCCCTTCGCCTCGGCATCATCCAGCCGGCCGGCGTGGAGCGCGGCCTCGGTCAGCAGGTTAAGCGCCGCGCCCTCGTAGAACTGGTCCCCGGCGGCCCAGCAGAGCTCGAGCGCCGCCTGTGCCAGCTCCTCGGCCTGGGCGGCGGATCCGCTGGCGAGGGCGAGCTGCGCCCGCGCCGCGAGTGCGGGGCCGCGGACAGCGTCGGGGGTGGTCGCCGCCGCGTCGAGCGCCAGGAAGGCGTCGGTCCAGTCCGCGCAGTCGCTGAAGTTGCCGCGAACAATGAAGACGGGCGTCATCGCGCGGCAGATCCGGAGCCCGGTATCCGCGTCGCCGGTGGCCAGGCACTGCGCGAGCACCTCGTGCACGTTCTCCGACTCGGCGTTGAATCTGCGGAACATGTCCACCCTGGCCGACCACGGGGCCGGCAGGATCGCCATGCCGAGGGCCACCGACTCCTCGGCCTCGCGCACCGTGTAGTCGCGGCGCCTGCGCCTGAACTCCTCGGCCTCGCCCGCGCGCGATAGCCAGTCCCCGGCGTACTCGCGGACCGTCTCGAGCAGCCGGTACCTCACCCGGCCGAGCACCTCCCCGCTCACCTCGAGCAGCGACTTGTCCGCCAGCGCGGTAACGCCGTCCAGGATGTGCTCGGCGGGCAGACTCTCGTCCGCGCAGACATGCTCGGCCATCTCGAGCGACCACTCCGCGAAAACCGACAGCCTCCGGAGCAGGATCTGCTCCGGGCTCGACAGCATGTCGTAGCTCCAGTCGATCGCCGCGCGCAGCGTCTGCTGCCGGGCCGGAGCCCCGCGGCCTGCGCCGGTGAGCAGCATGAAGCGGTCGCTGATGCGCGCAGCGATCTGGTCAACCGACAGCGCCCGCACCCAGGCCGCCGCGAGCTCGATGGCCAGCGGCAGCCCGTCGAGCGCCCGGCAGATCCGGGCTACGGCGGCCGCGTTGTCCGGCCCGATGCTGAACCCTGGCGCCACGGCGGCGGCCCGCTCGGCGAACAGCCGCACGGCGTCGTAGGTGCGCAGCTCCGCCGAGCTGCTGACGTCGGCCGGCGGCAGCGCCAGCGGCGGCACCTGCCAGACGGTTTCGGCGGCGACCCGCATCGGCTCGCGGCTGGTCGCGATGACACGCAGGTCGGGCGCGTTCGCCAGCAGCCGCTGGCACAGTGCCGCGCAGGCGCCGATGAGATGCTCGCAGTTGTCCAGGACGAGCAGGGCGTGCCGGTGCCTGACCGCATCGACCAGGGTGTCGGCCAGCGGCCGGCCCGGCTCCTCGTCGACGCCCACGACGGCTGCGATGCTCGCGACCGCCAGCTCGGGACGGCTGAGCTCGCCCAGGTCAACGAACCAGGCTCCGTCCGGGAAGTCGGCGCTGGCCGTGGCCAGCAGCTTCAGAGCGAGCCTGGTCTTGCCAATCCCGCCCGCCCCGCAGAGCGTGAGCGCGCGCACCGACGGCAGCAGCTCCGCGAGCTCGGCCACCTCCCCGGCCCGGCCCACGAAGCTACTGAACTCCGCAGGTATCTGCGCATGCTCAGCCGTCATCGCCCGGTAGTCCAGATATGCCGTCTTGATCGCCTAGTCGGTAATACGTTAACTCCGCGTTCGCATGTCGACCCTACGTCCGCAGGGCAAACTCACGGAATCCCCGGGTTCGGGGGTGCTCAGGCCAGCGTGGCACGCTCCAGGCCCAGCAGGAAGCGCTTGCGGTCCAGGCCGCCGCCGTAACCGGTCAGGCTTCCGTTGGCTCCGATGACCCGATGGCAGGGAACGACGATCGCGATGGGGTTCTTGCCGTTCGCAAGGCCGACCGCCCTGGAGGCGGAGGGGTTGCCCAGCCGCCGGGCCAGCTCGCCGTACGAGACGGTCTCGCCGTAGGGGATCGCCTGCAGGCCCTCCCACACTCGCAGCTGAAAGTCGGTGCCGGCAGGCGAGAGCGGCAGGTCGAACTCGGTCAGGTCGCCGTCGAAGTAGGCCGCGAGCTGGGCGGCCGCCGCAGCGAAGGGCTCATCGGCCGGGTCGCCGGGCAGGCCGAACGATGCGGCCTCCGGCGCGTGCCGCTGCGCGTCCATGTAAAGGCCGGCGATCTTGCCGCCCTGGGCGACGATCGTCAGCGGCCCGACCGGGCTCGGCACCGTCACGTGGCTGCGGCCGGTCGCGATCAAGGTGGTCATTTCAGGCTCCTGTCGTATAGGCGGGGAGGCGGTTGATCTCGTGATCACTGGTGGCCCAGAGGTACTGCACGGCGTAGGCGCGCCACGGGCGCCAGGCGGCGGCCCGCTCGGCGAGCGCGGCGGGCGTGTCCGGCAGGCCGAGCCGGGTGGCGGCGGCCCGCACGCCGAGGTCGGTGGCGGTGAATGCGTCCGGATCGCCGAGTGCCCGCATCGCGATGGTCTCGATCGTCCACGGCCCGAGCCCCGGCAGGGTCGCGAGCCTGGCCCTGGCCTCGTACCAGTCGCCGCCGACGGTCACGTCGACCTTGCCGGCTGCCAGCGCGGTCGCGAGCGCGGCGAACGACTCCCGCCGCGACCTGGGCATGGCCAGGCCGGACTGGCCGGCGGCCGCGAGGACGCTGACGTCGGGGAACAGCCGGCCAAGGCCTCCGCCCGGGTCCTCGACCGGCTCGCCGTACGCGGCGGCCAGCCGTCCGGCGTGGGTCCGCGCGGCCGCGGTCGACACCTGCTGCCCGAGCACCGCCCGCAGGGCGAACTCGGCGGCGTCGACCGTCCTTGGCACCCGCCGTCCCGGTGCCTTGCGGACCAGCGGCGCGAGTGTCTCGTCGGCGCTTAGCAGCTCGGTCACCGCGTGGGGGTCGGCGTCCAGGTCGAGCAGTCGCCGGCAGCGGCTGATCGCGCTGGCCAGATCGCGCAGGTCGGTCAGCGTCAGCTGGCAGCTGATGTGGTCAGGGGCCGGCCGCAGGGCCACGATTCCATGGCCGTGCGGGAGGCGGAGAGTCCGCCGGTAGGCGCCGTTCCGCCACTCTTCGACGCCCGGCACGGCGGTCGCGGCCAGATGACCGAACAGGTTGTCCGGGTGCAGCGGCGTCCGGAACGGCAGCCGCAGCGACAGCGTGCCCGCGGCGGCGTCGGGCCGCCCCTTGCCTGCGCGCTCGCGCAGCTGGGTGGGGGAGAGGGCGAACACCTCGCGGACCGTGTCGTTGAACGTCCTGATGCTGGAGAAGCCGGCGGCGAACGCGACGTCGCCCATCGGCAGCGCCGTGGTCTCGATGAGCAGGCGCGCCGTCTGGGCGCGCTGCGCCCTGGCCAGCGCGAGCGGGCCGGCGCCGAGCTCGGCCAGCAGCTGCCGCTCGACCTGCCGGACGCTGTAGCCGAGCCGGCCCGCGAGCGCAGGCACACCGCCGTCGTCCATCACGCCGTCGGCGATCAGCCGCATCGCGCGGGCGACGACGTCGGCACGGACGTCCCATTCCGGCGAGCCGGGGCTCGCGTCGGGCCGGCAGCGCTTGCACGCCCGGAATCCGGCCTGCTGGGCCGCGGCCGCGCTGGGGTAGAACTCCATGTGCTCTGGCTTGGGCGGCACCACCGGGCAGCTCGGCCGGCAATAGATGCCAGTGGTCGAGACCGCGGTGAAAAACCACCCGTCGAACCTGGCATCCTTGGACTGAACCGCCCGGACGCACTGTTCCCTGTCTTCGTGCATGCCTCCAGCATCCGTTACCCGGACCGGCCTGGGCTAGCGAAATTCCGACGGGGAGGCACCTGCGCCCTAGCTAGCAAGGGTGTTGTCGCAAATCCGCGAGCGCAAAGTGGCCTGACGGCGGAGGCGGTGCGCTGGCGTCGGCGACCGACGGCCATGCAGCGCCCGCGCCGGGCCTGTGCACCAGTCGCCGAAGCGACGGCAGGCGCGCGAGCGAAGTCCAGCTGATC
>DAIOWC010000032.1:0-3534 GCA_036758685.1 Streptosporangiaceae bacterium | reverse complement strand
CCTGTGCACCAGTCGCCGAAGCGACGGCAGGCGCGCGAGCGAAGTCCAGCTGATCGGGGCCGCGGCGGCCGAGGGTCCGCGCAAGTCGGCTGCATCGGGGCGGCTGGCGGCAACTGCCACGATGTCGGCCGCAGGCTGTCTGAGGAGGAACATGCCTCGGGTTTCCGCTGGCACATACCGGATCAAAAGGCGCGTATGTCGGGCGCTTGAATTATTGGGACCGTTCGTCAGCGCTATGCACTGACGAACGGTCCCAATAACCAAGGCGGGCCGCGGCTGAGCCTCGCGAAGCTGAGGAAGACAGGCGGGGGAGGGCCGGCGGGGGCTGCGGGCGAGTGCCGCAGGGGCGAGCTGGGCGGGCGGGCGGCGGGGGAGCGTTATCTGCGCGTGACCCGCAAAATTTCGCGCTGAGCAAAGTTGCGGGACGCGAAAGTTGAGATATTCTTGCAGGCGTGACTACCGAGACCGCCGCCGAACTGGGCCGCAAGGCGCCGGGGGAGGCCGAGCATCCGGCGGGGCTGCGCGAGCGCAAGAAGATTGCCACCCGGCAGGCGCTCGGCGTGGCCGCGATGAAGCTGGCGATCGCCCGCGGCCTGGATAACGTGCTCGTCGAGGACATCGCCGAGGCGGCCGGGGTCTCGCCGCGTACGTTCAATAACTACTTCGGCAGCAAGTACGAGGCCATCTGCGCGCTCGGCTTCGACCGGGCCATGCGGATCGGGGCCGCGCTGCGCGAGCGCCCGTCCGACGAGCCGCTGTGGACTGCGATCACCAACGCGGTCATGTCCGAGTACGGCGGCGCCAACCGGGCGCTGGACGAGGAATGGATGGCCGGGGTGCGGCTGGTCACCGGCACGCCGGCGCTGCGCGGCGAGTATCTCAAGGTTCATTACATGACCCAGTACGCGCTCGCCGAGGCCATCGCGATCCGGATCGGCGGCAAGAACCCGGGGAGCATGTTCCCCCGCATCCTGGCGGCTGCCGTCAACGGCGCAGTTCAGGCGGCGCTCGAGCAGTGGGTCCATGCCGACCCGCCGACCGCGCTGGCCCCGACGATCAGGCGCGCGCTGCAGGAACTTGCCGACGGGATGCTCGTTACATTGGGGGACCGCGAGCCGTCGGATACCGGCTAGCCCCGGAGCCTCGTTCCCCTCCTTAAAGTCCTCCCGAGAACTGAGAGATCAAGTGCTGATCCGATTGCTGCGCGAATACCTGCGCCCCTACCGGAAGCCGCTGACCGCGGTGCTGGTCCTGCAGCTGGCGCAGACGCTCGCGACGCTGTACCTGCCGACGCTCAACGCCGACATCATCGACAAGGGCGTGATCCCTCACGACACGCACTACATCCTGAAGACCGGCGGGTTCATGCTGGCGATCACCCTGGTGCAGATCGTCTGCGCGGTGGGCGCGGTCTACTTCGGCGCCAAGGTCGCCATGGCGCTCGGCCGGGATGTGCGGCACGGGCTCTTCAGCCGCGTGCAGCGATTCTCCGACCGCGAGGTGAACCACTTCGGCACGCCGACGCTGATCACCAGGACGACAAACGACGTCCAGCAGGTGCAGATGCTGGCCATCATGACCTTCACCCTGCTGCTGTCCGCGCCGATCATGTGCATCGGCGGCATCATCCTGGCCCTCAACCAGGACGTGAAGCTGTCGTCGCTGCTTGTCGTCGCGGTTCCGCTGCTCGGCGTCATCCTGACGTTGATCATTTCCCGCATGCGGCCGCTCTTCAAGGTCATGCAGGAGCGGCTGGACAACATCAACCGCGTGCTGCGCGAGCAGATCACCGGCGTCCGGGTGATCCGCGCCTTCGTCCGCGACCCGCAGGAGCGGGACCGGTTCGAGGGCGCCAGCAGTGAGCTGTTCGGCGTCCAGCTCGGGGCCGGCAAGCTGATGGCGTTCATGTTCCCCTCGGTCATGCTGGTGCTGAACCTGTCCACGACCGCGGTTGTGTGGTTTGGCGGGCACCTCATCGGCGACGGCAGCATGCAGATCGGCTCGCTGACCGCGTTCATCACGTACCTGGCCCAGATCCTGACGTCGGTCATGATGGCCACCTTCATGTTCATGCTGGTCCCGCGCGCAGAGGTCAGCGCCGACCGCATCATGGAGGTGCTGGACACCGAGCCTGCCCTGCATCCCGCTGCCACTCCGCTGCCTGCCGGGAGCGAGCCGGGCAGGCTTGAGCTGCGGCACGTGGAGTTCCGGTACCCGGGCGCCGAGGCGCCGGTGCTGCACGACATCAGCCTGGTCGCGCTGCCAGGCAAGACGACCGCCCTCATCGGCGGCACCGGCAGCGGCAAGACGACGCTGGTCAACCTGATCCCTCGGCTGATCGACGTGACGGGCGGCTCGCTGCTGGTCGGCGGCGTCGATGTGCGGGAACTGGATCCGGCCGTGCTGTCGGATTCGATCGGCCTGATTCCGCAGAAGCCGTACCTGTTCTCGGGCACGGTGGCGACAAACCTGCGCTACGGCAATCAGAGGGCGACAGACGAGGACCTGTGGAAGGCGCTGGAGATCGCCCAGGCCCGGGACTTCGTCGAGCGGATGCCGGACGGGCTGGACGCGCGCATCGCCCAGGGCGGAACGAACGTCTCCGGCGGGCAGCGGCAGCGGCTGGCAATCGCGCGGGCGCTGGTGCACAAGCCCCAGATCTACGTGTTCGACGATTCGTTCTCGGCGCTGGACTATGCCACTGACGCGCGGCTGCGCGCGGCGCTGGCCACCGAGGTGACAGGCGCGACGATGATCATCGTGGCGCAGCGGGTCAGCACGATCCGTCATGCCGACCAGATCCTCGTGCTCGACGCGGGCCGCGTGGTCGATTCCGGCACCCACGATGAACTGATGCTGATTTCGGAAACTTACCGGGAGATCGTGCTCTCCCAGCTGACCGAGCAGGAGGCCGCGGCGTGAGCGCGGGACCGAACGGAAACGAGACCAACGGCGCCGCGCCGGAGACCGATGCCGGTGAGGGGCTGGGCACGGGGGAGCGGGCGACGCCGGAGCGCGAGCAACGGCCGGCCAGCACGATGCAGGGGCCAGCCAGGTTCATGAGCGGCATGTCCACCGAGAAGGCGCTGGACTTCAAGGGCTCCAGCCGCCGGCTGCTGCGCATGCTGAGCCCGCACCGAGTGCTGGTCGTCCTGGCCCTGGTGTTCGCGGTCAGCGCCGTGACGCTGACGGTGCTGGGGCCGCGGCTGCTCGGCGAGGCAATCAACGTCGTGTTCGACGGTTTCGAGGCGCAGCACATCAAGCACCTCACGCACCAGGGGATCGACTTCCACCACGTGGCGCAGATCCTGCTCGTGGTGGTGGCGCTGAACGTGGGTTCTGCGATCTGCAGCCTGTTCCAGGGCCGGCTGACCGCGACGATGGTCCAGCGGGCGGTGTTCAGCCTCCGCGAGCAGGTACAGGCCAAGCTGTCCCGGCTGCCGCTCGCCTACTTTGACCGGCAGCCGCGCGGGGAGATTCTCAGCCGCGTCACCAACGACATCGACAACCTGCAGCAGTCGATGCAGCAGACCC
>DAIOWC010000031.1:0-36349 GCA_036758685.1 Streptosporangiaceae bacterium | reverse complement strand
GGTAGCCGGACTCGAGGATCTCGCCGTCGTAGCGGAACGCCCGGCGCATGTGCGGCGTGCTGAACGGGTTCGGCGAGATGGCCAGGTCCCACTTGGCCACGTCCCTGGCCAGGTGCTCGTTGTACTTGGCGCCGCTGACCGACTGCAGCCGCTCGACGTCGAAGCCGATCTTCTTCAGGAGCGTGCCGTGCCAGGTCTGCACGTACATCTGGCCCGGGCGCTTCTCGAACCTGGCCGGCATGTCGTCGTTGGAGACGATGTACTTGGACCGCGCCAGCGCGTCCCAGTACGCCTCGGTGCCGACCAGTACCGCCTTAGCCCCGTCGGGCACCGGCACCGACCAGTCGTTGACCACCCAGACGTGCTCGCGGTCGTCGCCACGCCGGCGCAGCTCCTGGCTGATGCCCAGCGGGTTGTCGTTGCAGGACTTGCCCTTGAAGCTGAGGAACACCACGCTGTCGCGCAGTCCCCGGCGCTGCTGGATCGGGTAGTACATGTCGCGCAGGAGCTTGCGCTGGATCCGGCCGTGCTCGACCATGCCCAGTACCGGCGCGACCACCAGCATGGGCTGGTCGTACTCGGTCGTGGTGAAGACGTACGTCTTCTGGCCGAACTGGTGCTTGCGGTCGGTAACCTCGGCCAGCCGGCCGTGATCGTAGATCGGCTGCACCGGCTCGGCGGCTGGCTGGCCCGCGGGCCGGACCTTCAGCGTCCAGATGCCGTCCCTGAGCGGCAGCCGGTCGCCAAAGGCGGGCATGCCCGCCGCCGTGATCTCCAGGCTGAACTGGTCGCCATCGCGCCGAACCGGCAGGACGTGCACCTCCGTGGCCGCCCGCCGCGCCAGCACCGCCTCGCAGGCCTGGCCGGGCAGGTCGGCATAGGTACCGCGCAGGGTGAGGGTGCCGTCGTCGGACCACGAGTGCTCGCGGATGACCGGGCGGAGCCCGCGCCGGACGATCATGACGTTGCCGTACCGGGTCTGCTCGACCGCAATTTCCTCGGCCCCCACCTGATAGCTGTGCTCGGCGCTGCCGGCGTCGGCGGCGACCCGGATGCGTTCACCGCCGGCCGGCCGCGCGCACAGGTCCCACTCGACCCGCTCGCCGCCGCCATCAGAGTCCGTCAGCACTGAGGCAGGAACGACACCCCGGAGGCGCACCCCGCCCCCGCCGGGCAACTGCTCGGTGGTCGTTGTTATCGGCCGGGTCGCGGCGCCACGGGGCGCGGCCAGGAGGAGCTCCGCGGATTCCGGCGCCGGGTCCTGCCGGAGGTCGACCTGAAGAATGAGCTCACCGGCTGTGTTAGCCCGGGGGGACGACCCCCCGGAACCCCCCGCGGGCAGGAACTGGCACCCGGTCAGCTCGGCGGGCGTCCTGACGACCTGCACGTGCAGCCGCTTGCCCATCCAGCGGGCGCCGAGCCTGATGCCCGGCGCGACCTGCCGCGCGGCTGGCCGCTCGGCCGATCCGGGGATCGGCGAGTGCAGCCTGGCCGCCCGCCACACGCCCCGGCCCCGGACCAGGACGAAGGCGTCCCAGTCCCCGGTCTGCCAGCTCCCGAGCGGCCGGAACCACCGCGGGCTGATGACCGCGCGAAAGCCCGCCCAGTCGTAGTCGTAGCGGTCCTGAGCTGAGTAGGTCTTGGCCTCCGCGTGCCGGAACGAGCTCGCCCTCACGACGACCGGCAGCCTGCCCCGCGTCAGCGGCCGCAGGACGACGATCTTGGAGGTGTGCCGGCGCTTCCTGATGTCGACCGAGGGGACGTAGGCGCACCCCGAGATGACCAGCTTGCCGTCTTCCCACGTAATGCTCTCGACCTTGATCCCCGGGTCAAGCTCCCGCATCTGCGTGGTGTAGATGCTCGCCGGGATGTTCAGGTCGCGCCGCTTGCGGAACGGCAGGTCGGCCCGGATCCGGCCGTGCTCCCTGACGACCTGGACGGTCTTGACCTGCTGGGCGTTGAGGTAGCCGACGTACTCGAGCAGCTCGGCCGTCATCTCGCGGCCGATCAGGTGGTAGGCAAGCTTGTGAGTCGAGGGCAGCTTGCGCAGCACGCCGTCTTCCACCTGGGCCAGGTACTTCCGGGTGAGGGCGACGAACTCCGCCTGGTACTCCGGACTGGTCCGGCCCAGGTCAGGCACGTAAAGCCACAGGTCGTTGAACAGCGCCTTGCGCTGATGCTCGGCGACCAGCCGGGCCGGCTTGTGCTGGCGGAGGAATTCATCGATCGCCAGCAGGGCGGTGATCCGGTCCCTGAAGTTCTTGATGCTGGTCCGTGACTGGGTGATGGACAGCGCGCCCGTGCCCCGCTCGCGCCAGTAGTAGATCGGCTCCGGGATCGTGTCGACCGCGCGCGCCAGGACATGCGCCTTGGTCATGAGCTGCAGGTCTTCCCAGACCATGCCCTCGGGGAAGACCAGCTGGTTGGCGTCCCAGAAGGACTTCCTGAACAGCTTGTTCCAGACCGAGACGTCGAAGAAGAGGTCGGCGTTCCTGCTGATGTGAGTGCCGATCATGCGGGTCTTGACCGCGCGGCCGTGCATGACCGACGGCGTCACGCCCATCGGTCCGGTCCGCAGCACGCCGCCGGAGACGAAGTCGGATCCGGACTTCTCCAGCGTGTGCATCATCTGCTCGAGCGAGTGGACCGGCAGCGTGTCGTCGGAGTCGACGAACGACAGGAACTCGCCGGTGGCACGCTCGATACCCCGGTTGCGCGAGTAGCCGGGGCTGCCACCGTGGGGCACCTGGACCAGCTTGAAGCGCGGATCAGCGGCGGCCATATCCGCCGCGATCGCCGCGCTGCCATCGGTTGAGCCGTCGTCGACCATCAGGACTTCGATGTCTGCGATCGACTGAGCCGCGATCGACTTCAGGCAGTCACCAAGCAGATCCTCGTTGTTATAGAACGGGACAACAACGCTGATCCGGGGCACCGGCATCCCTAATTCTCTCCAGTCGGTCGCGGCTTTTCCGAGGCGGCTCGCCGGCCAGCGGAATCCTCACCCGGCCGGCGGCCGGGCAGTGCCGACCAGGCAATCCCGGCCAGGCAGTCCCGGAATCGGCCGCCGGCAGGGGCGACGCCCAGATTACCGTCCGCCCGCGGCTACTCGCCGCGCCAGACCGGGGCCCGCTTCTCGGCGAACGCCGCCGCGCCCTCGATGGCGTCGGCCGACCGCATCACCGGCATGATGACCTCGCCCTGCCGGTCGAAGGCCTCGCCGCTGGCCCAGTCCCCGGACTCGACGACGATGCGCTTGGTGGCGGCGAGCGCCAGCGGCGCGTTCCTGGCGATCTTGGCGGCCAGGTCCCTCGCTGCCGCCAGCGCCTCCCCCGCCGGGACCACGGCGTTCACCAGGCCGGCCGCGCGCAGGTGCTCGGCGCTGAAGTGCTCACCGGTCAGCGCGATCTCCATGGCCAGGTGGTAGGGGATTCGCTCGGGCAGCCGGAGCAGGCCGCCGGCGGCCGCGACCAGGCCGCGCTTGACCTCGGGCAGGCCGAACTTCGCCTGGTCACTCGCGACGACCAGATCGCAGGCCAGGACCAGCTCGAACCCGCCGGCCAGCGCGTATCCCTCGACCGCGGCAATGAGCGGCTTCGCCGGCCGCTGCTGCACCAGTCCGCCAAAGCCCCGCCCGGCCACGATCGGGGCGTCGCCGGAGAGGAAGCCCTTGAGGTCCATGCCCGAGCTGAAGGTGCCGGCGGCCCCGGTCAGGATCAAAACCCGGACATCATCGCGCGAGTCGAGCTCATCGACCGCAGCCGCGATGCCGCGGGCGACAGCGCCGTTGACGGCGTTGCGGGCCTCGGGCCGGTTGATGGTAATGACGGCGATGCCGTCGCTGACCTCGGTGAGGACTGGCTCAGACGGTGTTGGCTCAGACACGGGCGTGCTCATCTCGCTAGGTTCTCGGCGGTGCAGGGGGCGTCCAGGCTATCGAGACGCGCCCGCGCTGCGGCCGGCCGGCCGGGATTCCGGCCGGCCGGCCTTCCTAGCGGCTGCCCTTGGCCCGGGTCAGGGCGACACGAGCGTGAAGACACCTCCGTTGACCCTGATGCCGTTGCCATTTCCGAGGGCCGCGTAGCCCGTCGCCGTCGGCGCGATGGCCTCGAAAGCGAACAGGTACAGCGGGCGCCCGCGGTAGCTGGCCTGAATCAGGCCGCCCGGCCGCACGAACGCGCCCAGCCGGCCCGGGTTCAGGCCGGCGCCGAGCCCGGGCACCCCGGACGTGATGACCGGCGGCCAGGCCCTCGCGCAGGCGCCGGTGCAGCGGCTGGTGCGCCGGCCGTCCTTGCTGTAGGCGTACACCGGGAAGGGCATCGTCCCGATCCCGGTCTGCATCAGGGCCGCCAGCACTTTCCGCTTGCCGACGGTGGTGACGGTCAGCATCCCCGGCCACGGCTGCAGGCGGCCTCCGCTGGGCGACACGACGTACCAGACCCCATGCCACGGAGGCAGCGACGGCTCGTCCCAGGCCTCCCCGGTGACCTGGCCCGGCCCCTGGTCGAACAGGTACAGCGGGTGCCCGGCGTAGGTGACCTGCCGTCCGACCTTCGCCCGGACGACGGAGCCGAGCAGCGCGGCCCTGACGCCAGGACCGGCCACCGGCCTGCCCACCGTGGTGATCGCAGGCCACTCGGCGTTGGCGTCGTTGGATGGCCCGGTGCACGACCCGTGGTGGCCCAGGATGTTCATGACCGTGGTCGTGCAGCCGTAACTGGTGCCGTGGTCACTGGTGATCGCGTAAAGCGTGAAGCCCTTGTACCGCCCGGAGCCGACGACGAGCATCCGGCCGAATGGGCCCTGGACCGCGCTGATGACGGTACCGGCCTGGGGCATCAGTGGCGCGGCGCCCGCCGCGCCGGCCGGGGCGACGCCCAGGACAGCAGCGGCCGAGCAGGCCGCGGCGGCCACGATCGCGGCCCCTAACCTGCCCGCGGTTCTATGCCTTCGTTTCATGAGACTGCTTCCCCCGGTTTCTTCAGATGGCATGCCGCTGCCGCATGACGGACTGGAGCGGACAGCCGATCAGGCGCGGCTCAGACAATCACTGTGCCAGCAAACAGCCGTGCCGGCCGCTGAATACCACGCGTGACCTGCGCCGATTTCTGCTGGCCGTCCCCGGGGGGCAGTACCCTCCTACTTCGGCTGGAACCTGATGCCGCCGTCGAAGCGGACGGTCTCGGAGTTCATGTAGTCGTTCTCGATCAGCGCGCGAACGAGATGGGCGAACTCGCCTGCCGTTCCCATCCTCTTCGGGAAGACGACGGGGGCAACGAGCTTCGCCTTGAACTCCTCGCTGGCCGCGCCGGCGCCGTAGATCGGCGTGTCGATGATCCCGGGGGCGATCGTGTTCACGCGGACGCCGATCGCCGCCAGGTCGCGCGCGGCGGGCACGGTCATGCCGATGATGCCGCCCTTGGACGCCGAGTAGGCAAGCTGACCGGTCTGGCCCTCGATCCCGGCGATCGACGCGGTGTTGATCACGACACCGCGCTGACCGTCGGCGTCGGCCGGCTCGGTCCTGGCGATCGCGGCCGCGCCGATGCTCATGAGATTGAAGGTGCCGATCAGGTTGACCTCGATCACCTTGCCGAAGGCGCCCCGGTCATGCGGCGTGCCGTCGCGGCCGACGGTCCGCTGCGCCCAGCCGATGCCGGCGCAGTTCACGACCACGCGCAGCGGCGCGCCCGCCGATGCGGCGAGGTCGACCGCGGCGCGCACCTGATCCGCGTCACCGACATCGGTGCGCGCGAACTGGCCGCCGACTTCGCCCGCGAGGGCCTTGCCGCGGTCCTCGTTGAGATCGGCGATCACCACGGTGCAGCCGGCCTTGGCCAGCTCGCGGACGGTGGCCTCGCCGAGGCCGCTGGCCCCTCCGGACACGATTGCGGCAGTTCCGTTCAGCTTCATGGCCGGCAGCTTACTGAGAGCCGGTGGCGGCAGCCGAACGGGGTTCGGATTAGGCGCCCGTGATCTTCGCGAGCGGGAGCACGAGCTGGCGGACGAACGCGGTGACTGGCTCCGGCCACGGGAAGTTCGGCAGCGCCGTGCGCAGCGTGACGGCCCCATGCAGGGCGACCCAGACCGCCGTGCCATCCGCGACGACGTCCGTGCTCGCTGACCGGCCGGCGCGGGCGCAGTCCTCGATGGAGTCAGCGAGCAGCGCGAATGCCTCGGCCCCGAACTCAAGCACCGGGCGCCCGCCGGGGCCGATCGGTATCGGGTCGCAGTACTCCGCCGCGCCCGTGCGGTGCTCGGAGAACAGCACTCCGTAGCGCGCCGGATGGTCGAGCCCGAAGGCCGCGTACTGCTCGCACCCGGCCACCAGCCGATCGACCGGGCCATCGCCCGCGGCGGCTACGCCCGCGCGGATGGCCGCGGCCAGCTCGTCGAAGACGCGGGTGACCACGGCCATGACGATGGCGTCCCGATCGGGAAAATGCGCATAGATAGACGGCGCGGCGATGCCGACCTCACGAGCGACGGCCCGGAGGGTCACGGCCTCGTCGGAGCCGGTCCGCTCGATGAGGGCGAGCGCGGCGGCCACGATCTCCTCGGTCAGGCGGGATCCCTGCCCGCGGGCGTTGCGCTGACGGCGCTGCCCTGCCTCTGCTGACGCTGGGCTCTGACCAGCTATTCCTGTCGCCTGCATGCTTCTACTTTACATCTGTAAGCTCATCTGTCTATGCTTACGACTGTAAGTCTACGGACGTAAGTATGGACCAGGGAGTCAAGATGAGCGCAGAATCCACGGCCGGGCACCCGAGGCGGCGGCAGATACTCCTCGTGCTCTGCCTTAGCCTGCTCGTCGTCGTAATCGACAACACGATCCTCAACACCGCGCTGCCGACCCTTGCTCGCGTCCTGCACGCCGGCACGAGCTCGCTGCAGTGGATCACCGATGCGTACACCCTGTGCTTCGCGGCGCTGCTGATTCCGGCCGGGGCGCTGGGCGACCGGTACGGCCGCAGGCGCTCACTGATCTTCGGCCTGGCTGTCTTCGCGCTGGGAAGTGTGGCCGCCGCGTTCTCGCCGAGCACCGGCATGCTGATTGGCGCGCGGGTCATCATGGGTCTCGGCGCGACGTTCGTCATGCCGGCCACGCTGTCGATCCTGACCGCGGTCTTCCCGCCGAAGGAGCGCCCGCAGGCGATCGCCGCCTGGTCGGCGGTCGCAGGCGTGGGCATCATCATCGGCCCGACGCTCGGCGGCCTGCTGCTGACGCACTTCTGGTGGGGCAGCGTCTTCCTGATCAACGTTCCGCTGGTTGCGCTGGCGATCGCGGGCGTCGTCACGGTGGTCCCGGAGACCGCTGAGCCCGGTGGTCACCGCCTGGACCGGGTCGGCACGCTCCTGGTGGCCGGCGCGCTCGTGGCGATAGTCGACGCCATCATCGAGGCACCGTCCCGCGGCTGGACCGGCGGCCTGACGCTGGCCGAGGCGGCCGCCGGGCTGGCCGCGATCGGCGCGTTCATCTGGTGGGAGCTGCGGATTCCCCACCCGCTGATCGACCTGCGGATCTTCGCGCGCCGGGCGTTCAGCGCCTCGGCCGCGGCCGTCACCGTGGTGTTCTTCGCCCTGTTCGGCAGCCTGTTCGTGCTCACCCAGTACCTGCAGCTCGTGCACGGCTACAGCCCGCTGTCCGCAGGAGTGCGCGCCCTGCCGTTCGCCCTGGCGATGGGCATCATGTCACCGCTGTCGCCAGTGCTCGCCCAGCGCCTGGGTGCGCGCATCGTCATTCCGGCCGGCATGGCCATGATGGGCCTCGGGCTGCTCGACCTGTCGACCGCGACCGTGAACTCCGCCTACCCGCCGCTCGCCGTCGCCGTCGCGATCATGGGCGCGGGCATGGGCCTGGTGATGGCGCCGGCCAGCACGACGATCATGGCGACCGTTCCCGGCCACCAGGCCGGAGCGGGCAGCGCGATCAACGACACCATCCGCGAGGTTGGCGGAGCACTCGGCATCGCGGTCATCGGCAGCATCTCGGCCGCCGCCTACACCGCACGCCTCGGCACCACGCTCGCGGCGGCGCACGTTCCCGCTCAGGTCCAGCACGTCGCGACCGGCTCGATCGCGGCCGCGGACATCGTCAGCAGCAAGGTCGGCGGCAGCGCCGGAGTGCAGGTTGCCGACGCCGCGCACCACGCGTTCGTGACCGCGATGAGCCTTGGCCTGCGGGTGGCCGCGGCCGTGGCGCTGGCGTCCGCGGTGGCAGCCGTCTTCGCGCTGCCGAGGCACCGGCAGCCCGACCTCGCAGTGCCGGACGCCGACGCGGTCGGCACTGCGGAGTCCGCCGGCGCGGAGCAGCCGACGGCTGCGTCCCAGCCGGGCGAGCGGGCGGCCGACCTCGTCCGGGTCGGCTGATCTGACCGGCATGCGGGCGGCGGACCAGCGTTACCGGTTCGTCGCCCGGAATGTCAGAGCAATGCCGTAGCGTTCCGAGCAGATGGCGCATCATGCCATCTGCTCGCGCCGCTGCCCTGGGCAGCCGCGGTTTGGGAGGGTCGGCACGTGACAGCCAGCTCAGGGGTAGGCAGCACAGGGACAGTCAGCACAGCGACGCGCGCCAATCCGTGGGCCGTCCTGATCGTGGTGTCGCTCGGGTTCTTCATGACCCTGCTCGACCTGACGATCGTGAACGTCGCGATCCCCAACATGATCCTCAGGCTGCACGCATCGCTCGACGACGTGCTGTGGGTGATCAACGCTTACGCGCTGGTGCTCGCCGTGCTGCTCATCACCGCCGGCCGGCTCGGTGACCTGTTCGGCCAGCGGACCATATTCTTCGCCGGCATCGCGCTGTTCACGGTGGCGTCGGCTGCCTGTGGCTTCGCGCCCTCAGCGGGCTGGCTCATCGCCTTCCGGGCCGTTCAGGGCCTCGGCGCCGCCCTGCTGATGCCGCAGACGCTGGCGATCCTCACGATGGTGTTCCCGCCCGAGCGGCGCGGTGCGGCCTTTGGCATCTGGGGCGCTGTGGCCGGCATCGCGACCATCGCCGGACCGACGCTCGGCGGGCTGCTGGTGACCGCGTTCGACTGGCGGTACATCTTCTTCATCAACCTGCCAATCGGCATCGCGGTGCTGATCCTGACCGTGGTCGTGATACCTGACCTGCGCACGGAACGCAAGCACAGCTTTGACGTCTCCGGAGTGCTGCTGGCCAGCGGCGCGCTGCTGGCCCTCTGCTACGCGCTCGTCGAGGGCCAGCGGTACAACTGGGGCACGGTCAAGTCGTTCATCTCGATCCCGCTGATCTTCGCGGTCGGCTTCGTACTGCTGGTCACGTTCCTGGTCGTCCAGGCCCGCACCCAGGACCGCGAGCCGCTGCTGCCCTTCTCGCTGTTCAAGGAGCGCAACTACTCACTGATGAACGTCGTGTCCGCCTGCATCTCGATCGGCATGCTGGGCATCTTCCTCCCCTTCACCATCTACCTGCAGGACGTGCTCGGCTTCTCCGCGCTGAAGGCCGGCCTGACGATGGCGCCGGCGTCGGTGGTGGCGATGTTCGTCGCGCCGGTCGCCGGACGGATGACCGACAAGATCGGCGGCAAGTTCATCCTGCTGACTGGCCTGGTCCTGTTCGCCTGCGGGATGGGGGCGATAGCGCTGATCGCGCAGACGACGTCGGCCTGGTACGACTTCCTGGCCCCGCAGTTCTTCGCCGGCATTGGCATCGGCTGTACTTTCGCGCCCCTGACGACCATCGCCATGCGCAACGTCCAGCCGATGATGGCCGGCGCGGCATCCGGCGTGTTCAACACCACGAGGCAGGTCGGCACGGTGATCGGCACCGCTGGTGTCGGGGCGCTGCTGCAGAACCGGCTCATCGCCGGATTCACCAGCCAGATCCACACCCTGGCTGGTCACCTGCCGGCCGCCGAGCAGCAGACGCTGATCAGCAGTTTCCAGGCCGCAGCCAAGAGCGGGCTGACGGGCGGACCCGGCCAGCACTCCACCGGGCTCGGCGCTGAGATCTTCACCCGCGGTTTCGTCGAGGGCATGCGGCCGACCATGCTGGTGCCGATCGCGTTCCTCTTCATCGGAGCCGCCTGCTGCCTGCTCATCAAGCGCCGGGCGAGGACGCCGGAGGCCGCGGCCGAGCAGCGGGTCGGGGAGGCCAGTGCCGCCGTCGCGGACGCACCCACCGCCGCACCCGCGAGCTGACGTCATCCTTGGCCATGCGGCCCGCAACACCCGGGACTCCCGCGCGATCGGCTCAGCGGCCGTCTGATCACGCGGGTTTCGGGGGCTCAGAGGCCCGCAAAACCCGCGTGATCATGGCATCGCCGCAGCCCGCTAGGCGGCGCGCGCAGCTCCGCTAGCTTGCCGGGGCCAGCAGCTCCGACTGCCAGTCGCCGTCGGTTGCGGCGACCTCGGACTCGAACGGGAAGCGGCTCGCGAACGCCGGCCGCAGGTCTGACAGCCAGACTGCCTCCGGGTCGAACTGCGCGAAGAACGGCCGCCCCACCAGCGACGGGTCCCTGGCCTGGATCATGTGCAGGGCGAATACCTGCTGCCCCGCGATCTCGGCAACCCCGTCGATGCACACCTTGCCGGGGGTGGCCGACATCGACGGCCCGCGCACCGTCCGGCACAGGCCGGACACGCTGCTGTAAGCGTCGCGGAAGATGTCGTAGGCCCGAGCCAGCGGTACCGCGAAGTAGCCCTGCGGGCCAGTGTCGCGCTCCACGAACATGTAGTACGGCACCATGCCGAGGCGCAGGTGGGCCCGCCACATGTCGCGCCAGACCTGCGCATCATCGTTGATCGTGCGGATCAGAGGCGCCTGCGTCCTGATGATCGCCCCCGTAGAGCGGATCCGGCCCACCGCAGCCGCGACCAGTTCGGGCTCGAGTTCGCGCGGGTGCGAGAAATGGGCCATGAAGGCCAGCGTCTTCCCGGTCGCGGCGACCTCTTCAAAGAGCCTGAGCGTGTCGTCGGCGTCGGGGTCGGTGACGAACCGCTGCGGCCAGTAGGCCAGCGACTTCGTCCCGATCCGGATCGACTCGATGTGATCGAGCCGCGGATCCAGCAGCGGCTCGATGTAGTGCCTGAGCACCCCCGCCCCCATGATCATGGGGTCGCCGCCGGTGATCAGCACGCTGGTGACCTCGCGGTGGGCGCCCAGGTACGCCGTCACCCGGCCCATGTCATCGGTGGCCATCTTCAGGTCGGGCTCACCCACGAACTGCGCCCAGCGGAAGCAGTACGTGCAGTACGCATGGCAGGTCTGTCCCTGCTTGGGGAAGACCAGGACAGTTTCCGGATATTTGTGCTGCACTCCCGGCAGCGGCTCGTCCGAGATCGCCGGGATGTTCAGCGCGAGCTGGCCTGCGGGGTGCGGGTTGAGACGCATCCGCAGCTGCCGGGCCGCGGCCTGGATCTCGCGGTCAGGTGCACCGCGAGACAGCATGTCCGCTATAGGCTTGATATCCGCTTCGGGCAGCATGTCTGCCTGCGGAAAGACCAGCCGGTAGATCGGGTCGTCTGGTGCCGCGGTCCAGTCGATCAGCCGCTCGATCACGTATTCGTTAGTCCGGAATGGCAGCACCGTCGCCACGGCCCTAACCGCCAGCCGGTCAGCCTCGCTCAGGCCCGCCCGGGCCGTCAGCTGATCAAGATGTTTGGCCGTGTACGCGCGAAACCCGCGCCCCTGCGCAGGAATTACGGGCGCAACCTGCTGATCTGTCATGCAGCCTCCTCTGACGCCGAGCGGGTGCGCGGCGCCCTAGTTTGCGCGCATGAACTCCCCGTCATGCCGCCTCTTTGCTGGCGAGTACTACTCAGTTATGCCCATCCTCTGACTGAGACGCGCCGAGGTCCCGCGGCGTTACGTCCTTGCCAGCCAGAGTGGGTCACGGTTAGGAAACGCTTGGGAAGGCCTCTGGGTTGCGTCCCATATCCAGGGATCCCCGACTACCCCAAGACCACGTTTTAAACCTACCCGTCGCCCACGTTACGGTACTGAAACCCGGTATGCGCGGCATTAACGAAGTCTCCGGCATGCCTCGCAGATCCCCCATCCCCGAACCAGATGGCCCACGGCCAGCCTGGCAATGAGAAGCTTGCCGCATGCCGGGGTCCGCCGTGCCAGCAACCGGCCCGGAAGGCCTTAACGGCCAGCCGGGCGGCGAAGCGCAGCTCATCGGGATCCCGCTGCCTGCCCCCCACCGGGTGATCGCCGTTGACGCGATGGGCGGGGACTACGCCCCGGGCGAGATCGTCGCCGGTGCGGTCGCTGCGGCGCGCGAGCTGAGCTCCGACGTCGTGCTGACCGGGCGGCCGGGCCTGCTGCGTCCGCTGCTGGCCAAGCACGACCCGCCGCCCAATGTCCACATCGTCCCGGCCGAGGACTCGCTGGCCATGGACGAGGGGGCGCTGGCCAGCTGGCGCCGGCCCCGCTCCAGCATCGCCGTCGCCTGCCAGCTCGTCCGGCGCGGCCAGGCCGCGGCGGTGATGTCGGCCGGATCGACCGGCGCGATCGTCGCTACTGCCCAGCTGCGGCTGCGGCTGCTACCGGGAGTGCAGCGGCCGGCCCTGGCGGTCGTGCTGCCCACCCGCCCGGTCCCGTCGATCCTGATCGACGCGGGCGCGATCGCGGACCCGAAACCCGAGATGCTGCTCCAGTTCGCTCAGCTCGGAGTGGCGTACGCGCAGACGGCCTTCGGCATCGCCGAGCCGAGGGTCGGCCTGCTGACGATCGGCGCGGAGCCCGGCAAGGGGAACAAGCTGGCCCGGCGCGCCTATGAGCTGCTCAACGGTGACCCGCCCCACGGCGGGCTGCCGATCAACTTCGCGGGCAACGTCGAGGGCGTCGACCTGCTTGCGGGCCGGGTCGACGTCATCGTCACCGACGGATTCACCGGCAACGTGGCGCTGAAGACGCTCGAGGGCACCGCGAGCTACGCCGCAGCTCAGCTGCGAGAGGCGCTCGGCGGCACCAGGACGGCCAGGATCGGCACCATCTTCCAGCGCCGCGGACTGCGCGAGCTGTCCGAGCGGATGGACTCGGAGACCTACGGCGGCGCGGCCCTGCTTGGCCTGGAGGCCACGATCGTCATCGCGCACGGGGCAGTAAGGGCGCGCGGCGCGGCCGCTGCCTGCAAGCTGGCATCCGACCTGGCCACGGGCCAGATCACCGAGCACATCCGCGAGCGCCTCGGCCCGGCCCGGCACTTCCTGCGCCGCCAGTAAGCCACTGGCGTCGGCCGATAGGCTGGTGAGATGACCGATCCGGAGGATGCGCTCGGACAACTCGTGCAGGAGGCACTGGCTGATCAGCTTGGGGCCGAGTACGCGACCGCCGACCCGCTGATCCGGCCGTCCGGGTTCGCCGACTATCAGTCCAACGCCGCGATGTCGCTGGCCAGGCGCATCGGCCGCCAGCCCCGTGAGGTTGCCGACCTCATCGCCGGGAGCCTGGCCGGACAGCCCGCCGTCGAGAACGCCGAGGTGAGCGGCCCCGGATTCGTCAACATCAAACTGAGCGACAGCTGGATCGCCGAGCAGGCGGGCGCCCAGCTCGCCGACCCGCGCCTCGGCGTCCCGGAAGCGGCCCCCGCGCAGCGCATCGTCGTGGACTACTCCGGTCCGAATGTGGCCAAGGAGCTGCACGCCGGCCACCTGCGCGCCACCGTCGAGGGCGACGCGATCGTGCGGGTGCTCGAGCATCTGGGTCATCAGGTCACCAGGGCCGCCCACCTCGGCGACTGGGGCACACAGTTCGGCATGCTGATCGAGCATGCGCTCGACGTGGGCGAGCAGGCCACCTACGACGAGCTGGCCGCGGGCGAGTTCACAGCCTTCTACCAGGCCGCGCGGGCGAAGTTCGACGGCGATCCTGCCTTCGCCGACCGGTCGCGCCGGCGGGTGGTGGAGCTGCAGGCCGGCGACCCGCAGGCGATCCGGCTGTGGGAGCTGCTGGTCGATGACTCGATGGCCTACCTGCGCCGGATCTACGCCCGGCTGGACGTCACGCTGACCGACGCCGACATGGCCCCGGAGAGCTTCTACAACTCGATGCTCGCCGACGTGTGCGCCGAGCTCGAGGAACGCGGGATCGCGGTAATCAGCGACGGCGCGCTCTGCGCGTTCCCGCCGGGCTTCAGCGGGCGTGACGGCCGGCCGCTGCCGCTGATGCTCCGCAAGAGCGATGGCGGGTACGGCTACGACACCACCGACGCCGCGGCGATCCGGTACCGGCTCCGCGACCTGCACGTAAACCGGATCATTTACGTCGTCGGCTCCGAGCAGCACCAGCACCTTGAGATGATCTTCGAGCTGGCCCGGGAAGCCGGCTGGCTCACGGGCGACGCCACCGCCGAGCACGCTGTGGTCGGCCTGATGACGGGACCGGGCGGGCAGCGGCTCAAGACCCGCAGCGGGGAGCAGGTCAAGCTCGCCAGCCTCATGGACGAGGCGGTCGAGCGCGCCGAGAAGGTCATCGCGGAGCGCTACGACGACCCGGAGCAGCGCAATCAGATCGCCGAGGCCGTCGGGATCGGCGCGCTGAAGTACGGCGACCTTTCGGTCGCGCGCGACTCCAGCTATGCCCTCGACTTCGACCGGCTGCTCGCGCTGACCGGCAACACCGGCCCGTACCTGCAGTACGCCACCGCGCGGATTCGCTCTATCTTCCAGCGGGCGGGGCTCGATCCGGATCAGGCGACCGGGCCAATACTGCTTGGCACTCCGGCGGAACGGGCGCTGGCGCTGCGGCTGCTGGCCTTCGGGCGCGCGGTGACCGACACGGCGGCTGGCGCGGAGCCGCACAAGCTGGCGGGCTTCCTGTTCGACGTGGCCAGTGCGTTCACCACGTTCTACGAGCAGTGCCCGGTGCTGACCGCCGAGGGCGCCATGCGAGGGAGCCGGCTCGCCCTCTGTGCCCTGACGCTCCGCGTCCTGCTGACCGGACTCGGCCTGCTCGGCATTCCGGTGCCCGACCGCATGTAGCGCGCCCGAATTCACAGGTTCTTCTCAGGTTCATGGGGTACACCTGGCTGCCATGGACAGGTCCTGGAGCAGGGCGCGGCGGATCGGCGCCTCGATCGCAGCCGGCGCGGTACTGCTCGGCAGCGGCATCGGCATCGGCATCGCGCTGACCGGCGGCGCGTCGGCGACGACCGGGCCCGCGGCGGGCAAGGCGGCCAGCGCGGCGACCGGGCGCTGCGCGAAGGCCGCGATGAGGCTGCGCCGCAACGGGCATCCCGTGGCCGCGCGTCACGGGCTGCTCCGGTGCGCGGGTGCATTCGGCCGGATTGCTGCCGCGGGCGTGCACGGTGAGGTTACCTACAAGGCTAAGAACGGCTTCCGGACCATCGTCTTCGAGCGCGGCAGCGTGACGGCGGTCAGTTCGACGACCGTTACGGTGCGGGCCGCCGACGGCACGACGTGGACCTGGGACATCGTCAAGAACACCGTGGTCCGCCAGAGCGGTCACGTGGTCACGGCGAGCAAGCTGACGACCGGCGAGCAGGTCCTGGTCGCAGGCCAGGTCACGGCCGGCGCACGGGACGCCAGGCTCGTCCGGATCCGTCCGGCCGCCTAGCCCCGAGGCCGCGAACAACCACATAGCGTCGCCGCGTTCCGGCGGAATCACATCCGGTCGGCCGCATTGCGGCTGACCTGGTATTTATGCGGACGCGCCGGTCAGGCACGCCGCGGGGTAATCTCATGCTGCCAGAATGTCCCGGCGTGCTGCGGCCAGGCTGGCAGCTGCACTCCGCCCCCCGGTGAGCCAGGACGCCATGACAGACAACGACCGCATTCCGCAGGTGCTCGTCGTGGACGATGAGCCCAACATCCGCGAGCTCGTCCAGGTAGCGCTGAAGTTCCACGGCTGCTCGGTCACGACCGCTACGAGCGGAAAGGACGCGCTCAGGCAGGCCGAGGCCAGCAAGCCCGATCTCATCGTGCTCGACGTGATGATGCCCGACATGGATGGCTTCGAGGTCTGCCGGCGCCTCCGGGCCGCGGGCAATGAGGTCCCGGTCATCTTCCTGACCGCCAAGGACACCTCGTCGGACACCGTCACCGGGCTGGCGCTGGGCGGCGACGACTATGTGACCAAGCCGTTCTCAGTTGAGGCGCTGGTCGCCAGGGTCCGTGCGGTGCTGCGGCGAGCGTCGAGGACCGCGGGCGGAGAGCAGGAACCGCGGATGGGCGGCCCGCTGCGGGTTGCCGACCTTGAACTGGACGAGGAGCGCTGGACGGTGCATCGCCGCGGCGTGCCGGTCGAGCTCTCGCCCACCGAGTTCCGCCTCCTTGCCTACCTCATGCGGCACCAGGGCCGGGTCCTGACCAGGGCCCAGCTTCTGGAGAAGGTCTGGGGCTGGGACTACTCCGGCGAGTCACAGATCGTCGAGACGTACGTCAGCTACCTGCGCCGCAAGCTCGACCCGCTGGGCCCGCCGCTGATTCACACCCAGCGCGGCGTCGGTTACAGCCTGCGGCCCGAGCGGCAGGATCAGCCACCGGGCCCGCCGTGACCAGCGCTCTCGATGCCAGCCAGGAGGAACGACCCGCCGGAGCCCTCCGCCGCGGCTCCGCCGCGAGCCTGAGTCGCCGGCTCTCCCTGCGCGGGCGGATGCTGGTGATGCTGGTTGGCGTCACGACCGTGCTGTTGCTCGTCATGGGGACAGTCAGCACGCTGGTGCTCGCCCGCCGGGTCGACAGCCAGATCGCCGAGATCAATGCGAATCTCGCGAACCGGGCCTTTGACGCGGCGCAGCTCACGCCCCAGGCACTCGACCGGCAGCAGCTGACCGACCCCAGCGGATACGCCGTGGTCAGGGTTCCGCTGACGCCCGATCTGACCGTCGAGTCCGTGCCCAGCAGCGGGCTGGACACCCTGACCGCTGAGCTCGCGGGCGCGGTGAGCCTCAAGGTGCAGCAGGCCGGGTTCGACGCCATCCGGCATCAGGCCGAGCTGGCCGAGGCCAGGAGGCTGTCGAGCGGCGGGGCCTGTCAGCAGTTCCCGTGCCTCGGCGGGCAGCCGTTCTCGGTGGACTCCAAGGTCCGCGCCGCCAGTGCCTGGGTGGAGCCGCCAGCGGGCGGCCCGATGACCGAGGGCTACCTCCTCTTCGTCGGCCAGCCGGTCACGACCGACCCCAACCAGGTCCGCGGCTTCATCCTCGCCGAGCTGCTCACCGGCGCCGCGCTCATTGCCCTGCTCGCCGTCGGAGGCGAGTGGCTGATCGGCCGCGGCCTGGTGCCGCTCGATCAGATGGCCGCCACCGCCAACGAGATCACGACGCGCGGCGACCTGACCGCCCGGATGCCCGACGCCGACGACCAGACCGAGGTCGGCAGGCTCGGCTCGTCGATCAACACCATGCTCGACGGGATCCAGCAGGCCTTCAGCATGCGCCTGCACTCCGAGCAGAAGGTGCGCGAGTTCGCCGCCGACGCCTCGCACGAACTGCGCACGCCGCTGACCACCATCCGCGGTTACGCCGAGCTGTACCGCCAGGGAGCCCTCGGGCCCGATCAGCTCCCCAATGCGATGCGGCGCATCGAGCAGGAAGCACAGCGGATGAGCACGCTCGTGGCCGAGCTCCTTGAGCTCGCCCGGCTGGATCGCACCTCATCGCTGGACCTGACCGAGACCGACCTGGCGAGCGTCATCCGCGACGCGGTCGCGGACGCCGTCGCGGTCCAGCCGTTGCGCCCGGTGCGAGCCGAGGCGCCGCCGCGACTCGTGGCCGTCGTCGACGAGCCGAGGGTCCGCCAGGTGCTGGCCAACCTGCTCGGCAACGTCCGGGCCCATACGCCGGTGACCACGCCGGTTGCGGTCCGGCTCGGCGCCATCACCGGCGGCGTCCTCATCGAGGTCGCCGACGCTGGTCCCGGCATGGCGGCCGAGGACGCGATCCGTGCCTTCGACCGCTTCCACCGGGCGGCGGGCCGCAGCAGCGACGACGGGGCGGCGGGCGGATCCGGCAGCAATGGTGCCGGTCGCAAGCCGCCCGCCGCCGAGCGCAGCGGCGGCAGCGGCCTCGGCCTCTCGATCGTGCAGGCGATCGCCAACGCGCACGGCGGCCGGGCGACCCTTGAGTCACGGCCGGGCAAGGGCACCAAGGTCCGGGTCTGGCTGCCGGTCCGGATTGTCCCGTAGCTAAGCCGCCGGCTCGCTACTGTCGCCGCCTTCATCGGAGGCCGGCAGCTGCTCAAAGAGGTAGTAGACGGCAAGCAGGGCGAAGATGATCAGGGCAGCAATCGGAGATGCGAGCGCGATGAGAGTTCCGGCCACGTAGCCGGCGTTCCCCGCCGTGAACCGTACGGTCGACATGTGAAGCCCGCGGATAATCCGCCGGGGACCGAGCTGTTGCTGGTGAGCGGCCAGGTAGACCCAGGTTGCTCCGAAGCTGACCGATATTGCGATCATGACCAGGCCGTACGTCACCGCCGCGACGGTACCGGAGCTGGTCTCGTTGAGATGGTCGGCGACCAGGGCGGTCGGGAACGGCAAGGCGACGATGCCCATCAGCAAGAACAGGTTCAGCACCAGCACCGCCCGGTTGACCTTCGTGACGGCGCTCAGCATCGTGTGGTGGTTCAGCCACATGATCCCGATGGTCAGGAAGCTGACGCCGTAGGCCAGGTACGCGGGCCAGTAATGGCCGAGGGCGCGCCACGTCAGCCCTGACGCCGTCTTGTCGGCAATAGGCAGCAGGTTGAACACCAGGACGGTGATCGCGACCGCGAAGACGCCGTCGCTGAACGACTCGGCCCGGCGCGAGTCCATCTGCTCGCTACTCGGCCTCAGGGCCAGCGGGACCCGGCTCGGCCGCCGGCTGCGACGGCGGGCCGTCAGGCGAGCCGGTGCCGGCCGCGCCCACCGCGGCGGGCGCCGCGACCGACCGGACCAGCAGCTGAGCGACGTCTACCACCTCGAGAGTCTCCTTGGCCTCGCCCGACCCCTTCTTGGCGGCGACCGCATCGCCGAGCATGACCAGGCAGAAGGGGCAGCCGGTGGAGATGGTGTCGGGATCGGTACCGAGGGCCTCGTCGATGCGCTCGATATTGATCCGCTTGCCGATCCGCTCTTCCATCCACATCCGGGCGCCGCCGGCCCCGCAGCAGAAACCGCGTTCCTTGCACCGGTGCATCTCCTGCGCCTGCACCCCGGGCACGCGTTCCATGATCTCGCGAGGCGGGGTGAACACGCGGTTGTGCCGGCCGAGGAAGCACGGGTCGTGATAGGTGATCTTCTCCTCGATCGGGCTGACCGGGGTCAGCCTGCCCTCCTCGACCAGCCGCGCCAGCAGCTGGGTGTGGTGGATGACCTCATAGTTGCCGCCCAGCTGCGGGTACTCCCGGGCGATGGTGTTGAAGCAGTGCGGGCAGCTGGCCACGATCTTGCGGACGCCAGCCTCGTTCAGCGTCTCGATGTTCTGCTGGGCCAGCATGCTGAACACGAACTCGTTGCCCATCCGCCGGGCCGGGTCCCCGGTACACGCCTCGGCCGGCCCGAGCACCGCGAAACTGACCCCCGCGGTGTGCAGCAGCTGAGCGATCGCCTTGGTCGTCTTCTTCGCGCGGTCCTCAAGCGCCCCGGCGCAGCCCACCCAGAACAGGTACTCGACGTCGTCACCGATCGGGCCGTCGACGACCGGGACCTCGAAGTCCAGCTCCGTGGTCCACTCCAGCCGCTTGTTCTCGCCCATGCCCCAGGGGTTGCCCTTGTTCTCCAGGTTCTTGAGCATGGTCGCGGCCTCGGGGGGGAACGCCGACTCGACCAGCACCTGATGCCGGCGCATGCCGGTGATGTGGTCGATGTGCTCGATGTCGACCGGGCACTCCTCCACGCAGGCACCGCAGTTCGTGCAGGACCACAGCTCGTCCGGGTGAATTACGCCGCGGGCGTCCTCGTCGCCGACGATCGGCCGCTCGGCCTCGGCCTTCACCGCGTCTGGCAGCGCCGCGCGGGCGTCGTCGGAGCCCGCGAGCAGGTACGGCGCCTTGGCGAAGCCGTGATCGCGCAGCTCCAGGATGATCATCTTGGGCGACAGGGGCTTGCCGGTGGCGTAGGCGGGGCACTGCGACTGGCACCGCCCGCACTCGGTGCAGGTGGCCAGATCGAGCAGGCCCTTCCAGCTCAGGTCCTCGATCTTGCCGATGCCGAAGACGTCCTCGTCCGGGTCGGCCTCCTCGAAGTCGAGCACCTTGCCGTTCGAGCGCATCGGCTCGAGCGGCCCGAGGCCGTTCGGCCGGCGGGCGAACAGCACGTTGATCGGCGCGATCACGATGTGCAGGTGCTTCGAGTAGGTCACGAAAATTCCGAAGGCCATGATCACCGCGAGCTGCAGCAGGATGAAGGTCGTCTCGATCCCCCGGTTGGCCGCGCCGAGCGGGTGCAGCCAGTGACCGACGATCTCCGACGCGAACGCGCCGTGCGGATA
Source organism: Streptosporangiaceae bacterium (assembly GCA_036758685.1). GTDB lineage: Bacteria > Actinomycetota > Actinomycetes > Streptosporangiales > Streptosporangiaceae > JAJYUU01. The sequence goes on along the minus strand of DAIOWC010000031.1, from coordinate 15,941 downwards.
CGGGAAGTCGCCGGTGTTGATCTGGGCGCCCCGGTAAATCAGCAGCGTCGCGATGACCAGGAAGATGCCGAGCAGCACCAGCCACGCGGCCCCGGTGTGCGAGCCGGCGAACCGGGACGCGCGGCCCTCCCGCTTGGGGTCATTGCGCAGCCGGATGACCGCGAACGTGACGATGCCGACCAGCACGGCCACGGCGAACAGGTCCTCGATGAAGCCCACCCAGGCCCAGGTGCCGATCAGCACGATCGCGAAGTGCTTGCTGAACAGCGCGCCGTACGCCTCGATGATCGTCAGGATCAAGACGATGAAGCCCCAGAAGGTGAGCGCGTGCGCTATGCCTGGCACCGACCACATAAGCAGCTTGCGCTGCCCGATCACCTGAGTGACCTGCGTCTCCGCGCCCTCAGCCGGATGCTCACGCAGGGCCTCGATCCGCTCCGGGGCGGGCTGGCCGGTGCGGCCGAGCCGGTAGAGCCACCAGAGACGGTGCCCGGCGATCGCCGCGGCGATCACCGTAATGACCAGGCCGATGACGATCCGCAGCGCCAAGAGGACCTCCACTTAGGGCGTTTTGGGAGACAGCGTACGCCGGAGCCAGCCATGGCTGGCGAAGCAGCGGGGGCGAGCCGTCTTCCTACTCGCTAGTAACATACACTCCCGGCCGCAGGCGCCAGCCGAGCGTGCTGCCGAATCTGACCGTGGGCGGGCCGAAGACGTGGTCAAGGTAGGCAAGCAGCATCGGCCGCGGGGCGACCGCAACGACGGCCGCAGGCCGCCAGTACCGCACCGTGGCCTTCGCCTGGCCGATCGAGACCGGCGGGATGCCGCCCGATCCGCCCCAGAGCTCGTTCAGATACGGCTGAAGCTGCAGCGTCTGGGCGTCGATGCCCACGTGGCCATGCTTGTCGGGGCCCTCGTAGTACCCGCCGACCAGGGAAATCTGCTGCCAGCTCTCGGCCTGCCAGCGCAGCGTGTCGGTGAGCTTGCCGGTCGGCACCGGAACCACCAGGACCGTCGCGCCCTTCGGCAGGCGCAGCGCGGCGAACGTCGCGTTCCAGCCCGACGGCAGCGGCAGTGCCCGGTACGCGTTGAGCGGCACCGGCACGAGGGGCAGGACGGCGATCACGGTGACGATCCCGACCACGACGCCGGCCCAGCGGCGGCCGATCCCGCTGCGCCGGGGACTGTCACCCGCTGGGCCGATCCCGCTGCGGCGGGGACTGTCACCCGCTGGGCCGTTCTCACTGGCGGGCGCGCTGGCGGGGTCAGCCGGCGCGCCGGCCAGCCGGCGCCAGGTCAGGTCGATCGCGAAGGCGAGCAGGGCGGCCGCGGTGCCGTCGGCGACAATCGACAGCCGGCTCGGCAGCAGGCTGCCGACCAGCGGCAGGTGCTCGAGCAAGCGCCACGGCAGGGTGATCTTCGCCGACCGGTCGAACGGCGTGAGCTTGGGATGCGCCCCGATCGACAGCAGCAACAGCAGCGCCGTGGTGACCCCGCACACCCGGACCGTCAGGTGCCGCCACAGGACCACGGTGGCGATGACCAGCACGATGATGAGAGGCCACCCGAGATACGCCACGTACTCCGAGCCCTCGCCGGCGCGCTGGGCCTGACTCTGGGCAAAGTGGATGAGCTGAGATGGCGCGGGGGTGACGAAGGCCGACAGGCTGTTCTTGTAGAAGTCCGGCCGGAACGGCGAGCCGTGCTGGGTGAGCCGGCCGAAGAACTGCTCCCACAGCCCCCAGCTGGCCACCACCAGCGTCACCGCTGCCGCGACGCCGAGGCCGACCGCGGTCCGGCCAGCCACCGCCAGCGCTGCGCGGGGCCGCGACAGGGCGAGCACGACCACGATCAGGAACGCGGCCACCACCGCCTCGAACAGGATCTCCTCGCCGATGAACAGCTGGGCGGCGATCAGAAGCCCCAGCCACGCCGCGGACCACGCGAGGGTCCGCCGCGAGGTGGCCAGGCAGACGCGGACGGCCGCGTCCACGATCAGCGGCGGCAGTACCGCGAACTCCAGCTGATAGTGGCCGAGGACCGCGTGCGTCAGGGCCGGGGAGAATCCGTAGACGGCGCCGCCGATGGCGGCGGCGGGCAGGCTGGCGCGGTACCGGCGCAGAACGTAGAACATGCTGGCCGCCGAGCCGGCGAACCCGGCGGTCAGGAGCAAGGTGAGGCTGACCTGCGCGCCGGCCAGCATCGTGATCGGGGTCAGCAGGACACCGGGCAGCAGCACGGTGGTGTTCCACATCATGTTGATGCCGTGCGGCATGTTCATCGCCGTCGTGACCAGCGATGGCAGCCGCCCGTGCGACACCGCGGCCGCCTCGTACCGCAGGAACCAGGCGAACTGATCAGTGTCCGGGGGCTTGCTGGCCACGATCGCCGTCGTGGGATGCGCCCAGAACCGCCACGTCAGGCCGAACGCAACCGCGATGTATGCGCCGTAGATGATCGCCGGTACCCAGGATCTGCGCCTGGCCCGCTCGGCAGAGGCGGCATGGGGCGCCGACGACACATCAGTAAACGACGTCACTGGAACAAGTCTGCCGCAAAATAAGCCGTGGCTGACGACGGTCGGCCCCCGGCCTGCAGGTATGTGAAACCGGAACCGGACGAACGGATCGTTACTTCCGAAGCTGCCACGCCAGCATGCTCCCGTATCTCAGCGTCGGCGGGCCGAAGAGCACTTCCAGGTACCCCCTAAGCAACGGGCTAGTGCTCCCATCAGCCACCACGGCGGCCGGCTTCCAGTAGTCAAGCGTCGCCCTGATCTGCGTGGCGTCGGGCCAACTGGGCGGCACCAGCCCGTACCAGAGCGCGTTCAGGTCATAGACCAGCGGCGGGAGGCCAGGCCCGTCAATGTGAGCCTGCCCGGCCCCGGTCGGCCCCTCGAAATAGCCGCCGATGAGCGAGATCCGCTGACCGCCCTCGGCCTGCCAGCGCAGCGCCTCGGTTGTCGTCGGCGTCGGCACGGGCACGACCAGGACGCGCGCATCTGGCGCCAGCCGCAGGGCGCCGAGCACCTCGGTCCAGCCGGCCGGCAGCGGCACAGCCGGGGTAGCCGGCAGCGGGAAGGGCACCAGCGGCAGGATCGCGACCGCGGCCAGGGTCGCGATGAGCGTCGCCCCGGACCGGCCGGGGCCAAGCCGCCTGCGGGCCAGGTCAATGCCGAAGGCCAGCAGCGCCGCGGCCGCCCCGTCGGCGACCACCGACAGGCGGTCGGGCAGGGCGATGCCGAGGACGGGGAGATCCGCCACGAAGCGCCAGGGCAGCGGCAGGCCGTGTTGCGGCTGGCCGATCTGGATCGGGCCGTTGATCAGCAAATCCGCGCCCAGCGAGAGGATCTCCAGCGCAAAGAACGTCACGGCCAGCACGCGCACGACGAGGTGCTTCCAGAAGAACACGGTGGTCACGATCAGGACGGCGATCAGCGAGATGCCCAGGTAGGCCACGTACTCCGGAGTGCCTCCCTGGTACTGGCTGGCCGAAGCGACGGTCGAGCCCGTGTGCAGGATCTGGAATCCCGACGGCATGAAGAAGCCGAGGACGTCGTTCTTGTACTGATCGGGCCAGAACGGGCTGCCGTGCTCGGTCAGCGGCCCGAAGAACTGATACCACAGGGCCCAGCCGGTCCCGGCCAGCGTCACGCCGAGGGCGACCGCGACCCCCGTCGCGGCCCCCACGACGTGGCGCCGCACCTCTCGCGGCCGGGATATCGCGAGGACCAGGCCGATGAGGACCGCGGCGAAGACGGTATCGACCAGCACTTCCTCGCCGAAGAACACCTGGATGACGATCAGCAGGCCGAGCCCCAGCCCGGTCGGCACCGGCCGGCCCCGCCCGGTCAGCAGGCGCAGGCCGGCATCGATCATGAGCGGCGGGAGCACGGCGAACTGCAGGCTGTAGTGCCCGATCGCGGCGTGGGTCAGCGCGGGCGAGAAGCCATACACCGCCCCGCCCACTGCCGCGCCCAGATCGCTGGCTCCCCACCGGCGCAGGACATAGAACAGGCTGGCGGCCGAGCCCGCGAAGCCGATGGTCAGCATCACGGTGAGGCTGACCTGGGGACCAGCCAGTATCGTCACCGGCGTCAGCAGGATCCCCGGCAGGAGCACCGACGTGTTCCACATCATGTTGATGCCGGCCGGGGCGTTCATGCTCGTCGTGATCAGTGACGGCAGGTGGAAATGGACGACCGCCAGGGCCGCATAGCGCATGAACCAGGCGTACTGGTCGGTGTCATTGGGGTTGCCGACGACGGTCGCGGAACCGGGCGCCTGCCACAGATGCCAGGTCAGCACCACCGCGGCCACCAGGTAGCAGGCCAGGATCAGCGCCGACGCCGGGACGCGCGGCCAGGCCCGGCCCTCGGCCGCGTCGGCACCGGGAGCCTCTGGGAGCGAGACGGCCGACGTCAAGGTGCCGTCACTCCCGGACTCCGCCACTGTGCCTCCCCGTGGTGAGATCGCGCAGCGGAGGTTCCGTGTGAGCTTAGCCGGAACGCGTGCATCGTGGCAGCTCCCTAGCCTTCCAGACGCCATGCGGTCATCCCGCCGTAGGCGAGTGTCGGCGGGCCGAGCAGTCCGGTCAGGTACCGCCCGACGACCGAGAGCGAGCTAGCGTCGGCCACCACTGCGGCCGGTCTCCAGTAGGCCAGGGTGGCACGCGCCTCCGCAGGGGACGGGGCCGCGCCAGCGGCGTTCCCTTGCCAAAGGTCATCCAGATAGTAGACGAGGTCCGGCAGTCCGCCGCCATCGATGTACGTCTGCCCGGTCTGGTCGGGGCCCTCGAAATAACCGCCGATCAGATCGATTTGCTGGCCGCCGCTCGCCTGCCATCGCAGCGCCGCGGTCAGCGTCGCCGTCGGGACGGGAACGACGAGCACCCTGGCGCCGGTCGCCAGCCGCAGGCCGCCGAGCACCGTGGCCCAGGCCGGGGGCGGCGGCGTGGCGGGCGTGGCCGGGAGCGGGAAAGGCACCAGGGGCAGGACTGCGAAGGCCGTCATCTCCGCGATCAGCGTGGTTGCCGCGCCGCTCTGGCCGAGACGCCTGCGGGCCAGGTCGATGCCGACCGCGAGGAGGACGCCCGCCGCGGCGTCCGCCACGATCGACAGCCGGGTCGGCAGCGCGGCCCCGATGACGGGCAGGCCTTCCAGCCAGTTCCAGGGCAGGGTGACGCCCGGATGGACGGTGCCGCCGACCAGCGGGTGCGCCCCCAGGGACAGCAGCTCAAGCACCGCAAAGGTCAGGGCGGCGGTCCGCGCCGCCAGGTGCCGCCAGCCGAGGACCGCCGTCGCGCCAATCACGAGCAGCATGGGCACACCGAGGTAGGCCAGGTACTCGGGCGCTCCGCCCTGGTAGCGGGCCGCGGCCGCCGCGCTCGCGCCGGTGTGGAACACCTCGAAACCCGAGGGGATCACGAAGCTGAGCAGGTCGTTCTTGAAGAAGTCGATCTCGAAGGCGCTGCCGTGCTCGGTCAGCGGGCCTCCGAACTGCGCCCAGAGCGCCCATCCGGCCGCCGCCAGGACGGTGCCGACCGCGACGGCCAGGCCAGCCACCGCGGTGCGGGCGGTCCCGGCCAGCTGCCGGGGCCGCGACAGCGCGAGCATGACGGTCATGATGACGATGGCGATGGCCGTGTCCAGGAGCAGTTCCTCGCCGGTGAACAGCTGCGCGGCGACCAGCGCCCCGAGCCACAGGCCCGCGCGGGCGGGCCGCCCGCGCCCCGTGAGCAGCCGCAGGGCCGCGTCGGCGATGAGCGGCACTAAGACGGCGAACTGCAGGTTGTAGTGCCCGATCGCGGCGTGGGTCAGCGCGGGCGAGAAGCCGAAGACGACACCGCCGGCCGCCGCTGCCGGAAGGCTGACTCCCCAGCGGCGCAGCACCCAGAACAAGCTGGCCGCCGATCCGGCGAAGCCGACGGTCGAAAGGATGGTCAGGCTCACCTGCGGGCCGGCCAGGACCGTGACCGGCGTCAGCAGCACATCCGGCAGCAGCATGCTCGCGTTCCAGAGCAGGCTGATGCCGTTCGGGGCGTTCATTGCCTGCGTCGTCAGCGACGGCGGGTGGCCGTGGCTGATCGCGGTAGCCGCGTAGCGCATGAACCAGGCGAACTGGCTGGCATCGTCCGGATTGCCGGTCACCGTCGCCGAGCCCGGGCTGGCCCACAGGTGGCTGGTCAGTGCGATCGCGGCGCCGAGGTAGCAGGCGAGCACGAGCGCCGGCGCCGCCGCTCGTGCCCGCGCGCGCCAGGCGGCAGCGGTCCCGGCCACCGCCGGCAGCGACAGCGCCGATGGCATCGGGGCGGCCCGCCCGCGGGTCGCGGGTCCGCCGGCCGGCTCAGCGGACCCGGCGGAAGACATAGACGCCGTCGCGGAAGAAGATCTGCTGGTACATGGTGTGCCGCGTCAGGCCCTCGACGAACTCGAGCACGTTCTGCGGAGGCGGCTGCCAGTCGCTGCTCAGCGTGTCGAAGACGACGTACGGCGTCGCCGGGTTGGTCCCGAAGTTGCCGAGCCAGTAGGTGTTGGTCCTGGCCGCGAGCGGGGCGAGCAGGTTCAGGTCAGTCGCCACCGCCGCGCCGTCCGGCACCACCGCCATCGCCGCGTTCTGCGCGGCCACGTGCGGGCTGAGATGATACGTGGACCCGGTTGCCAGGGTCCTGAGGGGGAAGCGGAAGGCAAGGACCCCGCAGATCACCACCATCGCTGCCGCGGCGCAGACCGGCGCCGCCGACCGCAGCCGGCCGGGTTTGCGGGCGCGCAGCCGGGTCAGCCCGTCGATCGCCGCGATGAAGATGATCGGCATCAGCGGGGCGCTGTAGTGCCACTGCGTGCCCCAGTACGACGGGTTGTCAGCCAGGAACCGCAGGCCCAGGCTGGGCAGGGCCGCGAGCGCCAGCGGCGAGCGGAGGGCAACGAACGCGGTCGGCAGGAGGATCATGGCCAGCGTCTCGATCTTCGTCGACCCGCCATCGCTCAGGCTGCGCCAGACGCCCCCGGGCCCGAAGTGCGGGGACAGCGGGTCCGCCGTCCCGGCGTGCGACCAGTACCAGTACGTGTGATCAGGGTTGAAGTGCGGGATGATCACCAGCACCGCGAGCAGCGACCACGCCAGCCCCCACCCCGCCAGGAACAGCCCCTGGCGGCGGCAGCGGTAGCCGAAGGCCATGATCAGCCCGATCGCGACGAGCGTCAGCCCCTGGTCCTCCTTCACGAAGACCAGCGGCATCGCCCACAGCACCGCCGCCCGCATCCGCCGGGTGACCAGCGCCGACAGCGAGAACGCCAGCAGCGGCACGGCGAAGGCAAGCTCGTGGAAGTCGTAGTTCACCAGCTGCTGCAGGCCCCACGAGAAGCCGTAGGCCGCGCCGATGGCCCACCCGGCCTTCCGGCCGAGTAACTCGCGGCCGGCCCGGCAGACCGGCACGACCGACACCGCCGCCAGCAGCGCCTGGGCCACCAGCAGGGTGATGGGCGTCGGGAAGACCCGGAAGAACGGCGCGATCAGCGCGACGATCGGATGGAAGTGATCCCCGAGCAGGTCGATCCCCGCGCCGCGGATGTTCACGATCGGCGCGTGCAGGTTCGCGTACTGCCTCACGTACTCGGTGAAGATCCCCAGGTCCCAGGACGCGGGGTCGTGCTGTAAGTACCGTAAAACGGAGATCAGGGTGTAAGGCGCGAAGACCGCGACGGCGATCAGCCAGGGGACCAGCTCGCCGAAGCTCGCCGAGAGCGCGGCTGCGGCCGGGAGCGTGACCGCCCCTGGGGACGACCCCCCCGAACCCCCCGCAGTGCCTGCCCGGGGGGACGACGACCCCCCGGAACCCCCCGAGAGCGACACGGCCTAACCCCTCCCGAAGGTCGCGTGGCAGCCCAAGCGGAGCGGGAAGGACATGACCGTTTACCCCCGGGCCGAGTTACCCGCCCCCGTTTGGCTGCCCAACTTACCGGCCGCCGGCACGAGCTGCGGTGGCTAACCGGATCTTCGGCCGGCGGGCAAGGCGCATCCCCGCTGATACCCGCACAACGCAGGCCACGGGACAGGGCAGAATATAGGCGACGCATTGGCCGCAGTCCGGCCGAGCCGCCACCAACGACCAGCAAACATGTACCCGGGGCTGTGGAAGCGGTCAGATTGGCAGTAATCGACGAGGTTCCGCAGGGCCTGGCCGTCCGCGGCCGGACCCTCCTCAGCCGGGCGGGCAGGCCGCTCGGCCTTCTCACCTCCGCCGACCGCGCCGTCCTGCAGATCTGGGTGATCTCGCGCGTCGCCGTGCTCGCGCTGAGCTGGCCCGCGATGTGGATCCTGCAGGGCAGCTCGCACTCCGACCGGTCGTGGCTGGGCCTGTGGGAGCAGTGGGATGCCGCCCGCTACCAGGTCATCGCGCAGTACGGCTACTTCCACGCGCTGGATGTCTACGGCTCTTTCGGCCCGGCCGGCCACCCGCTGCCCCAGCAGGTCGCGTTCTTCCCCGGCTACCCGATCGTCCTCGCGATCGTGCACGTGGTCATCCGGCAGTGGGTGGCAGCCGAACTGCTCATCTCGTTCGTCGCGGGCGCCATCGCCGTGGTCGCTCTCGGCCGGATCGCCGAGAAGGACTTTGGCGCTGGCCTGGGCCGCCCCGCGGTCCTGTACCTGGTCGCCTCCCCGGCAGCGATCTTCCTCGCGGTCGGCTACGCCGAGTCGCTGTTCCTCGCGCTGGCGCTGTGTGCCTGGCTCGCGGCCCGTAACGGCCGCTGGGCGCTCGCGCTGCTGCTCGCCGGCGCCTCGGCGATCGTCAGGACCAACGGGCTGTTCCTGTGCGCGGCGCTCCTGGTCGCGATCATCTGCTGGGCCGGGCCGCGGCGCGGGCGCGCGCTGGCCCTGTACCCGCTGTGCCTGGTGCCGCCCGCCGCCTATGAGGTCTACCTGCGCGTCTCGACCGGCACCTGGACCGCGTGGCAGCAGGCCGAGAAGGCGGGCTGGCAGCGCCAGCTCACCAACCCGGTAACGGCGTTCCGCACAACCTGGGCCGCCGGGTTCAGCCACGAGTTCAGCGCCCCGATCTCGTTCGTGTTCCAGCTGGAGCCGTTCGCGGTCCTGGCCGGACTCATCGCCACGGTGGTATTGCTGGTGCACCGGCGGTGGCCAGAGGCGCTGTACGCCGGGCTGACGATCGCCGCGCTCGCGACCTCGATCTGGTACGAGTCGGTCCCGCGCGCGCTGCTGCTGATCTGGCCGGTATGGTGCGGACTGGCTTATATGGCGCGCAAGCGGCCGTGGCTGGGACAGGTCTACCTGGTGGCGGCCATACCCATAAGCGCGGCCATCGGACTGCTCTACCTCACCGGCAACTGGGCCGGATGACGACGGCCCGCTGTCGGAGCACAGATGCAGCAGATCAGGACGGCGACCCGGCCAGCGGACAGGGACGTCGGCGGCACGACCAGGCGGCTAGCCAGCGTGGCCGGGTCGGTGCCCGTCCTGGTCGGCGCGACGCTGGCCGGATGCGCGCTGGGCTTCGCTAGCAAGGCGGGCTGCCGCGCCGGGATCTGGAACAGCCAGATCGGCCAGTTCCAGGCCCACTGCTATACCGACCTGCACCAGCTGTACTTCGCCGACGGCCTCGCCGCCGGCCAGGTCGCCTATCTCGGTCACCCGGTGGAGTACCCGGTGCTGACCGGCGGCGCGATGCAGCTGATCTCGTGGATCGTCGGCACGGCGGGCAGCGCCGCGCTCCGGGTCCGGGCGTTCTTTGACGACACCGCGATCATGCTGGTCCTCTTTGCGATCGCCGGCGTGCTTGCCTGCGCCTACCTGGCGGGCAAATCCAGGCGCTGGACGGCGCTGCTGATCGCGCTGTCGCCCGCGCTGATTCTCAGCGCGTTCGTCAACTGGGACCTGATCGCCATGAGTCTGACCGCGCTGGCCATGGCCGCCTGGGCGGCCCGGCGGCCCGGCCTGGCCGGACTGCTGTTCGGCCTCGCGATCGCGGCCAAGTTCTACCCGCTGCTGCTGCTCGGCCCGTTGTGCCTGCTGTGCGTGCGGGCCGGCCGGATGCGGGAGTTCTGGCTGACCGTGAGCGGCGCCTGCACCAGCTGGCTCGCCGTGAACGCGCCCATCGCCATCGCAGCCGACGCCGGCTGGAGCCGCTTCTTCGCGATGAGCTCGACGCGCGGGGCCGACTACGGCTCGATCTGGTTCCTGGTCGAGGTGGAGCACGTGCTGGGCATCCAGAGCCTGTCGGTGTCGACGATCAACCTCGCGAGTCTCGGCTCGTTCGGTGCCTGCTGCCTGCTGATCGGTGCCCTCATCATGGCGGCGCCCGGAAGACCGCGCGTGGCCCAGGTCTTCTTCCTGGTCCTGGCCGCGTTCCTGATGTGCAACAAGGTGTGGTCGCCCCAGTACGTGATCTGGCTCGTGCCGCTGGCCGTCCTGGCCAGGCCGCGGCTATGGTCCCTGGCGATCTGGCAGGCCGCCGAGGTCGGATACTTCTTCGCTATCTGGGCCTACCTGGTGGCGCTCTACGGTGCGCCCGGCGGGCTCAGGAACTCGCTCTACTTCACGGCTGTGCTCGCCCGGTTCGCCTCCGTGCTGCTGCTCTGCGTCCTCGTCACCAGGGACATCCTGCGCCCGCCGGCCGACGCCGAGCGCGCCGGCGGAAGCGAAGACGACCCGGCCGGGGGCGTGCTCAACGGCGCACCCGACCGGCGGACCCTGCGGCGCCGGGCAGCCGCGCCGGTGCCGGTCCGGGTCCCCGCGCTGGAGTTACGTCCCGGCTAGCCGGCCCACTGACCAGCCAGGTACGACAATCCCAGCACGACCGCGATCGGCAGGCTCACGCCGAAGTACGCGTACCGAATCCAGGGCCGGCCAGCCTCGAGGGCGGCCAGCGCGACGCATACAGGGAAGAGCACCAGAAGCGTGCGCGGGCAGGCCGCGTACCAGGTGGACGTACCGAGCGCGAGCGCAGCCAGTCCGCAGTAGGTGGCCTCCGCCCAGCGCTGCCGGTATCCGAACGCGAGCGCCGCCACGATGATCGTCGCCATCGCCGCGAGCTCCAGCTGGAACTCGAACGCCGTAGCGGCGCTGAATGGATGCTCGAATGCGGCCCACCAGGTTGTCTTCAGGGTCTGGAGCGGCGGCCTCAGGTGCAGGCCCCAGCCGAGCTTCTCTGCCCGCAGCCACGCATCCGGCCGGCCGGTGATCGCGATCAGGTAAAGCTCGTAGGCAGCCGGGCCGGCGAACCCGAGGCTGGCCCTGGCGGCGTTCGCGACGCGCGAGCCCGCCGGGCCGGTCAGCGCCATGATCACCAGAGCCGGGATCAGGAACAGAGCGTCGGGCCGCACCAGGCCGGCGCCCGCCGCCAGCAGGCCGGCGGTCCACCACCGGCCACGGCTGCCCGCTCGCCACGCCGGGATCGCGAACGCCAGGAACAGGCACTCCGAGTAGCCGACCATCAGGAAGATGGCGGCCGGCATCGCCAGCAGGTAGAGCACCGCCCGGCGACCACCGGCCAGGCGGGCGAGGGACACCACCGCGAAGCAGCCCGCGATCGCCGAGACCGCGAGCTCGGCCAGCACCCAGTTCCGCAGCAGGACGTGCGCCGCGGCCACCGCGAGCGGGTAGCCGGGAAGGTACCCGATGCTATTGGCCATCGAGTGCGGCCCCAGGTAGCCGAACTGGGCGACGTTCTGGAACCAGCTCGCATCCCAGTGCTCGAACGCCGCCGTCAGCGGGGCATGTGACTGCTGCGCCCGGAACGTCCAGGCCGCCGCCCAGACAAGAACGAGGAGCGCCGCGTGCGCTGCCGCCCACAGGCCGAGCGCGGCGCGGTCGTCGCGGCTCAGCCAGCCGGCACCAGGACGGGAACGGGCTGCCGCAGACAACTGCGGCCCGATCGTGGCGCGCGGGCGGGGGATCCTTCCGACCGGGCTAGCGGTGTCGCCGTACACGCCTGACAACGCTAGGCCTGGCAGTCACTTTTCGTGGCAGCAATCTAACAACCGGTGACGGTCAGCGGGTTCGTCGCCGGGACGGCTCGGGCGCAGCGCCGGGAAAGTCGCGAGAGGGACAATATGGACGCTCTATGAGCCATGTTGGCCGTCTCGCGACTTTCGGACCGACGGAGCCTCTCTCGCGCGATCCGAGCAAATCATATGAAACAACGCACTTGATCTGAGAACCACCGGGGGCCGCCCCCGGCCGGCGTCGCGGAATAAAGCGGAGCTAGCCTGAGGTTTTAGGGCTGGCACTTGAGCCACCCCGACTCAAGTCATTTGCCAGAAGGACGAACAACTGGCAGACTTGAGTCCACAAGACTCAACTATTAGCACTACCTCAAACGCAAGGACAGGACACATGGCACGTGCGGTAGGCATCGACCTGGGGACGACCAACTCCGTCGTCGCCGTCCTCGAGGGCGGGGAGCCCTCGGTCATCGCCAACGCTGAGGGCTCACGGACCACTCCGTCCGTCGTGGCCTTCGCGAAGAACGGCGAGGTACTGGTCGGCGAAGTCGCGAAGCGGCAGGCGGTCACCAACGTTGACCGGACGATCCGGTCGGTCAAACGCCAGATGGGCACCGACTGGACGGTCACCATCGACGGCAAGAAGTTCACCGCGCAGCAGATCAGCGCGTTCATCCTGCAGAAGCTGAAGCGGGACGCCGAGTCATACCTGGGCGAGACGATCACGGACGCCGTGATCACCGTGCCCGCCTACTTCAGCGACGCGCAGCGGCAGGCCACCAAGGAGGCCGGCCAGATCGCCGGCCTGAACGTGCTGCGGATCATCAACGAGCCGACGTCGGCAGCGCTGGCCTACCACCTGGAGAAGGAGGGCGAGGCCACGATCCTCGTCTTCGACCTGGGCGGCGGCACGTTCGACGTGTCCCTGCTCGAGGTTGGCGAGGGCGTTGTCGAGGTCAAGGCGACCAGCGGCGACAACCACCTCGGTGGCGACGACTGGGACCAGCGGATCGTCGACTGGCTGGTGCAGGACTTCAAGAACAACTACGGCACCGACTTGTCCAAGGACAAGATGGCGCTGCAGCGGCTGCGGGAGACCGCGGAGAAGGCCAAGATCGAGCTGTCCAGCTCGACCGAGTCGCAGATCAACCTTCCCTACATCACCCACTCCGAGCAGGGTCCGCTGCACCTGGACACCAAGCTCACGCGCGCCGAGTTCCAGAAGATGACCTCGGACCTGCTCGACCGGTGCAAGTCGCCGTTCCAGCAGGTGATCAAGGACGCTGGCGTCAAGCTCAGCGACATCGACCACGTGGTTCTGGTCGGCGGCTCGACCCGCATGCCCGCCGTGGTTGACCTGGTCAAGGAGCTGACCGGCGGCAAGGAGCCGAACAAGGGCGTCAACCCGGACGAGGTCGTCGCTGTCGGTGCCTGCCTGCAGGCCGGCGTGCTCAAGGGCGAGGTCAAGGACGTCCTGCTGCTGGACGTCACCCCGCTGTCGCTCGGCATCGAGACCAAGGGCGGGATCTTCACCAAGCTCATCGAGCGCAACACCACCATCCCGACGAAGCGGTCGGAGATCTTCACCACGGCGGACGACAACCAGCCGTCGGTGCAGATCCAGGTGTTCCAGGGCGAGCGCGAGATCGCGGCCTACAACAAGAAGCTCGGCATGTTCGAGCTGGCCGGCCTGGCTCCGGCGCCGCGGGGCATCCCGCAGATCGAGGTCACCTTCGACATCGACGCCAACGGCATCGTGAACGTCTCGGCGAAGGACCTGGGCACCGGCAAGCAGCAGTCCGTGACCATCTCGGGCGGCTCGGCGCTGGGCAAGGACGACATCGAGCGGATGATGGCCGACGCGGAGAAGTACGCCGAGGAGGACCGTCAGCGGCGCGAGGAGGCCGAGGTCCGCAACCGCGGTGAGTCTCTTGCCTACACCACGGAGAAGTTCCTCGCCGAGAACGCGGACAAGGTTCCGGACGACGTCAAGTCCGAGGTCGAGGCCGCCATCGCCGATCTGAAGAAGGCGCTGGAGGGCACCGACACCGAGACCATCAAGACCGCCAGCGAGCACGCCGCTCAGGTGAGCCAGAAGATGGGCACGGCGATCTACGCGCAGGCGCAGGCCGCGAACGCCCAGGCGGGCGAGTCTGGTGCCGGGCCCGAGCCGGAGCACGACGACGACGACGACGTCGTCGAGGCGGAGATCGTCGATGACGACCGGCCGTCTGATTCGGAGGGCGGCGCCGCCTGATGAGGCCGACAGAAGACCAGGGCCGAGGCTCTGGAGCCAGCACGAATCGGGAGGGGACCGGCCCGGTCATCCGCGATCGCCGTCGGATCGACCCCGCCACCGGCCAGGTACGCGATCCCGGTGTCAGCAGCCAGCACGAGCCACCGGCTCCGGGCCCGCTGGGCAGCCAGCGTGGGCCCGGAGCACCGGGCAGCCAGCCGCGGCCAGGGAGGCATTCGGTCTCCCGGCCCGGCGGGGCCGCCGCGTCCGGGCCGGACGACGGCCCGGCGGACTCAGACCAGCCGACCAGCTCAGACCAGCCGACCAGCTCAGACCAGCCGACCAGCTCAGACCGGCCAGCCGGCACCGGCCGTCCGGCGGGCGCGAGCCCGGCGGGCAAGGCTGAGGCGAGCCAGAAGGCAGGCGGCGCCGAGGCGGGCGCCGCCGACTCCGGCGGCAACGGCCGTGACCAGGCGACGCCAGCGGCGGACAGGACCGCCGTAATGCTCGCCGAGCGGACCGCTGACCTGCAGCGACTGCAGGCCGAGTACGCGAACTACCGCAAGCGGGTAGAGCGCGACCGGCTCGCCGTCCGCGAGCAGGCGCTGGCCAACGTGCTGTCTGAACTGCTGCCGGTGCTCGACGACATCGGCCGGGCACGGGAGCACGGTGAGCTGACCGGCGGGTTCAAGTCCGTGGCGGAGTCGCTGGAAGGCATCACCGTCAAGCTCGGCCTGACCTCGTTCGGCGAGAACGGCGACCCGTTCGACCCAACGCTCCACGATGCGCTCATGCACGAGTACTCCGATGCGGTCACCGAGCCCACCGCGATCCGCATCCTGCAGCCCGGCTACAAGGTCGGCGACCGGATCATCCGTCCGGCGCGGGTTGCCGTCGCGGAGCCAGGCGGAGACGCGGCTTCGGCCGCCGAGCCCGAGGGTGCCGGCGACGAGCCCGGAGACTCCGCTGACGGAGCCGCAGACTAAATAGCGCACGAAAGAGGCCCGTTGAGCACCAAGGATTTCCTGGAAAAGGATTACTACAAGACCCTTGGGGTGGCTAAGGGCGCATCCGCAGACGAGATCAAGAAGTCGTACCGGAAGCTTGCCCGCAAGTACCACCCGGACGCGAACGAGGGCGACGCCAAGGCCGAGGAGCGGTTCAAGGAGATCTCCGAGGCCTACACGGTGCTGTCCGACGAGAAGCGTCGCAAGGAGTACGACGAGGCCCGCTCGCTGTTCGGCAGCGGGCCGCGGATGCCGGGCTCGAGCGGGACCGGCGGCTACAGCTTCGACCTCGGCGACCTGTTCGGCGGCAGCACGAGCAGCTCCGGCGGCGGCGGGCTCGGCGACCTGCTCGGCGGTGTGTTCGGCCGTCGCGGCGGCGGCACAACCACGCAGCAGGCCCGGCCGCGGCGCGGCGCCGACGTGGAAACCGAGACGTCGCTGCCGTTCAGCGATGCCATCGAGGGAGCCACGGTCTCGCTCCGGCTTACTGGTGAGGGCCCGTGCAAGGTCTGCATGGGGACCGGGGCCAAGGCCGGTACCGTGCCGAAGGTGTGCCCGACGTGCGAGGGCACCGGCCAGGGCAGCCGGAACCTGGGCAGCTTCGCGTTCTCCGAGCCCTGCAAGACCTGCCGCGGCCGCGGCCTGGTCGTCGACGACCCGTGCCCGACGTGCTCGGGCAGCGGGCGGGCGATGAGCACCCGGACCATCCAGGCCAGGATCCCGGCCGGGGTCGCTGATG
>DAIOWC010000030.1:0-36352 GCA_036758685.1 Streptosporangiaceae bacterium | reverse complement strand
GAATTTCCTGTCCCATATGGAATAGCCGAAGTGGGTCCGTCTCCGATCGCTGCATAGGTCGGCGACTCTCGGCCGGGTTAGTCGGGAAGTGGCTGCAGGCCATCGCGCAGCGACGCAAAGCGCTCTCGACGGGGTTCCGGGCGACGCCGGACAATCGATCAGCGGGGATGAGCCACCTGTGAGCAAAGGGGCTAGGCACGTTCGGCGAGGCGCGCCCGCGCGAGCGGGGCCTCAAGCCAGAGCGCGGCGCCTGCGGCGCCGTTGCCGCGGAGCGTAGCGTAGCCGCCTTGATCTAAGGAAGGCGCAATTCGGCAGCGCCGTGGTTATCGTCCGATCACACGTGGTTATCGTCCGTGAGTTCACCTCGCGATTGTCACCCGCCGTTGGGGTGCTGTCCGGCCAGCGACCTGACCCTCGCTTTGACTACCTCAGAGTCGGGTGACTCGATGGCCGTCAGGTAGGGCTCCAGATTTGTGATCAAGTCGAGGGCCGGCCGAGCTGGCCAGGTGCCGCGCGCAATAACCGTGGCGACCGTCCCGGCGTGGCTGAACCGCAGGCCGTGGAAGCCGTCGTAACTCTTCGTGCTGATCGTTCGCTCCTGGCCTGCTACCGAGATTTCGAGCGTCCCGGCCGCAAGCGGTCCTCGCGGGGGTCGGTGCCTGCGGCGCTCGTGCTCGGGCATGCCTTCCTGGCGGGACTTCTCGCGTTCGGCCGCTTCGCTGAGCAGCGACCGGAGCTGCACAGTCTCGGATTGGTCGGGGGTGAAGTCGGTGATCACTTCGATGTAGGGCGACAAGGGATCTTCGGGGATCCCGTAGCACAGCGTCATGCTTATGACCGTTTCCGGCTCCTCGCCCTGACGATGCGACCCAGCGAACGCCGGCAGCTGCAGGTCATCGTTGACCAGGCCGAGCGGCACAGGGCCGAGGGTGCGCAATTGGCTTGCCATCATCCGGCCCCACCCCGCGATGACGCTGACAGCAGCGCTGTTCCGTTCGTCGTGTTCGCTTCCCAACGTCGCTGCCTCCGGGGATCGCCCTCGACAGGATAGAGTGCCCTGCTCCTGGCTGTCCTCCTGATAGGCGCCGATGATCTTGCCGGGAATGATCACACTCAGGCCTGCCGCGCAGCGGCACCCGCAGGGCGCGAACGGCGAGCGGGCTGTCCGACGCCGGCGTCCCGATCGAGCAGATTGCCCGGCTGGTAGGTCATGCCGACACAACCACGACCGAGACCATCTGCCGGAAGCAGATCCGCCCCGCGCTGGTTGACGGCGCCGATGCCATCGACCGGCTGTTCCCTGCTGGCCGACCGGATGGCTAGTTACTCACCAATGCCAGAGGCCATCTCCAGTTGGTGGAGATGGCCTCTGACCTGCGTCGGGGTGGCGGGATTTGAACCCACGACCTCTTCGTCCCGAACGAAGCGCGCTACCAAGCTGCGCTACACCCCGAGGACCGCCCGAGAAGTCTAGCTGATCCCCGGAACCAGCGTGAGCAGCGTAGCCTCAGGCCGGCAGCAGAAGCGCACCGGGGCATATGGGGACGTCCCCAGACCAGCCGACACGTGCAGCCACGGACGGCCGGGATCCCCCGCCACCGGGTGCCGGTGCAGGCCGCTGACGCGCGGCCGGTCGATGCCGCAGTTGGTCACCAGCGCGCGGTTGACCGGCAGGCAGACCTGGCCGCCGTGGGTGTGACCCGCCAGCAGCAGGTCGAACCCGTCGGCGGCGAAGCGGTCCATTACGGCGGGCTCAGGCGAGTGCATGACGCCGAGCCTGAGGTCCGCGGCCGGGTCAGTCTGCCCGGCGACGCGGTCATACCGATCCCGCCGGATGTGGGAGTCGTGCACGCCCGCGACCTCGATATCGAGGTCGCCCACCTTGAGCCGGCTGCGGTGGTTGTTGGCATCCATCCAGCCCGCGGACTCCATGCCGGCGCGGAGCTCGGTCCAGGGCAGATCCGGCACGTGGCGGTCATGCTCCCTGGAACTGGTCCGCCACAGGTAGCGAGTGGGGTTCTTCGGCACCGGGGAGTAGAGGTCGTTGGAGCCGAAGACGAAGATCCCCGGCCGCTCCAGCAGGGGACCGAGGGCATCAAGGAACGGGCCTACGGCGTCCCGGTGCGCGATCGAATCGCCGGTGTTGACGACGAGGTCGGGCTCCAGCGCGTCCAGCGACCGGATCCACGACATCAGGCGGTGGCGGCCCGGCGTCAGGTGTACGTCCGAGATGTGAAGGATGCGAAGTGGCCCGAGGCCCGCGGGCAGTACCGGCACGTCAACCCGCCGGAGCGCGAACCAGTTGCGCTCGACGATGGAGGAGTAGGCAAAGCCTGCCGCTCCGGCCAGGACGGTCGCTTTCACCAGGGAACGCATGCACTCATGGTGCCATGCCCGCGGCAGTGGCCTGTCCCGAGCGGCCACGGCGCTGCGCGCACCGCGCCGCCGCACGGCAGGATTGTCCTATGCCCACACTCAAGGAGCAGCTGCGCGTCGATCTCACCGCGGCGATGAAGGCACGCGACGAGACCAGGACGCGGACCCTGCGCATGGCCCTGACCTCGATAACTAAAGAGGAGGTGTCGGGCGACTCGGCCCGCGATCTGAGCGACGACGAGGTACTCAAGATCCTCGGCCGGGAGGCCAAGCGGCGGCGGGAAGCGGCCGAGGCGTTCGCCAAGGCCGGGCGGCCGGACCAGGCCGGCGCGGAGCGGGCCGAGGAAGAGGTGATCGCGGCGTACCTGCCCGCTCAGCTCAGCGACGACGAACTCGCCGCGCTGGTCGCAGCGGCGATCGCGGAGACCGGAGCCGCTGGCCCGGCCGGGATCGGCCAGGTGATGAAGGTCGTCACCCCGAAGGTGGCAGGCCGGGCCGACGGCAGCCGGGTGGCAGCGCTGGTACGCAGCCAGCTAGCCGGCTAGAAGCGCTCTGCCCGGGCGGGCCCGGGCGACGGCCGAGCCCTAATGCGTCGGCGCGACGGTGGGCTGGGTCGGCGGGGTGGGCGGCGGCGGGCCGCCGTGCCCTGGCGGACCACCCGGCTTCTTCTTCTTCGGCGGGTTCACCGGCGTCGGCGGGCCATTGCCCGGGCCAAGGACGAAGAAGGAGCTGGGCGGGCTGACGAACGGGATGTCCGGCCCGAGCTGCGCGTGGGCGAACGTGAACTCCCAGGTGGAGCCAGGGGCGTCGTCGCCGTACATCTGGCCGGGACAGGACTGGTAGCCGCCGGGGTAGTAGCGGTAGCAGGAGTCGGGAACGCCGACCATGGCGCCGCCGGTTGTCGGGTCGTAAGGGTTAAAGACGGACACGTAGCCCGCCAGCGTCGGCGTGTAGCCGGCAAAGGCGGCGAAGTAACCGCCGTTCGCTGTGCCGGTCTTCGCGGCCTCGTCGGACCGGGTGCCCCGACCGTCGGCCGTCGCGCCCGACTGAGTGAGCACGCCCGACAGGATGTAGTTGGCGGCGTCCGCCACCCCCTTGGACATGTCCCGGTGGCACTTGTTGGGCTGCAGGGCGACCGAGTGACCGTTTCCGTCAACGATCTTCGTCAGCGGGTCGGGCGGGCAGTACATGCCCCGCGCGGCCACTGAGGCATAGGCAGCGGCCATGCTCATCGGCGAGACGCCGACCGAGCCGAGGGTGAAGCTCGTGACATCGTCGGCCGGATACTGGTACCCAGCCGTGCCCGGCTTGCCCTCGCCCTTCATGAGCGACCCGCCATCAGCGCGCGTCATCCCCATGTCAACAGCCGTCTTCACGACGTTGCAGAGGCCTACCTGCTCCTCCAGGTGGGCGAAGTACACGTTGATGGAGTCGACGGTGGCCGAGTACAGCTGCCAGATCACGCCGCCCTTCTCGGTCGGGCCCTCGGAGTTCGTGACGGGGAAGCCGGTGAGGAGCGGCTGGTGCTCGCAGTTGGTGTATCCGTAGACGGTTGTCGGCGAGACGACCTTGATCTTCGTACCGAACGCGTAGCCCTGCTTGAGCGCAGTGATCAGCGTGAAGAGCTTGGAGGACGAGCCGGTCTGAACGCCGTTGATGTCGCCGCCGTACTCGGAGTCAACCGCGTAATCGATGCTGTCGTGGCCGGAGCCGTAGCCGAAGATCCGGTTGATCGCGATGGCGCGGACCGCTCCCGAGCCCGGCTGGATCAGCACGTCGGTGTCGGCGTCGTGGTTCGGGTTGTAGGTGCTCGAGTACTGCGGCAGCACGTAGTCGACCGCCCGGTCGGCGGCGATCTGGTCGTGCATGTTGAGAGTCGTGTGAATCTGCAGCCCGCCGGTGGTCTGGATCTCGCTCCAGATCGACGGGTAGTTGACCTCGAGCACGTGCTGGACGTAGTCGCAGAAGAATCCGGCGACCTTGGCTTGCGGGCTGCTGCACCCGGTCTCCAGCGGTGCTGAGGACATCTTCAGCTTGATCTTGGAGCTCATCGCCGCCGTCGCCTGCGCCTGCGTGATGTAGTGCAGCTGCGCCATCCGGGTCAGCACCTCGTTGCGCCGCTGGGTGGCTGCCGTCGGGTTGGCGACCGGGTCGTACGCGGTGGGCGACTGGACGATGCCGGCCAGCAGCGCGGCCTCCGGCAGCGTCAGCTTCGAGGCGGGGACGCTGAAGTAGACCTCGGACGCCACCTGGATGCCCCAGGCGTGGTTGTCGAAGTAAGCGACGTTGAGGTAGGCCGCTAGCAGCTGGTCGGGCGTCATCTCCTGCTCGACGTGGGCCGCAATGCGCAGCTCCTGGATCTTGCGCACGACCGTCTCGTTGATCGCTTCCTGCTGCTCCGCCAGGTTCTTCGCCAGCAGCAGCCGGACGTTCTTCACGTACTGCTGGGCCAGCGTGGATCCGCCCTGGGTCTCGCTCCCCTCGGCGTCGCTGACCATCGCCCGGACCGTACCGCGGAAGTCGAGCGCGCCCTCGTTATAAAAGGTGTTGTCCTCGATCGCCACGATCGCGTTGCGCATGACCGGGGCGATCTGGTTGTAGCTGACCGGGACGCGGTAGACATTATTCGGGTAGAAATAGGCGATGACCTGGCCCTCGCTGTCATACATCGCCGACCGGGCCGGCGGCGTGCCGAGCGCGCCCACCTGGAGGTTGTTGAAGGTGTCGGCGGCGTCGCGTGTCGCGATCCCGGTAATGCCGACCAGTGGCAGCGTGATCCCGGCCACGAGCAGGGCCGCCACCACGGTCATGATGACGAGCATGGCTACGGTGCCATAGATCGCGCCGGCGCGGCGCCAGGGATTTTGCACCCGCCCAGGCTACGCTGCATCGGCAGTAACCAGCCATAGGGCCGCAGGAGCGGGTCGCTTTATCCGCGATCACCCGGCAAAATCGGTCCCGTCAGGACGGCCCGACCGAAGCGCTACAGTCTAGCTACTTCTTTCGCATGTCTGTATAGCCCAAGAGAGCTATTCAGGAAATGGGCCCGCTGGGGTCTAGCGCTGCGCGCCGGACTTCCGTAAGTTACTCTTCCGCGACCATCACTCACCGGAGCCGGTCGCCAACAGTCGGCTCCGGACCGCAACTGAACGCCACCCGGGCGTGATCACCAGCACCCGGGCGTGACGATCGGAGGAGCTGGGCCAGATGTGGATCACGGACTGGACTGCGCGTGCCGCGTGTAAGGGAACTGACCCTGACGAGCTCTTCGTCCAGGGCGCGGCGCAGAACCGGGCCAAGCTGATCTGCCGTGGCTGCCCGGTGAGGACCGAGTGCCTCGCCGACGCCCTCGACAATCGCATTGAGTTTGGTGTGTGGGGAGGCATGACCGAGCGGGAGCGCCGCGCACTGCTGCGCCGCCGGCCCGACGTCACCTCCTGGCGCGATCTGCTGGAGAACGCTCGCAACCATTACGAGCGCAGCGGCGACGAGCTCGTCGCCAGCTGACTAACGCCGTTCGGCAAGCGCGCCTCCCGTCGAATAGTCGCGCGTCCGCGAGAAGGAGATATTCATCTCCCTGTCCGCATGATGCGCGAATCTAACTGCCAGTAACGGATGGGTTACTCACTGCCATTTACGGCAGCGAATGCCTCGCCGATCCGGCGCAGCCCGTCCAGGTCGTGAATGTCGTCCGGCTGGGCCGGCACCTCGGCGACCGGCACCAGCGGGTGCGCCGCGGTGAAGTGCTCGGCGACGCGCCGCTGCACGGCGGCCTGCTGCATTCGCTCGGCGTGCAGGCGAAGCGCGGCGATGGCGAGCGGGTAAGCCGCTGGCGCGCCAGCCTCCAGCGTCTCGGCCGCGGCCACGCTCCTGGCGGCCGACAGGTGCGCGGCCGGGGGTCGTTGCACCCGGTTGAGGATCAGCCCGGCGAGCGGCATGCGCTCCTCGTCGAGTCGTTCCACGAAGTAAGAAGCCTCGCGCAGCGCGTCCGGTTCGGGCGCCGCGACGACAAGGAACGCGGTGCCCGGCGCGCGCAGCAGTTGGTAGGTGTAGTCAGCTCGTTCCCGGAATCCGCCGAACATGGTGTCGAGGGCGGACACGAACGTCTGGACGTCCCTGAGTACCTGAGTACCGAGGATCTTGGTCAGCACGCCGGTGACCACGCCGAAGCCGGCGTTCAGCACCCGCATGTAGGCCCGGCCGCCGACCTTGGCCGGGGCAATGAGCAGGCGCAGCAGCCGGCCGTCGAGGAACCGGGCGAGGCGCTGCGGTGCGTCGAGGAAGTCAAGGGCTGACCGGCTGGGCGGGGTATCGACGACGATGAGGTCCCATTCCTCCGCCCGGCGCAGCTGCCCGAGCTTCTCCATGGCCATGTACTCCTGCGTGCCGGCGAAGCTCGACGAGAGGGACTG
Organism: Streptosporangiaceae bacterium; assembly: GCA_036758685.1. GTDB lineage: Bacteria > Actinomycetota > Actinomycetes > Streptosporangiales > Streptosporangiaceae > JAJYUU01. The sequence continues at coordinate 29,564 of DAIOWC010000030.1, read as the reverse complement.
GTAGAAGGGGTTGGCCAGGATCTGAGCGGCCCGGTCAGGATCGGCGTGCGCCTCGACGATCTCGTCGAAGGTCCGCTTCATGTCCAGCATCATCGCGTGCAGACTTCCGGCGCTGCCCGCCTGCACGCCAGGGACCGGGCGCGGGGTGTTGTCCAGCGACGTCAGGCCCATCGACTGCGCGAGGCGCCGGGCCGGGTCGACGGTGAGCACCACCACCCGGCGCCCGCGCTCGGCGGCGCGCAGCCCGATGGCCGCCGCGGTCGTGGTCTTGCCGACGCCGCCAGAGCCGCAGCAGACCAGGATCCGGATGCGGCGATCGTCGATGAGCCGGTCGACGTCCAGGACCGTCGGGGCCTGCGTCATCAGGCTGCCCCCTGACTTCGCAGCGCGGCGGCGAGGCGGTAGAGGCCAGCCAGGTCCATTCCGTGGGGGATCCACGGCAGCGTGTAGCACGGCTGGCCGGCGTCGGCCAGCCGCTGGAGCTGCACGTCCTGGGCGAGGGCGGTCCCGGCCTGCTCGCACAGCTCGGTGGCGAGGCCGGCGGTCAGCGCCGGCACATCATCGAGGCCGGCCGCCTTCAGGCCGAGCGCCAGCTGGCCGGTGTCGAGCATGCCCTCCGCCGCGGCGGCCAGCTCATCGTCGGCCAGGGCGAGCGGCCGCGCCATGTTGACGATCACGCCGCCCGGCCGGATGCCGTCCAGGGCCCGGAGCTCGGCGATGCCGTCGAGCGTCTCCTGGACTGGCATCTCTTCCAGGACGGTCACGAAGTGCACCGCGGTCTGCGGCGAGCGGATCACGCTCTGCACGGTGTCGGCATGACCCCGGATCGGCCCGACCTTGGCGAGGCCAGACACCTCGGCGGTGACGTTAAGGAACCGCCCGATCCGGCCGGTAGGCGGCGCGTCCATCACGACGGCGTCGTAAGCCCGCCCGCGGCCGGAGTCCTTCCGCCGGACCGCCTCGGCCGCCTTGCCGGTCAGCAGCACGTCGCGCAGCCCGGGTGCGATCGTGGTGGCGAAGTCCATGACCCCGAGCTTGGTCAGCGCGGTGCCCGCGTGCCGCAAGCTGTAGAACATCTCGAGGTACTCCACCAGCGCCGACTCCGCGTCGGCGACCAGGGCGTACACGTCTCCGCCCTGGCCGCCCTGGATGCCCGGGCCGGACGGGCTGGCGGGGGCGACCGCGATCCGGCGCTCGGCGTAGGGCAGCGGCGGCACGTCGAAGAGCTGCGCGATGCCCTGGCGGCCCTCGACCTCCATGAGCAGCACCTTCTTGCCGCCCGAGGCGAGGGCCAGGGCAAGCGCCCCGGCGACCGTCGTCTTGCCGGTGCCACCCTTCCCGGTCACGACGTGCAGTCGGACGCCGTCCCAGTCGGTGTCACGCGTAGCCACGATTGGAGGTTATCCGCGCGGGAGGCCCTGGAAGGCCGCCGGGGCAGCGAGACATTTGGCTGGCCGCCGCCGCCCCGAGACCTGGGTGTGGCATGAGTGAGACCTGCCTCACTATGGCGCAGCGCCCGGATGTCACTACGCTGAGTCTCATAAGGTCGCAGCTTGGGGCCGAAAGGGATGATTTGCCATGGAAGCCGTAATCATCGTCGTAGTGATCCTCGTCGTTCTCGGGCTTATCACGGCGGGCCGCTCGGTTCGGGTTGTGCAGCAGTTCGAGCAGGGCATCGTCTTCCGGTACGGCAAGCTTGCCGGGACGAGAGGCCCTGGCCTGGCCATGATCGTTCCGGTCATCGATCGTCTGCAGAAGGTCAACATGCAGATCATCGCCATGGCCGTGCCAGCGCAGGAGGGCATCACCAAGGACAACGTCAGCGTCCGGGTGGATGCGGTCGTCTACTTCCGGGTGGTTGACCCGGTCAAGGCGACCATCAACGTGCAGAACTACATGTTCGCGATCTCCCAGCAGTCGCAGACCTCGCTGCGGTCGATCATCGGCCAGTCAGATCTGCAGCAGCTGCTGTCCGACCGTGACACCGTGAACCGGGAGCTCCGCCGGATCATCGACGAGCCGACCGAGGGCCCGTGGGGCGTCCGGGTCGAGCGGGTCGAGGTCAAGGATGTGTCGCTGCCCGAGAGCATGAAGCGGTCGATGGCCCGCCAGGCCGAGGCCGAGCGGGAGAAGCTGGCCCGGATCATCACCGCGGACGGCGAGTTCCAGGCCTCGCAGCGGCTGGCCGCGGCGGCCAACACGATGTCGCGCGATCCCGCCGCGCTCCAGCTCCGGCTGCTGCAGACCGTGACTGAGGTCGCGGCCGAGAAGAACAGCACGCTGGTCATGCCGATCCCGGTCGAGCTGCTGCGGTTCTTCGACAAGATGACTCCCACCTCTGGCGACGAAGGGCTCAAGAAGCTGATCGAGTCCGGCAACAAGGCGGTGGCGGTGGCAGAGGAGCAGCTCGGCTCAGTGGCGGCGGCCGGCATCGCGGTACCCGGCGTCAACGCGCCCGGGCCGCAGCCGCGCGAGCTATCGGCAGCCGAGCTGGCCGCGACAGCGCCGGCGAGCGAGGCCGCGGCGGCCGAGCCCGAGCCTGCGGGGCTGACTCCGGAGGCGAACGCCGGATCCAACGCCGCGACCGCAAGCACTGCGGGCGCGAGCACTGCGAACGGGAACGAGGCTGCCGCGCCGGCCGAGGAGGCCGACAAGGCCGAATCCTGACCCGGGCGGGGTCGCAGCACGGCGATACCGACGCCGTAGGCGGCGGGTGGCACGGCTGTATGGTTCCGCTATGGCGAAATGGGAGTACGCAACCGTGCCACTGCTAGTGCACGCCACCAAGCAGATTCTCGATAACTGGGGCGATGACGGCTGGGAGCTCGTCGCCGTCGTGCCCGGTCCGAACGCCGAGCAGCTTGTTGCCTACCTGAAGCGAGTCAAGGAATGAGCGATCCGGAGGCTCGGCTGAGCGCGCTCGGGCTCACGCTGCCCGAGGTGGTCGCGCCGCTGGCCGCGTACGTTCCCGCGGTCCGCACCGGCAACATGGTCTACACCGCCGGTCAGCTGCCGGTGGCCGACGGGCAGCTGGTCGCGACCGGGAAAGTCGGGGCCGAGGTCGGCACCGCCGAGGCCAGCGCGCTGGCCCGTACCTGCGCGCTCAACGCGCTGGCCGCCGCGGCCTCGGTCAGCGGCGGGCTGGCGGGCATCAAGCGGATCGTCAAGGTGACCGGCTTCGTCGCGAGCGCACCCGACTTCACCGACCAGGCACTGGTCGTGAACGGAGCCAGCGAGCTGCTGCTCGAGGTCTTCGGCGAGGCAGGCAAGCATGCGCGCAGCGCCGTCGGGATGGCCGTGCTGCCGCGCAATGCGCCGGTCGAGGTCGAGCTGATCGCCGAGATCAGGGACTAGCGTGCCGGGCGAGGCGGCATCGATCCGGCTGCCGGATCAGGTGGCGGACAGGGCGCGCGAGTTCATCTCGGGCGAGAAGACGCCGGCGACTCCCCGCGACGCCGCGACCGTGATGCTGCTGCGGACCGCTGGCTCCGGTGCACTCAAGGTCTACATGCTGCGCCGCAAGCCGTCGATGGCATTCGCGCCGGGCGCGATGGTCTTCCCCGGCGGCTCGGTGGATCCGCGGGATGCCGACGAGCAGGTCGCCTGGACCGGCCCGGACGCGCAGGAGTGGGGGCGCGTCTTCGACGCGCCGCCGGAGCTGGCCCGGGCGCTGGTGTGCGCGGCGGTCAGGGAGACCTTCGAGGAGTCCGGCGTGCTGCTCGCAGGCCCGTCGGCCGACTCGGTCGTGGACGACACGACCAGCGATGAATGGGAGGCCGACCGGCAGGCGCTGCTGGACCACTCGGTGTCGCTGGCCGAGCTGCTCGGCCGGCGCGGGCTGGTGCTGCGCGCGGATCTGCTCCGGCCGTGGTCGCGGTGGATCACGCCGGTCATCGAGCCCCGCCGGTTCGACACCCGGTTCTTCGCCGCCGCGCTGCCCGCGGGCCAGCGGACCAGGGACGTAGGCGGCGAGGCCTCGGCGGTGGCCTGGATCGAGCCCGACGAGGCGCTGGCGGCCGGCCGCCGCCGGGAGCTCGCGCTGATGCCGCCGACCATGGTCTCGCTGACCGAGCTGGCGGCCTGCGGCGACCTGGACGCCGCGCTGGCGGGTCCGCGGGAGGTGGCGCCGATCATCCCCGAGGTGCAGATGCGCGAGGGAGCGGTCTGGCTGACCGTCCCCGGTATCCGCCAGTACCCGGCATGACCGCCGAGCCTGGCCACCAGCCGCACGGTCCGGTCGACGGCTCCGGCACCGGCCGGGCGTTCTGCGTGCTCGCCCCGAACCCGTCGATGATGACGCTGGACGGCACGAACACGTGGCTGATCGCCGAGCCGGACGCCGTGGCCGCGATCGCGGTGGATCCCGGGCCGCTCGACGAGGGGCACCTGCAGCGGGTGACGGCGACTGCGGCAGCTCGCGGCCAGCACATCACCCAGATCGTGCTCACGCACCGGCACGAGGACCACTCGGCGGGCGCGGCCAGGCTGGCCGAGCTCACCGGCGCGCCCGTCCGCGCCGTTGACCCCGAATACCGCCTCGGCAGCGAGGGCCTGGCCGGCGGGGACGTGGTGACCGCCGGAGGCTGCGAGCTGCGGGTCATCGCGACGCCTGGCCACACCACCGACTCGGTCTGCCTCTTCCTGCCAGCGGACGGCGCGGTGCTGACCGGCGACACCGTACTCGGCCGGGGCACCACGGTCATCGGCACCGACGGCAACCTGGCCGACTACCTGGACTCACTGCACGTGCTCCGGGCGCTGGCCGACGAACACGATGTGCGGGCGCTCCTGCCCGGCCACGGGCCGATGCTGCCGGACGCGCCCGGGACGCTGGATTACTACCTGACCCACCGGGCCGAGCGCCTCGCCGAGGTGCGCCGTGCCCTCGACGCCGGCGACCGGACGCTGGCCGAGATCGTGGCCAGGGTCTACGCGGAGATCGACAAGGCGCTGTGGCCGTTCGCGGAGTGGTCGGTCCGGGCGCAGCTCGAATACCTGAGGGCTCGCGGCGGCCTGCCGCCGGGGGTCGAGCTCTAGCGCGCGCGCTTGCGCAGGCGGTCGTTGTCGACGATCAGGACCGACTTGGCTGCCAGCTGAATCCAGCCGCGCGCCGCGAAGTCGGCCAGGGCCTTGTTCACCGTCTCGCGGGACGCGCCGACCAGCTGCGCGAGTTCCTCCTGGGTGAGGTCGTGATTGACCTGGATCCCGTCGGGGGTCGGCACGCCGAAGCGCTCCTCCAGGTCAAGCAGGGCCTTCGCGACCCGACCGGGCACGTCGGTGAACACCAGGTCGGCCTTGACCTCATTGATCCGGCGCAGGCGCTGGGCCAGCGCCTGCAGCAGGTGCATGGAGACCTCGGGCCGGCTCGACAGCCACGCCCGCACGTCGTCGTGGGCCAGGCCGGCCAGCTCGGTATCGGTGATCGCGGTCGCGCTCGCAGTCCGCGGAACCGGATCAAACAGGGACAGCTCGCCAAACATCTCGCCTGGGCCGTGGACGCTCTGCAGGTTCTCACGGCCGTCCACAGAGGCCTTGGTCAGCTTGATCTTGCCGCTCAGAATGATGTAGAGCTTGTCGCCGGCGTCGCCCTCAGAGAAGAGCCGCTCGCCGCGGTTGAGCCTGACGACCAGGACCTTTGCCCGCAGCGCCTGCGAGTCCTCCGGGCTGAGCGCATCGAACAGCGGGGCCTCGCTCAGCGCGTCGTCGGCGTGAACCATGGCTCCTCCTCGACCCATCACCATTACCCTCTAGTGCCCATTTCGGCGGCAGGTCACCCAGAGATCAGCCGTGCGGGCTAGCCTCCAGTCGCCGCCGGGAGACCTCGATCTCGGCTTCGGCCGCCTCGCGGTCGACCCAGGTGGCCGGCACGACCTCCTTGCCAGGCTCGAGCGCCTTGTAGACCTCGAAGAAGTGCTGGATCTCCAGCAGGTCGAAGTCTGATACATCGGTTATATCGCGCAGATGCGCCATCCGCGGATCTGTGGCCGCCACGCACAAAATCTTGTCGTCCATGCCCTTCTCGTCCCGCATCCGGAACATGCCGATCGCCCGGCTCTTGATCAGGCAGCCAGGAAAGGTCGGCTCATCCAGCAGGACCAGCGCGTCCAGCGGGTCGCCATCGTCGGCCAGCGTGTCCTCGACGAAGCCATAGTCGGCCGGATAGCGCGTCGAGGTGAACAGCATCCGGTCCAGGCGGATCCGGCCTGTCTCGTGATCCATCTCGTACTTGTTACGCTGCCCCTTCGGGATCTCGATTACTACGTCGAACTCCACGTTCCGCTCCCAAGGCGCGCTGGCGTACTCCGCTTGTCTAGCTGAGTCTGGCATCAGTGCGCTAAGACGCAGGGGCGGGGACGGCAAGTCGGATGAGAAAGGGAGCCAGCGGTTGCGCCGGGTCAGTCGCCTCGCAGTGGCAGCTACCGCCCTGCTGTGCGCGTTCACGATCGGCGCGGGGGTCACGGTCACCCGGCTGCTTCCGGCCCGGCTGGCGCTCTGGCGGCCGGCCCGCATCGTCGCGCTGCCGCTGACGACCTCCGGCCAGGTGCTGGGAACGGTGACCGGCGCCTCGTCGGTCGCACCGGGAGTCACCATGAGCGGCCTCACCCGGGCGCTCTCGCCCGTGCTGGGATCGGGAGACCTTGGCTCGGACTTCGGCATGCTCGTCACCGACCTCGAGACCGGACAGGTGCTGTACTCGCAGAATGCGAGCACCGGATTCGCGCCGGCCTCGACGACGAAGCTCGCGACCGCCGTCGCCGCGCTGCACGTGCTCGGGCCGTCGGCCCGGTTTCACACGACGGTCGTCACGGGCACCAGGCCGGACCGCATCATCCTGGTTGGCGGCGGCGATCCGACGCTCGCCGCCGGGCCGGCCCCGGCCGGGGATTATCCCCAGCCCGCGACGCTGCAGGAGCTCGCGAAGTCCACGGCGGCCGTCTTGCGGGAACGCGGCGTCGCCAGCGTGCACCTGGGCTACGACACGTCGCTGTACACCGGACCGGGCCTGGCGGTTGGCTGGCCCGCGCGGTACGTGACTGAGGGTGATGTCTCGGCCATCACCTCGCTCGAGGTGGACCAGGGCCGGCTGACCACGGCCGGTAAGCCCGAGGATGCCGACGACCCCGGCAACTACCGGCCCCGTTCCACCGATCCGGCCGGCCAGGCGGCGGGTGCGTTCGCGGCGTTCCTGCGGGCCGATGGCATCGTGGTCAAGGGCGCGCCTGCGACCGCGAAGGCTCCGGCCGGGGCAACGACCCTGGCCAGCGTCAGCTCGCCGCCGCTGTCGCAGGTAATCCAGTGGATGCTGGAGGAAAGCAACAACGTCATCGCCGAGAACGTGGCCCGGCATGTGGCGCTCGCGCTGGGTGACCCGGCTTCCTTTACCGGCGCCGCATCCGCCGAGGAGAAGGTGCTCGCCTCCCTCGGGGTGAGCGGCATCAGCCTGAACGACGGCAGCGGGCTGTCGCCCGATGACCGCATCACGCCGGCCGCGCTGGTACAGGTCGTCGGTCTGGCGGCCAGGCAGCCGCAGCTGCGCTCAGCGCTGACCGGCCTGCCGGTCTACGGGTTCTCCGGCACGCTCGCGCCGGGCGCAGCGAATCCGTTCTGGGGCGGCGGCGGCCCCGCGCTCGGCACGGTGAGGGCCAAGACCGGGAACTTGTCGAACGTCATCGCGCTGACTGGCATCGCGGCCGCTCGCGATGGCCAGCTCCTGTCGTTCGCGGTCATGGCCGGGAACCTGCCTGGCCTGAACGCGGCCGGAGCGGGCCTCGCCGGCATCGCCAACACGCTGGCTGGCTGCGGCTGCCGGTAGATCTTGCCGCACCCGGCGACGGCCCGGCAGGACGCTGGCGCCCGTATCCACGTACGGTGGAGGGGTGAGCAGCACGCAGATGATCGACTGGCAGGTAGCTACCGCCACCGGGGTTCGCTGGGTCCGGCCAGGTCCGCAGGTCAGCATGGCCGAGGCGAGGAAGGTGGTCGCCGAGCTGCGGCAGCTTGCCTCTTCGGTGGCCGAGCCGGTACGCACGCTGACTGGCCTGCAGGGCTCGGCCGACGACGGCAACGTCGCGGTCGTGGACCGGGCGGGCTGGATCCGGGCCAACGTCGATGGATTCCGGGTCGTGTTCGACCCGCTGGTCCAGCGGATGACCGAGAACAGCGGCATGCCGCAGCCGGGCTCGGTCATCACGGCCGTGGGGTCGCGGGTCACCGGCATGCAGGCCGGCCTGATACTGGCCTACCTGGCCAGTCGCGTGCTCGGGCAGTATGAGCTCTTCCTGCCCCCGGACCCGGACGCGCCCGGCAAGGAGGCACCCGCCGGGCGCCTGACCCTGGTCGCGCCCAACATCGTCATGATCGAGCGTGAGCTTGACGTCAACCCCCACGACTTCCGCCGCTGGGTCTGCCTGCATGAGGAGACGCACCGCACCCAGTTCACCTCGGTGCCGTGGCTGCGGCCGTACGTGCAGGAGCTGATGACCGACTTCCTGCTGGCCTCCGAGCTGGACCCGGCCTCGATCTACGACCGGCTCCGGGCGGCCGCCGATGCCGTCGGCCAGTCGGTCCGTGGTGGCGACGGCGAGAGCCTCATCGAGGCCATCCAGAGCCCCAGGCAGCGGGAGATCCTCGACAAGATGACCAGCGTGATGACGCTGGTCGAGGGCCATGGCGACTACGTCATGGACGCGGTCGGACCGAGCGTCGTTCCGTCCGTCGCGGAGATCAGGGCGAAGTTCAGCGCCCGGCGTGGCTCGGCTGGCCGGATCGAGCAGGCGATCAGGAGGATCCTCGGCATCGACCTGAAGATGAAGCAGTACGAGCAGGGCTCGCGCTTCGTCTCGGCAGTTGTCTCCGAGGCCGGGATGGCGACCTTCAACAAGGTCTGGACCTCGCCGGAGACGCTTCCGACCAGGGACGAGCTGACGACCCCGACGCGCTGGCTGGAGCGCGTAGGCGGGACCGCGGCGCTCGGCTCCGCGGACTGAGCCCCCGCCGTCCCGGTGGGCCCGCACCCGGCCGTCGCCGCCGCGCGGCGCGCCGTCCGGGAATGCCTCGGCGGGCTGGCTCCTGACGACCTGATCCTGGTGGCGTGCTCGGGCGGTGCCGACTCACTCGCCCTCGCTGCTGCCGCCGCCTTCGAGGCCCCGCGTGCCGGGCTGCGGGCCGGCGGCGTAGTCATCGACCACGGCCTCCAGGACGGCTCGGCGCAGATCGCCAGCCGTGTGGCGGCGACGATGACCGGCCTCGGGCTCGATCCCGCCCTGTCCATTGCGGTCGAGGTGGCCCGCCCGCCCCGATCCGGCCCGGAGGCCGCGGCGCGTGCGGCCAGGTACTCGGCGCTCGACGGCGCCGCCCGGGCGACGGGCGCGGCTGCGATCCTGCTCGGGCACACCCTCGACGACCAGGCCGAGACCGTGCTGCTCGGGCTGGCGCGCGGGTCAGGTGCGCGATCGCTCGCGGGCATGGCGAGCCGGAGCGGGTTTTACCTGCGGCCGCTGCTCGGGCTGCGAAGAGCCCAGGCCCGCGCGGCCTGCGAGGCACTCGGGCTGTGCCCGTGGGACGACCCGCAGAACGAGGACGTGTCGTTCACCAGGGTCCGGGTCAGGAACGAGCTCGTGCCGGCCCTGGAGACTGCCCTCGGGCCCGGCGTGGCCGAGGCGCTGGCCCGTACCGCCGCCCTGCTCCGGGCCGACGCGGACGCGCTCGACGACCTGGCCGCCGCCGAGGCGGCCAGGATCCTGGCGGCGGACGCGGCCGGCGGCCCGCCCGCCAGTGCTTCCGGGGCCAGTTTGCCGGTCCCGGCCGACGCGCAGCCCGGCTGGCCCGTCGAGGCGCTCGCCCCGCTGCCCCCGGCCGTCCGGCATCGCATCCTGCGGACGGCGGCCCTGGCCGCCGGCTGCCCGGCCGGCGCGCTCGCCGAGCGGCACGTCGCCAGCCTGGACCAGCTCGTGATCCAGTGGCGCGGGCAGCGCTGGATCGACCTGCCCGGCGGTATCCGGGCCCAGCGCCGTTATGGCAGGCTGCTCTTCACTACCGGGAGATCGGAGGGTCAGGGTGGACGCGAGTGACATGGGGACCGACCTCAAACAGGTCCTGATCACCTCCGAGCAGCTCAGTGAGCGCATCGCTGAGCTCGCCGCCCAGATCGATGCCGATTACGCTGATCGCGAACTGCTCCTGGTAGGCGTCCTCAAGGGCGCGGTCATGGTGATGGCCGATCTGGCCCGAGCCATGCACCTGCCGGTGCACATGGACTGGATGGCGATCTCGTCTTACGGCTCGGGTACGAAGTCATCCGGCGTCGTGCGGATCCTGAAGGACCTCGACACCGACATCAGCGGCAAGAATGTGCTCGTGGTCGAGGACATCGTGGACTCCGGTCTCACGCTGTCGTGGCTGCTAGGCAACCTGAAGTCCCGCGGGCCCGCTTCCGTCCAGGTCTGCGTGCTGCTGCGAAAGCCGGGATCGGCGCGAATGAACGTGGACGTGGCGTACACCGGGTTTGATATAGCTGATGAGTTTGTCATCGGGTACGGACTGGATTACGCCGAGCGATACCGGAATCTGCCGTTCGTCGGGACGCTCGCCGAGCACGTCTACCGGCAGCCGTAGGGGCCCGTGGCAGTCCAGGCCAGCGCCACGTGCGCGCGGGAACCGGAACACACGTTAAATTCGTTAACCTGGGTAAGAGGCGTGAGACGGCTGCCACTGCCCCTGTGCGGCCGGCTGCGTGTCAGCAAATGCTTGTGCGGTGTACCGTCGAGTATTCCCGTAGCTACGTTCCGGGAAGAATTAGCCGCGCAATCGCGCTGGAACGCAAAAGGTAGCCTTGCCGCGTAACCGGCGGGGCACGAGGCTCGTCAGGAGGGACTGGCCGGACCTGTGGGCCGTTCATCGATGGATCTGAAGCGCATTTTCCGCGGCTGGCTACTGGCCATCCTCTTTGTCGTCGTGATCCTTGTGATCCTGTACAAGCTCGTCAACACGGGCACGGAATACAAGCAGGTCTCGACCTCTACCGCCGTTGCCGCGATCAACTCGGGCAACGTGAAATCGGTCACGCTGACCGACGTCAACCAGACGATCCAGCTGACCACCAAGTCCGGCCAGAACGAGGAAGCCTCCTGGGTTGGCTCGCAGGGCCTCCAGCTGGCTGACACGCTGCAGAAGGAAGTGCAGAACGGCACGCTGCCCCAGGGCGTCTATGACGTCAAGGTTCCGAAGGGCAACTCGTTCTGGGCGCTGATCTTCAGCTACCTGCCGTTCCTGATCATCTTCCTGCTCTTCCTGGTGTTCCTGAACCAGATGCAGGGCGGCGGCTCTCGCGTCATGAACTTCGGTAAGTCCAAGGCCAAGCTGATCACCAAGGACACGCCCAAGACGACGTTCGCCGACGTGGCCGGGGCCGATGAGGCCATCGAGGAACTGCAGGAGATCAAGGAATTCCTCCAGGCTCCGGGCAAGTTCCAGGCCATCGGCGCCAAGATCCCCAAGGGCGTGCTGCTTTACGGTCCGCCCGGAACCGGTAAGACGCTCCTGGCCAGGGCCGTCGCCGGGGAAGCCGGCGTTCCGTTCTACTCGATTTCCGGCTCCGATTTCGTCGAGATGTTCGTCGGAGTCGGCGCCTCCCGGGTTCGCGACCTGTTCGAGCAGGCGAAGGCGAACGCTCCGGCGATCGTCTTCGTCGACGAGATCGACGCCGTCGGCCGGCACCGTGGCGCTGGCTTCGGCGGCGGCCACGACGAGCGTGAGCAGACGCTGAACCAGCTGCTCGTCGAGCTGGACGGCTTCGACACCAAGGGCGGCGTCATCGTGATTGCCGCGACCAACCGGCCGGACATCCTCGACCCCGCGCTGCTGCGTCCGGGCCGCTTCGACCGCCAGATCGTCGTCGCCCAGCCGGACCTGGCCGGGCGCAAGGGCATCCTGCGGGTGCACGCGCGCGGCAAGCCGTTCGGGCCCGATGTGGACCTCGATATGATCGCCCGGCGTACGCCCGGCTTCACCGGCGCCGACCTGGCCAACGTGATCAACGAGGGCGCACTGCTGACTGCGCGGTTCAACGAGACCCAGATTCAGATGTCCTCGCTTGAGGAAGCCATTGACCGGGTCACGGCCGGCCCGAAGCGCAAGAGCGTGCTGCTGTCGGAGAAGGAGCGGAAGATCATCGCCTACCACGAGGGCGGTCACGCCCTGGTGGGCCACGCGATGCCGCACGCCGATCCCGTTCACAAGATCACTATCATCCCGCGCGGCCGCGCGCTCGGGTATACGGCGGCGGCGCCGGCCGAGGACAAGTTCCTGGTCAGCCGCGCCGAGATGATGGACCAGCTGGCCATGCTGCTGGGCGGGCGGACCGCCGAGGAGCTGGTGTTCCACGAGCCGACGACCGGCGCGGCCAACGACATCGAGAAGGCCTCGCAGATCGCACGCGGCATGATCACCGAGTACGGCATGAGTGAGCGCCTGGGCGCGCGGAAGTTCGGCAGCGGCGACGGTGAGCCGTTCCTTGGCCGCGAGATGTCGCACGCGCGCGACTACTCCGAGGAGATTGCCTCGGCGATCGACGACGAGGTCCGCAGGCTGATCGAGTCCGCGCACGACGAGGCCTGGGAGGTCCTGGCCCAGTACCGCGACGTGCTCGACCACCTGGTGTTGCAGCTGCTGGAGCACGAGACCCTGTCCCGGGACCAGGTCCTGCAGATCTTCGCCCCGGTGCACATCCGGCCGACCCGCGGCTCCTACACCGGCTACGGCAAGCGGCTCCCGTCGGACCGGCCGCCGGTGCTGACGCCCAAGGAGCTGGCGCTGACCGGGCCGTCGGACGGCAGCAACTCTTCGTCGCTCGGCAACGGGCAGGCGTCGAGTGCGGCATTGCCTTCATCAGCACCGCCTTCATCAGCTCCGCCTTCATCAGCACCGCCCTCGTCAACACCGCCGTCATCCGCGCAGCCGCCGTCGGCACCGCCGGATGCCCCGCCCCCGCCCAGCTTCGGCACCAGTCCGCTCGGTGGCGGGAGCCCGCTCGGTGGGGGCACCCCGCTTGGCGGGGACAACCGGCCGTTCGGCGGGGACAACCGCCCGTTCGGCGGTTCTGGTGACGGCAGTTCCGACGGCGAGGAGCGTTGAGCCAGGAGTTCGACCTGCCGCGCATTGAGCGGGCCGTCAGGGAGATCCTCCTGGCCATCGGCGAGGACCCGGAGCGAGACGGACTGCGGGACACGCCGGCCAGAGTCGCGCGCGCGTACGCGGAGCAGTTCGCCGGTCTTGGCATGCGACCGGCGGACGTACTCACTACGGTTTTCGACGCGGATCACGACGAGATGGTGCTCGTACGCGACATCGAGCTCTACTCGACCTGCGAGCACCACCTCGTGCCGTTCTTCGGCCGGGCACATGTCGGGTACATCCCGAACGAGAAGGGCCAGATAACGGGTCTGTCGAAGCTGGCGAGACTGGTGGACGTCTACGCCCGGCGGCCGCAGGTACAGGAGCGCATGACGAGTCAGATCGCCGACGCGCTGATGGAGACCCTCGATCCGCGTGGCGTGGTCGTGATAATCGAGGCCGAACATTTGTGCATGTCCATGCGCGGCGTGCGCAAGCCCGGAGCGAAAACGGTAACCTCAGCAGTTCGCGGGTGTTTCCTCAGTTCCAGGAGCACCAGAGCCGAGGCGATGAGCCTGCTCACCGGCAGCAGGTGAGCAGGGGCTTAGTCCAATAAGCTGGGTTTGCCTCCGCTGCCGGCTGGCGATGACTACGCTGATGCCCCGTGAGCAGGGGCTTGACCTACTTGTCCGAGATGACAGATCAGAGCGGGCCAGGCCCGGCAGAGCCCATAACCGGTGACGACGAGCAGTCGCCTGAACTGCTGTCCGTCCGCGCTGCCGACCGCCGCCAGCAGCGGCGCTGGGTGCCGCTGGTCGCGGGCCTCATGTCGTTCCTCATCGGCATCGACTTTATTTTCGAGGGCATCGCGCCCGGCCTGACCCAGCACCGGCTCAAAGGCCTGGACTACATCGGCAGCATCACCAGGACCGCCGACGTCATTATCGGCCTCCTGCTGCTCATGGTCTCGCACGGCCTGCGGCGCCGGAAACGGCGAGCCTGGGAGGCAGCGCTCGCGCTGCTGGTCGGCGGCCTCGTCACGCATACGGCGCTCGGCTACATTCTCTACAGCATCGACCCCGATGGTCCGAGGCGGGCGGCACGGCCGGTACCTGCCATCGTCTCCGCGCTCCTCATCGTTGCGCTGATCTGGTTCCGGCGGGAGTTCTACGCCATCGGCGAGCGGCGGTCGAGGCTGCGCGCGCTGTGGGTGCTCTGCTACCTGATCGTGGCCGACGTGCTGATCGGCCTCGCCTACCTGTCGGTGAGCCGCGGGCTGCGGCAGGACTACAGCCCGTGGCAGCGGGTCCAGTCCGTCGTCATGAGCTCGGTCGGATTCTCCGGGCCGGTCGAGTTCAACTCCGCGAGCCGGACCGACCATTTCGCCTTCGTCACCTTCGGGCTCGGCCTGTTCACTCTTGTTGTCGCCGCGTTCATGTTCCTGCGCCCGGCCCGCCGTACGTGCCGGATCGGCCCGGCTGACCTCGCCCGCATGCGGGACCTGCTTGACCGCCACGGCGAGCAGGACTCGCTTGGCTACTTCATCCTGCGCCAGGACAAGAACGTGATCTGGTCGCCGTCAGGCAAGGCCTGCATCGGCTACCGGGTGATCTCGGGCGTCATGCTCGCGAGCGGCGACCCTATCGGCGACCCGGAGGCGTGGCCAGGAGCCATCCAGGCGTTCCTGGAAGAGGCCGCCATTCACGCGTGGGTCCCGGCAGTTATGGGCTGCAGCGAGCTTGGCGCCGAGGTCTGGTGCCGCGAGGGCCAGCTGACCGCGCTCGAGCTCGGCGACGAGGCGATCGTGAGCGTGGCCGACTTCACCCTCCAGGGCCGGTCCATGCGCAACGTCCGGCAGATGCACAACCGCGTTGCCAAGCAGGGCTACGTGGCGGAGGTCAGGCGGATTGAGGACGTCACGCCGCAGGAGCTCGGCCGCCTGAACCGGGTGGCGGACACCTGGCGCGGCAGCCCGATCGAGCGCGGCTGGTCGATGGCCCTCGGCCGGGTGGGCGGCCCGGGCGACGAGCGGTGCGTCATCGCCACCGCGAGCCAGGACGGTGCTCTCCGCGCCCTGCTGCACTTCGTGCCCTGGGGCGAGGACGGCCTGTCGCTCGACCTCATGCGCCGGGACCGCTCGGCGGCGCCAGGGCTGAACGACTTCATGATCGTCGAGGCCATCAAGCACTCGGCCGATCTCGGGGTGAAGCAGATATCGCTGAACTTCGCCATGTTCCGCGCGGCCCTGGAACGAGGCGAGCGCATCGGGGCGGGGCCCGTGCTGAAGGCCTGGCGTCGCATCCTGCTCTTCATGTCCCGCTGGTTCCAGATCGAGTCGCTGTACAAGTTCAACGCCAAGTTCAATCCGAGCTGGGTGCCAAGGTTCGTCGTCTTCCCCGGCACGATGGACGCTCCCAGGGTCGGGCTGGCCGCACTTGAGGCCGAGGCATTCGTGGTGTGGCCGTCGTTCGAAATCCGGCGAATCGCCCGCAGGATGGGCCTGGGCCGGCTGAGGCGGCGGATGCTGGCGTCGTCCCAGCGCCAGCGCACAATCCGCCCTGAACCGCCGAGACCGCCGGAAAATATGCGCGGAGATAAAACGCTCTCTCCGTAGCGCGCTGGCCGCCATGACCTGGCGGACGGTCCGCTCTGGCGCTGGCCGTAGATTGTGCTGTATGACAGGGGACGCTCAGCCGGAGGTTACGCAGCGCCTGCCGGTCCGGTCCCGCTGCCTGGTTATGGGCGTGGTCAATGTGACCCCGGACTCGTTTTCCGATGGCGGCGCCTGGCTCGATCCGGACGCCGCGATCGCGCACGGCCTGGAGCTAGCCGCCCAGGGGGCCGACATCATCGATATCGGCGGTGAGTCGACCAGGCCGGGGGCACAGCGAGTCCACGTTGACGAAGAGCTGAGCCGCGTCATGCCCGTAGTGTCGGCGCTAGCGGCGGCCGGCAGCTATGTGAGCATCGACACGATGCGGGCGGAGGTCGCGGACCAGGCCCTGCAGGCTGGCGCCCGTATGGTCAACGACGTGAGCGGCGGTCAGGCCGATCCAGCCATGACGAGACTGGTCGCGGACGCGGCCGTGCCGTACATCATCACGCACTGGCGGGGCCACAGCTCGGACATGTACGGCCCGGCAAATTACTCCGACGTCGTGGCCGAGGTACGGGCCGAGCTGGCCGACCGCGTGCGGGCGGCGGTCGCGAGCGGCGTGGATCCGGCGCGGATCATCATCGATCCCGGGCTCGGCTTCGCCAAGCTGGCCGAGCACAACTGGACGCTGCTGGCGAGCCTGGACCGGATCGCGCTGCTGCCGGGATTCGCGTCGAAGTTCCCGGTGCTGGTCGCGGCCTCGCGCAAGCGCTTCATCGGCCGCCTGCTTGCCGGGCCCGATGGCACGATCCGGTCTTTCGCCGGCAGCGACGACGCGACGATCGCGCTCAGCGCCCTCGCCGCCGCCGCAGGTGCGTGGTGCGTCCGGGTGCACGTCGTGCCGGGCAATATGGATGCCGTGCGGGTAGTGGCGCGGCTGCGTCAGGAATGTGAGCAGGCCGGATCATGACCCTGGACCAAATCGCTATCTCCGGCCTGCGCGTGCACGGCAGGCACGGTGTCTTCGAGCACGAGCGCGCGGCCGGGCAGGACTTCGTGGTGGACGCCGTACTCTGGGTCGACACCTCGGCCGCCGCGGCCTCCGATGACCTCAGCCAGACGGCCGACTACTCAGCCATCGCCAGGCGCCTCGCGCAGATCGCGGCGGGTGAGCCCGTAGCACTGATCGAGACGCTCGCCAGCCGGCTCGCGCAGGCCTGCCTGGCCGACAGCGCGGTGCAGGAGGTTCAGATCACCGTGCACAAGCCGCACGCGCCGGTGGACGTGGCCGTGACCGACATTGCCGTGACGATCCGCAGGGGGCGGCCATGACCGCGGAGGCAGCCGGGCCGCGTCGTGAGATCGTGATCGGGCTCGGCAGCAATGTCGGCGACCGCCTGGCGAATCTGCAGCTCGGCGTCGACGCGCTGTGCGGTGACGGTCTGGACTGCCGGGCAGTCTCCGCGGTCTTCCACACCGTGCCGGTCGGTGGCCCGGAGCAGGACGACTTCCTCAACGCGGTGCTGGTGGCCGACACCTCGCTGCCCGCGGCTGCCGTCCTGGCGCGCTGCCATCAGGCCGAGGCTGCCGCCCACCGGGTCAGGACCGTGCGCTGGGGCCCGCGAACCCTCGATGTCGACCTCATCGCCTACGGCGACGCGGTCAGCGGGGACCCCCAGCTGACTCTGCCTCACCCCCGCGCGCACGAGCGCGCCTTTGTACTCGCACCCTGGCTCGACGCGGCTCCCGACGCCGTCCTGGCGGGCCACGGCCGGGTCGGTGACCTCCTCGCGGCCGTCGGCAGCGACGGCGTGGACCGGGTGCCCGACCTGAGGCTGGCGCTGCCCGCCGCGACAATGCCGGTGCGTGCCCAGTGCAGATGACCCGGCCCGGCACTCTCGCCGGCATCTTCGCGGCGTGCGCGCTGATCGCGTGGCTGGCCGTCCGGGCCAGCTTTGCCAGCCTGCCGCTGCTGCCGATCGGGGCGATCCCGGTGCTGCTCGGTGTGGCGCTTGCCGAGGGCGTCGCCGCCAGGTACGTCCGCGGCCGCCTTTCTGGCCGCAGGCCCGGCAAGCCGCTGGCCCCGATCGCGGTAGCGCGGCTGGTGGCGCTGGCGAAGGCGAGCTCGACGGCCGCGGCGGTGTTCGGCGGGCTGACCGCCGGCTTCCTCAGCTACGTGCTCGGCTCGCTGGACAAGGCAGTACCGGCGCGCGACGCGCGAGTCGCCGGCGCGACCGTCGGTGCCGCCGTCATACTGCTGGCAGCCGCGCTGTACCTGGAGTACTGCTGCCGGGCGCCCAAGCCGCCGAAGGACAACGACGAAGACGACTCCTACCGCGACCGGTGGTCATGGCACGAGTGACCGGCAGGCAGGGCGGGGACGTGCGATCGGAGGTCAGAACCCGGTGATTACGAGCGTGCACACGATCGTCTATGCCAGCGACGCCGACCAGGCCCGTGCGTTCTTCCGCGACGTACTCGGGCTGCCGAACGTCGATGCTCGCGACGGCTGGCTGATCTTCAAGCTCCCGCCCGCCGAGCTCGCGGTCCACCCGGCAGCCGCCGGCGGCCGCCACGAGCTGTACCTCATGTGCGACGACATCGCCGCGACGATGGCCGACCTCGAGGCCAAGGGAGCCGAGTTCACCTCGCCGGTCACGGAGCAAGGCTTCGGCCTGGTCACCTCCATCGCGGTCCCAGGCGGCGGTGAGCTGGGCCTGTACGAGCCACGGCACCGGACGGCCTATGACCTCTGAGACGTCAGCCGAGGGCGCCGCCCACCCGGCGCAGCTGCGCGTGGGCGTGGTCGGCGCCGGGCGCGTCGGAACCGCGCTGGCCGTGGCGCTCAGCCGGGCCGGCCACAAGGTCGTCGCCGCGTCCGCGGTGTCCGAGCAGTCCCGGCAGCGGGTCGAGCGCTTCCTGCCGGGTACTCCGGTCCGGCAGCCGGCCGAGGTGTTCTCGGACGCGGACCTGGTGCTGCTCACGGTGCCCGATGATGCCCTGGGCGGGCTGGTGTCAGGGCTGACCGCGACCGGCGCGCCTGTCGCCGGCCGCCTGGTCGCGCACGCCAGCGGCCGGCACGGCCTGGCCGTACTCGAGCCGGCGACCAGGCTGGGCGCGCTTCCGCTGGCCCTGCACCCGGTGATGACGTTCACGGGCAGGCCCGACGACGTCCAGCGCCTGGCCGGCATCAGCTTCGGCGTCACGGCGCCCACCGCCCTGCGGTCGGTGGCCGAGGTGCTCGTGATGGAAATGGGCGGCGAGGCGGTCTTCATCGAGGAGGAGGACCGCTGGCTGTATCACGCGGCGCTGGCGGGAGCCGCCAACCACCTCGTGACCCAGATCGTTCAGGCCTGCGATCTCCTGTCGCAGGCGGGTGTCGCTCAGCCGGCCCGGATGCTCGGCCCGCTCGTGTCGGCGGCGCTGGACAACGCGCTCCGGCTCGGCGACGCGGCGCTCACCGGGCCAGTAGCCCGCGGCGACGCGCAGACCGTCGCCAGCCACGTCGCGGCGCTACGGGATGCGGCCCCGGAGGCGCTGCCGGCTTATCTCGCGCTGGCCCGGCTGACCGCCACCCGGGCGATGGCCTCGGGCCTGCTGCGGCCCGATGACGCTCAGCGGCTGCTCGACGTGCTCGCCGAGGTGCCTCGGTGACCGGTGCTCCGGTGCTGGCCCGCACGAGGCTCGGGCTCGTCGCGGTCCGGTCGGCCCTGCCCGCGCCGGTCGTTCTGGTCCCGACGATGGGCGCCCTGCACGACGGGCACCGCTCGCCGCTGCGGCTCGCCCGCGAGCTGGCCGGCGCCGACGGCAGCGTGCTGGTCTCGATCTTCGTCAATCCGCTTCAGTTCGGCCCGCACGAGGATTTCGATCGCTACCCGCGGCCGCTGGAGGCTGACCTGGCGCTCTGCGCGGCCGAGGGGGTGACCGCGGTCTTCGCGCCGTCGCGGCAGCAGATGTACGGCCGCGAATCCACGGTGACCGTGAATCCGGGCGAGCTCGGCCGGGCGCTCGAGGGCGCGTCCAGGCCGGGCTTCTTCGACGGCGTCCTCACGGTCGTGCTGAAGCTCTTCCAGCTGACACAGCCGGACGCGGCAGTGTTCGGCGAGAAGGACGCCCAGCAACTCGTGCTCATCCGCCGGATGGTCGCCGACCTCGACCTTGGGATTCACATCGCATCGGCTCGCCTGCACCGCGACCCGGACGGACTCGCCGCATCGAGCAGGAACGCCTATCTGTCGGAGGCCGAGCGATCCAGCGCGCTGGCGCTGCCCTCGGCCCTGGACGCCGCCAGGGCCGCCGCCCCCGAGGGCGCAGCGGCCGCGCTGGCGGCTGCCGAGGCCGTTCTCGGCGCCGCCGCCCTCGCGAGCCCGCCGGTGAAGCTGGACTACCTGGTCCTGGCCGACCCGGACGACCTCGGCGAGGTGAGCCCGGAATACACGGGACCGGTGGTGCTGCTGGTAGCAGCGAAGGTCGGGACTACCCGGCTGATCGACAACGCCCGGTTCATGGTGGGCGGCCCGACACTAACCAAAGGTGACGGATTGTGATCGCGAGCAGACTTCTTGCCCCGTCCCCCGGCTGGCGCCGCGAGACCGACGTCCTGGTCGTCGGCTCGGGCGTGGCGGGCGTGACGACCGTACTGGCCGTCCGCCGCGCGCTGCCGGGCGTGCGGATCACGCTCGTCACCAAGACGGTGCTGGACGACGGATCGACCAGGTGGGCCCAGGGGGGCATTGCGGCCGCCCTTGGCCCCGGTGACACTCCCGAGCAGCATCTCCAGGACACGCTCACGGCCGGGGCTGGCATCTGTGACGTGGCAGCCGTGCGGGCGCTGGTCACCGACGGCCCGGACGCGGTCCGCCACCTCATTGACCTCGGCGCCCAGTTCGACCGCGAGCCGGCCGGGCCGCTCGCGCTGACCAGGGAAGGCGGTCACCTGCGCCGCCGGATCGCGCACGCCGGCGGCGACGCGACCGGGGCCGAGATCTCGCGCGCGCTGCTGGCGGCCCTGGCCGAGGCCGGTGCCAGCGCGGAACTTGACGTGATTGAGCACGCGCTGGCGCTGGACCTGCTGCGTGCCGACGACGGGCGGGCGGTCGGCATCACCCTGCATGTGCTCGGGGAAGGCCAGCAGGACGGCGTCGGCGCCATCCACGCCCGGGCCGTGGTGCTGGCCACCGGCGGGTACGGGCAGGTCTACCTGGCGACGACGAACCCGCGGGTGTCGACTGGCGATGGCCTCGCGCTGGCGCTGCGGGCCGGAGCGGAGGTGGCCGACCTCGAGTTCATCCAGTTCCACCCGACGGTGCTGTGGCTCGGCCCGCACTCACTCGGACGCCAGCCGCTGATCTCGGAGGCCGTTCGCGGCGAGGGCGCGTTCCTGGTCGACGGGGCTGGCCGGCGGTTCATGACCGGTCAGCATCCGCTGGGCGATCTGGCGCCCCGCGACGTGGTCGCGAAGGCGATCATGCGCGTCATGATCGAGCAGCACACCGATCATGTCTACCTGGACGCGCGGCACCTGGGCGCGGACGTCTGGCAGCACCGGTTCCCGACCATCCAGGCCAGCTGCCGTGAGCACGGCATCGATCCGGTTACCGAGCTCATCCCGGTGGTCCCGGCCGAGCACTACGTGAGCGGCGGCGTGCGTACCGACCTGCACGGCCGGACCAGTATCCCCGGCCTGTACGCGTGCGGAGAGGCAGCGTGCACCGGAGTGCACGGGGCGAACCGGCTGGCGTCCAACTCGCTGCTCGAGGGCCTGGTATTCGCCGAGCGGATCGCCGCGGATCTGGCCACGGCCCTGCCCTCGGCGGAGCTGCCATCGCCCGAGCCCGCTCCCGACACCAGGCCCGAGGCTCTGCTGGACCCGGCGATCGCCGCGCCCCTGCAGCAGCTCATGTCCGCGCGCGCCGGCGTGCTGCGGTCGGGTGACGGCCTGGCGGCCGCCAGAGACGGCCTGGCCGCCCTCGGCGCGCAGGACTGTGACAAGCCCGGTGCCGACGCGTGGCAGGCGACGAACCTGCACCTGGTAGCCACGGCGATCGTGACCGCCGCACTGGCCAGGCAGGAGACTCGCGGCAGCCACTGGCGGGAGGACTTTCCCGAGCCGCGGGACGCCTGGCTTGGTCATCTGGTGAGCTCGCTTGGGCCTGGCGGGCTCAGCACAGTCTTCGAGCCGGTCCTCCATGACTGAGAACCCGGCGCGGGGCCAGGCCGCCGAGTCCGGGCGTGAGCGCGTTCCCGTTATGCCGGCCGATATCGCCAAGCGGCTCGATGCGGCCGGCCTCAGCCCGGTCGACGTGCTCGCCGTGGTCGCCACGGCGCTGGCGGAGGACCTGGCCGGCGGCCAGGACGTAACCACGGCCGCGACCGTCGACGCCGCGACGCGCGGCAGTGCCGACGTCGTCGCCCGGCTGCCGGGAGTCGTCGCCGGCCTGCCGGTCGCCGAGCTGGTCTTCTGGGCCGTGTCGGCGGACGACCCGCTTGAGTGCGTGGCCCGTGCCGCCGACGGCGACCGGGTCGTCGCCGGGCAGACGCTGCTGACAGTCTCCGGCCAGATCGGCGCGATCCTGACCGCCGAGCGCACCGCGCTCAACCTGCTCGGGCATCTCTCCGGGATCGCCACGCTCACCCGCCGGTTCGCCGATGCGGTCGCGGGCACCGGAGCGCGGATCCGCGACACGCGCAAGACGCTGCCTGGCCTGCGCGCGCTGCAGAAGTACGCCGTGCGGTGCGGCGGCGGCGTCAACCACCGGATGTCGCTGTCGGACGCGGCGCTCATCAAGGACAACCACGTGGCCGCGGCGGGCTCGGTGCGCGCGGCGTTCGCCGCCGTCCGGGCGGCCGCGCCCGACCTCCCGGTCGAGGTGGAGTGCGACTCGCTGGCGCAGGTGGCCGAGGCGATCGACGCTGGCGCCGATCTGATCCTGCTGGACAACTTCTCCATCGAGCAGACGGAGCAGGCGGTCGCGCTGACTGCGGGGCGCGCGAAGCTCGAGGCCAGCGGCCGGATCGTGCTCCCGAGCGCAGCCGCTGCAATCGCAGCTACCGGAGTCGACTACCTTGCAGTTGGGGTGCTGACCCATTCCGCCGAGGTGCTGGACATCGGCCTGGATCTGGCCGGTCCTGACTGAGCGAGCAGGAGCCCGATGCTGCTGACCATTGACGTTGGTAACACCAACACGGTGCTCGGCGTTTTCGACGGCGCGGATGTCGTCGAGCACTGGCGCGTGTCCACTGACCCCGACCGCACCGCGGACGAGCTGGCGGTGCTGATGCAGGGCCTGCTGCGGCAGAGCGCACTGCTGCGCGAGCCGGACATCAGCGGCATCGCGCTCTGCTCGACCGTGCCGTCGGTGCTGCATGAGCTGCGCGAGATGTGCCGCCGCTACTACGGCGATGTGCAGTCGGTCATCGTGGAGCCAGGGGTCAAGACCGGCGTGCCCCTGCGCTACGACAATCCCAAGGAACTCGGCAGCGACCGCATCATGAATGCGGTCGCCGCCGTGCACCTGTACGGCGGCCCGGCCATCGTCGTCGACTTCGGCACATCGACCAACTTCGACGCGGTCAGCGAGCGGGGCGAGTTCGTCGGCGGCGCGCTGGCGCCCGGCATCGAGATCTCCGTCGACGCCCTGTCCCGGCGCGCGGCGCAGCTGCTGAAAGTCGAGCTCGCCCGGCCGTCGAGGGTCATCGGCAAGAGCACGGTGGAGGCACTGCAGTCGGGGATCATCTTCGGCTTCGCCGGCCAGATCGAGGGCATCGCCACCCGGATGGCGGCCGAGCTGGCGCCGGCCGACCCGGAGTCGGTCACGATCATCGCGACCGGCGGCCTAGCGCCGCTGGTCATCGACGAGGTCTCGGTCATCGACGCCTACGAGCCGTGGCTCACCCTGATCGGCCTGCGGCTGACCTACGAGCGCAATACGGCCGACGTCGCGTCGCCCAGGTAGCTCGCTGGCGCGGCAGTTTTGCCCATGAACCAGAAACTGCCCGACACGACCGGGGGGGAGAGGTCGTGCCGGGCAGCCCTGGAGGGGGAACCGAAAAAGCTCAGCCAATAATCCGGACCGCGCCTACGTAAACGTCCCACATCACCGGCTGGACCTGTACCGGCTGGCCGAATGTGGGTGCGTCGACCATGAGGCCGTTGCCCATGTAGATGCCGACGTGACCGATGTCGGGGAAGAAGAAGACCAGGTCACCGGGCTCCAGCTCACTGCGCGAGATGTGCTCGCCCTCGTTCCACAGGTCGCCGGTGAAGTGCTCCAGGCTGACGCCGAGCTGGCCGTAAGCCCAGACGACCAGGCCGGAGCAGTCGAAGACGTCCGGCCCCGCACCGCCCCAGACGTATTCGTCGCCGAGTCTGGTCAGCGCCTCCCGGAGGGCCTGAACTCCGAGCGAGTCCCCTGGCGGGTTGTAGGACGGGTAGTGCCCGGTCGCGGTGAAGATGGCCTCGGCGTCCTTGAAGGCCTGGCCGTTGAAGAAGTTCTCCTTGGACTGGATCTGGGCGACCTTGGCGGCCATCTCGGTCTTGAGCTGCCTGGCCTTCTGCTCTTCCTCGTTGGCGGCGGCGGTAGCCCGCTGCGCCGCGGTCTCGGCGGCGGATACCAGGGTGACCTTGTCGCCGTCCTCCTGCTCCAGCTGGGTCATGATCGAGGCCCGGTCGAGCATGTTCTGCGGCGTGGTGGACTGCAGGAGCTGCAGGGACGGGTTCAGCCCGCCAGTCATGTAGCCGACGACCGCGATGTCGTCGATGTAGGCCTCGTCGGCGAGGAGCATCTTCGCGTCCCTGGCGGCGTTCTCGCGGGCGAGCGTCGCTTCCGCGCGTGCCTGGGTGAGCTGGATACTCAGGCCGTCGTACTGCTGGCCGAGGTTGTCGATCTCGTTCGAGAGCTTGTTGGCCTCGGCGAGAGTCTGTTGCATCGTCGGGGTGCTTGACGGGCTCGCCTGCGCGCTGGCCCCCGCCAGAACCGTCGCGAACAAGCCAGCGCCGCCTGCGAGCAGAGCACAGGCCCGCCAGCCGCCGCGCGGCCGCCGGGCCTGAGGCGGGCTCCCGTACGCCTGCCCGCTGAATCCGAAGAACGAAGATCGTCGTACATGCCCTGGTTCCGGCATGCTGCTCACCGATGCGACTCCTCTCCTGGACCGCCTACCGGGTTAGCTGACGGGTTCGGGCCGGAGGAGCCCTACAGCACCCGTGTCCGGTATGCGCGGCCGCGTGTGCCGATTCACCCCGGGGGACGTGGGTCCCCGGCTCCCTGGAGCGCGACGTGCGACAGGGACTCGGCGGGTCGTAACAGGTGGCCCCTGGGCGGGGCCAACTGAAACGCTTAACAGCGTTGGAGATTAATAGAGATCACTCGGCCTGCGCGGCAAAACAGCGAAAAT
The DNA here is from genome assembly GCA_036758685.1 of Streptosporangiaceae bacterium. GTDB lineage: Bacteria > Actinomycetota > Actinomycetes > Streptosporangiales > Streptosporangiaceae > JAJYUU01. The sequence goes on along the minus strand of DAIOWC010000030.1, from coordinate 4,465 downwards.
TTGGCGTCATCGGACGGGGGCGCGGGCATTAGCGCAGGTCGGAGCGTCGGACAGCTTTCCCCCGGGGGTAGGCCGCGGTCCTTTTCCGGCCCGGCCGCGCGTGCGTCGACGCAGGTCAGGGCGCGGGTTGCGGCGTCCGGTCGAGTCTGTAATCTGCTCGTGATCTGAGGCAATAACACCGGAAGTTCTCACTACGACAATACGTGCCGCAGTAGTAACGCTCGGTGCTGAATTCTTGTGGCGGGCCGTGTGATGCGATGCTGACATCCCGGCGTAGTCCAGGGCCGTGACGAAGGTGGCTTAGCAGAATGCACTATGCGGTCAGGCGGGCCAGGACCGGCGACGTCCGAGCGATGCGGGCCCTGGTGGACGCCAACGCGCAGGACGGGCGGCTGCGGGTGAGGCCGACGGTAGATCTCTACGAGGACGTCCAGGAGTTCTTCGTGGCGATCGCGCCCGACGGCCAGGTCGTCGGCTGCGGTGCGCTGCACGTGATGTGGGAGGACCTGGCCGAGATACGCACGCTGGCCGTGTCCGCGGACCATCAGGGTCACGGCATCGGGCATCAACTTGTGGTCGAGCTGCTGGAGACGGCCAAGGAAGTTGGAGTCAGCCGCGTCTTCGTGCTGACGTTTGCGGTTGACTTCTTCCGCAGTCACGGCTTTGCCGAGATCGTTGGCCAGGCCGCAAGTCCTGAGGTCTACGCCGAGTTGCTAAGGTCATATGACGAGGGCGTTGCGGAGTTCCTCGACCTCGATCGGGTGAAGCCAAACATCCTCGGCAACACGCGTATGCTGCTGCGCATCTGATTATGATTCCGGGGCCTATTGCCGTTAGGCGATGCGAACCCGCAGCTAGATGGCATTCATAAGATCAGCCGGTGACTGCTGAACCGGCTGGTTCTGGCTGGGCGGCCGTGACGGAAGCGCCGGCGCGGTCGTCGCTCATGACGAGCGACTGCGTGCCGAGATGCTTTGTCGAGATGTGACATGCTCGTCAGAATCAGCGCAGTAGGTGCGTAGTGAGAATGAGCCGGGCGGCGGCTGATCGGTCCGGCGATGATCAGCGGCGCGGCCGCTCTGAATGTGGTGGCGTGCTTTAACCGGCTCGGCCGGCACTGTTTGCCCCGGCCGGCGCGGCGCGGTGGTGCGGCCCTCCGGGGACGGCGCCCGAGGCCCACCTGGTGGCGCGAGCAGCCGGCCGCGTGCGGCAGAATGCATGCAGGACAAGCCGGTGGGCGCGAGGCGGACATGGTTCCAGCCAGCAGCAGGCGGTCCTGGTGGTATGCGCGCTCCGGCAGCAGATGCAGGAGGGCACAGCGCTCATGAAGGACCTCAGCGTTCTCACTCCGCCGCTGCTCATGGCCGCTGCGGTGGTGGTGGCTGTCGTCGCATTCCTGCGGCGGGAGATGGGACCGAAACGGCCGGAAGAAACACCGGAGCCGGACGACATTCCCGCTGTACCGCCGATTTCCGGCCAGCAGGCTGATAGCCAGCGTGCCGGAACTGGCGCATCGTCCGAGGACGACTCACGGTAACCCGCACGGTGATTACTGAGCGTTACAGTCGACTTCCGGATTGCTCGCGCGCTCTGCCGCATACCCATCCCTAAACGGCTATCCCGAATTGTCAAGTCGGCGAGATGTGGTATATCTTTAGCTGCCTAAAAGACTTCAGTGAAAGGGCAGCGTGATGGTTCAGAAGACTGTGGTGACCGTCGTCTGTGATCTCCCTCACGATGACGAGATCGAAGGGAACGAGACGGTTTCGTTTGCCGTTGACGGCACCGCATACGAGATCGACGTCTGCTCGGCGCATGCTAAGGAACTGCATGACAGCTTCAGCGGATACGTCGAGCACTCGCGGCGCGTCAGCGGAGTGGCGAGGAGGCGCAAGGCGCGCTCGGGCCCAGGCCGGGAGCGCAGCTCGGAAATTCGCCAGTGGGCACGCGAGCGCGGCGAGAAGGTAAGCGAGCGCGGTCGTATTCCGGCATCGATCATTCAGGAATACGAAGCCACTCACTAGCGCGTTCCTGCTGGGGAGACCCAGGGGATCCGCAAACAAGCTGCCTGGCGAGCGGGCCGTCCGGGCGAGAGGCGCGGCTGCCAGCGCCGTCTCGGACGCGGCCAGGCACAGACAGCTGCGGGACGCATTCAGCTTCCGGCCGTGACCCTCAGGGTCGTGACGGAAGCTGTTTTGCGTTCGGGGCCGGCCCGCCCGCGCCGCCGGCCGGTCCCGGGTGGCCCCGCCTCGTCGGTAGGTCGCCGGGGGACCAGCAGCGTAAAACATCGCAAAGCGGGCAAAGCTAGCAGGCTCTGAGGCCGGCCGGTCGCGTTCGCTGCTGGCGTATCTGGCGCCAGAGGGCTTTCGCTTCGGGCGTAGCTGGGAACACAGCCTCTTCAGCCTAGGTTGGATGGGATGAACGCCCTTCTGGCGGGGAACGTTTTGAGTAGTGCGGCATGTCGCACGCGATGGCGTCGCCCGGCGCACGGGCTAACATGCGGAAGGGACGGGGCAGATCCAGTGCCTCACCGACCGCTCTGTGAGGAGCGACGAGATGTTCGAGAGGTTTACCGACCGGGCGCGGCGGGTTGTGGTCCTGGCTCAGGAAGAGGCCAGGATGCTCAACCACAACTACATCGGCACTGAGCACATTCTGCTCGGCCTCATCCATGAGGGTGAGGGCGTGGCGGCAAAGGCTCTTGAGTCGCTGGGGATAAGCCTCGAAGCCGTGCGTCAGCAGGTTGAGGAGATCATCGGCCAAGGCCAGCAGGCGCCGTCGGGGCACATCCCGTTTACTCCGCGTGCCAAGAAGGTGCTGGAGCTGTCGCTGCGCGAGGCGCTGCAGCTTGGCCACAACTACATCGGCACTGAGCACATCCTGCTCGGCCTGATCCGGGAGGGCGAGGGCGTGGCCGCCCAGGTCCTGGTTCGGCTGGGCGCCGACCTCAACCGGGTGCGCCAGCAGGTGATCCAGCTGCTGCATGGCTACCAGGGCAAGGAGCCCGCGGCTGCCGGAGCGCCCTCCGAGAGCGCGCCGTCGACCTCGCTCGTGCTTGACCAGTTCGGCCGGAACCTGACCGCCGCTGCCCGTGAGGGCAAACTTGACCCGGTGATCGGCCGGGACAAGGAGATCGAGCGGGTCATGCAGGTGCTGTCCCGCCGGACGAAGAACAACCCGGTGCTCGTCGGGGAGCCCGGCGTTGGCAAGACTGCCGTCGTTGAGGGGCTCGCCCAGAAGATCGTCAAGGGCGAGGTGCCCGAGACGCTGAAGGAGAAGCAGCTCTACACCCTTGACCTCGGAGCGCTGGTCGCCGGGTCCAGGTATCGCGGTGACTTTGAAGAGCGCCTGAAGAAGGTTCTGAAAGAGATCAGGACCCGAGGCGACATCATCCTGTTCATTGACGAGATCCACACGCTCGTCGGTGCCGGTGCTGCCGAGGGCGCCATTGACGCCGCGTCGATCCTCAAGCCGATGCTGGCCCGAGGCGAGCTGCAGACCATCGGCGCGAGCACGCTGGACGAGTACCGCAAGCACCTGGAGAAGGATGCGGCGCTGGAGCGCCGGTTCCAGCCCATCCAGGTCGCCGAGCCGACGATCTCGCACACGATCGAGATCCTCAAGGGCCTGCGCGACCGCTACGAGGCGCACCACCGGGTGACGATCACCGATGACGCGCTGGTCGCGGCGGCTCAGCTTGCCGACCGCTACATCAGCGACCGGTTCCTGCCGGACAAGGCCATCGACCTCATCGACGAGGCCGGCTCGCGGATGCGGATCCGCCGGATGACGGCGCCGCCGGACCTGCGGGACTTTGACGAGCGCATCGCCGATGTCCGCCGGGAAAAGGAGTCGGCCATCGACTCCCAGGACTTCGAGAAGGCTGCCTCTCTCAGGGACACCGAGAAGCAGCTGATCGACAAGAAGGACCTGCGCGAGAAGGAGTGGAAGGCCGGGGACATGGACACCCCGGCTGAGGTGAACGAGGAGCTGATCGCTGAGGTCCTCGCCACTGCCACCGGCATCCCGGTGTTCAAGCTCACCGAGGAGGAGTCGCAGCGGCTCCTGCGGATGGAAGACGAGCTGCACCGTCGCGTGATCGGTCAGAACGACGCGATCAAGGCGCTGTCGCAGGCCATCAGGCGGACCAGGGCGGGCCTGAAGGACCCGAAGCGCCCGGGCGGATCGTTCATCTTCGCCGGACCGTCAGGCGTCGGCAAGACCGAGCTGTCCAGGACGCTGGCGGAGTTCCTGTTCGGTGACGAGGACTCGCTGATCCAGCTGGACATGAGCGAGTACATGGAGAAGCACACCGTCTCCAGGCTGTTCGGCTCGCCGCCTGGCTACGTCGGCTACGAAGAGGGCGGTCAGCTGACCGAGAAGGTCAGGCGCAAGCCGTTCTCGGTGGTGCTGTTCGACGAGATCGAGAAGGCGCACGGCGACATCTTCAACTCGCTGCTGCAGA
>DAIOWC010000029.1:0-36544 GCA_036758685.1 Streptosporangiaceae bacterium | reverse complement strand
TGGTCACTCAGTGTGGAGGACCCTACACAATGGCAAAGGCTCTATACGGCCACGTTGGCGGGCTGGATCCCCGCTTGGTCTCAGAGATGCGCCGCCTGCAGCAGCGAGTACGCGACTTGGAGGCAGAACTTGCCCGCCTCCAGGATGAGAACGATGTGCTCATTGCGACGGTTGGCCAGGACCTGCTGAATCCAGTTCGCGAGCCTGCGCTCACCTAACGAGCGTAAGCGGCCAGCAAATCCCACGGCGAGGGACGCCTCTGGCGTCCCTCTTCGGCGTTCCGGGGCCTCCCATCACATGCGAAAATGGGGGTAGTTCACCGCGGCCCGAATCTCGGCAGGCAGATCCGGCATGCGCTCGAATGCGCGAGGTCACGGAAAGGTCGTTGTAGGGTGCGGAGAACGGACGGCCCGGCGCCGTGGCAAGCACTGTTGTGCCGGCAGCCTGCCGGGCCAGTTGGGGAGGAATTCGGCGGGTGTACCTGAAGACCTTGACCCTGCGCGGCTTCAAGTCGTTCGCCTCCGCCACCTCGCTGAAGTTCGAGCCGGGCATCACCTGCATCGTCGGGCCGAACGGGTCGGGCAAGTCGAACGTTGTCGACGCGTTCTCCTGGGTCATGGGCGAGCAGGGCGTCAAGCCGCTGCGCGGCGGCAAGATGGAAGACGTGGTCTTCGCCGGCACGGCCGGCCGCCCGGCGCTCGGCCGGGCCGAGGTAACGCTCACGATCGACAACAGCGACGGTGCGCTGCCGATCGACTATTCCGAGGTGACGATCTCCCGGCTGCTGTTCCGGTCCGGGCAGAGCGAGTACGCCATCAACGGCGACCAGTGCCGGCTGCTGGACATCGCCGACCTGCTGTCCGACACGGGCCTGGGCCGCGAGATGCACGTGATCGTCGGCCAGGGCCAGATCGACGAGGTGCTGAACGCGGGCCCGGACACCAGGCGCGCGCTGATCGAGGAAGCGGCGGGCGTGCTCAAGCACCGCCGCCGCAAGGAGAAGGCGGTACGCAAGCTCGACTCGATGCAGGCCAACCTGACCCGCCTCGTCGACCTCACCGGCGAGCTCGGCCGTCGGCTGAAGCCGCTCGGCCGCCAGGCGGAGATCGCCCGCAAGGCCGCGGTCATCCAGGCCGACCTGCGCGACGCGCGCCTGCGGCTCCTCGCCGACGACTACGCATCGCTCGCCGCCGAGCTCATCCGGGATCAGGCCGACGAGGCCGCGACGGTGCAGGCCAGGGCCGTGCTGGAGGCGACGCTGACGCAGGCGCGCGAGCTTGAGAACAGGCTCGAGCTGGCCGAGCAGCAGCATGCGCCGCGCCTGGCGGCCGCGCAGGAGGCGTTCTTCGCGCTGGCCGGGCAGTCCGAGCGACTGCGCGGGGTGCTGAGCCTCGCCAACGAGCGGCAGCGGCACCTTTCGGCCCCGGAACCGCAGCGCGCCGGGCGCGATCCCGAAGAGCTGGAGCAGGAAGCCGCCGAGCTGCGGGCGCAGGAAGCGGAGCTTTCGCAGCGCCTGGCCGCGGCGCGGGCGCAGCTGGGCGACGCCGTCGCCAGCCGGACCAGGGCCGAGGCGGCGCTGGCCGAGAACGAGCGGCGCCTGGCGGCCGACGCCAAGGCCGCCGCTCAGCGGGCCGAGCAGCTGGCCCGGCTGCGCAGCCATGTGGAATCGGCGATCAGCCGCGCCAACGCGGCCGGGGAGGAAGCCGGGCGGCTCGGCGAAGCCCTGGCGCAAGCTCGGGCCAGGGCGGAGCAGGCCCAGGTGGAGTACGCCGCGCTGCAGGACCTGGTGTCCGGGAGCGAGGAGGGCCGGGCCGACCTGGCCGCCGCGCACGAGCGGGCCGCCGTGGCACTGACCGCGGCCAGCGCCGCCGTGACTGAACTTCGAGCCACCGAGCACGGGGCCAGCGACGAGCGCGCCGGGCTGCGGGCCCGGGCCGCGGCCCTCGCCGAGGCGGTCAGCCGCGGCGCCGACGCGTCGAGTGTGCTGCTGGCCGAGAACGGCACGTTCAGCGGAGTGCTCGGTTCGCTCGCCGAGCTTCTGACCGTGCCCGAGGGTGCGCAGGAGGCGGTCGCGGCAGCGCTCGGGGCCGCCTCGGGCGCGGTCGCCGTCGCCGACCTGGAGTCCGCGGTCGCCATCCTGACCGCGCTGAAGTCGTCGGATGGCGGCCGCGCGGGCCTGGTCGTCGGCGAGCCGGCCCGCCCCGCCGCCCCGCCGCAGGCCCAGCGCCGGGCCGACCTCAGCAAGCTGGCGGCCGCGACCGGGGCCCATCCCGTTACCTTTGCTATTGATCTTGTGACCGCCCCGTCGGCGCTGGCCGGCGCCATCGAGGAACTGCTGGGCGACATCGTGGTGTGCGCGGATCTTGACGCCGGGCTGCGCCTGCTGCGCGCTGATGCCGGGCTCAGGATCGTCACCCGCGACGGCGACGTGCTCGGCGCGCACTGGGCTCAGGGCGGCTCGGCGGCGGAGGAGAGCCTCATCAGCCTCCAGGCGGCCGCGACCGAGGCGGCGAGCCAGGTCACCGAGGCCGAGGCGCGCTGCCAGCGGGCCGAGCGGCGGCTGGCGACCGCGATCGAGGACGAGGAGCAGGCGCGGCAGGCCCTGAACGCGGCGTTCGCGGCGCTGCATGAAGCCGACGCCGCCGCGGCCGAGACCTCAGGGAAGCTGGGCTCGCTCGCCGGCCGGGCGCGCGCCGCCAGGGACGAGACCGGCCGGCTGTCGGCGGCGATCGCCGCGGCCGAGCGCTCCCGCCAGCAGAGCCTGGCGCAGGTGGCCGAGGCGAAGGCGAAGCTCGCCGAGCAGGAGGCAGCGGAGGCGGCGCTCGGGGTCACCGGGGGGTCGGCCCCCGAGGATGCGGGGGATGGCACGGATACCATCCCCGCGGGCAGGCAGGAGCTGGCCGAGACGGCGGTCGCGGCCCGCAGCGCCGAGATGGAGGCCCGGCTCGAGGTCCGCACGGTCGAGGAACGGCTGCGGGCGATCTCGGGGCGCGCCGACTCGCTCGTGAAGGCTGCGGCGGCCGAACGCCAGGCGGCCGTCCGGGCCCTCGCCCGGGCGGAGCGGCGGGCCGAGGGCGCCGCGGTGGCCAGGGCAGTCGCCGAGGGCGCCCGGATCACGCTCGCCCGTATCGAGACTTCAAGCGCCGCCGCGGACGCCGACCGGCAGGCCGAGGAGGAGGCGCACCGCGGCCGCGACGGCGAGCTCAAGGGCGTGCGGGCGCAGATCCGCGAGACGTCCGAGGAACTCGACAAGGTCGTCGACTCCGCGCACGGCGCCGAGATGGCCAAGGCCGCCAGGCAGATGCACCTGGAGCAGATCGCCGGCCGCGCCCTCGAGGAGTTCGCGATCGAGGCCGAGGCGCTGGTCGCCGAGTACGGTCCCGAGGTCCTGGTGCCTGGGCCCGGCGAGGACGGTGCCGGCGTGCCGTATGACCGGGACGAGCAGGAGCACCGCGCGCAGGCGGCGCAGCGCAAGCTCGATCAGCTCGGCAAGGTGAACCCGCTGGCGCTGGAGGAGTTCGCCGCCCTGGAGGAACGGCACGCGTTCCTCGTCGCGCAGCTCGAGGACCTCAAGAAGACCCGCAGGGACCTGCTGACCGTCATCAAGGAAGTCGATGAACGGGTGCAGCAGGTGTTCAGCGCGGCGTATGACGATGTCGCCCGGGAGTTCGAGGACATCATCGGCCGGCTGTTCCCCGGCGGCGAGGGCCGGCTGCTGCTCACCGAGCCCGACGACATGCTCACGACCGGCATCGAGGTGGAGGCCCGGCCGCCGGGCAAGCGCGTCAAGCGGCTGTCGCTGCTGTCGGGCGGCGAGCGGGCGCTGACGGCCATTGCATTCCTCGTGGCGATCTTCAAGGCTCGCCCGTCGCCGTTCTACGTGCTCGATGAGGTCGAGGCGGCGCTCGACGACACCAACCTGCAGCGGCTGCTGGAGATCCTCGCCGAACTGCGCGACGTGTCGCAGCTGATCATCGTGACGCACCAGAAGCGAACGATGGAGGTCGCCGACACGCTGTACGGCATCAGCATGCGGGGGGACGGCGTTTCGACCGTGATCAGCCAGCGCCTGCGGGAGCGCGAGACCGTCTGACCGCTAGCGCGCGACCACGTTCACGATTTTTCCGGGAACGACGATCATCCGGTGGACGGTCATTCCCCGGATATGCCGGTCGAGCCCGGGGTTATCGGCGACCATCTGCTCGATGAGCTCAGGTGAGGCATCCGCCGGGACCTCGATGGTGAAGCGTGCCCTGCCGTTGATCTGCACGGGCAGGGTGACGACGGGCGCGGCCGCAAGGGCCGGGTCGGCTTCCGGGAAGGCCGCGTAGGCGACCGATCCGGCGTGGCCAAGCCTGCTCCAGAGCTCCTCCGCGATGTGCGGTGCGAGCGGCGCCACCATCAGCACCAGCGGCTCGGCCAGGGCGGCGGGCAGCGTGCCGGCCGGCCCCGCGACCTTCGCTGCGTGCGTTGTGAGCTCCATGAGCCGGGCAATCGCGGTGTTGAAGCGAAGCCCCTCGAAGTCCTTGCGCACGACCATGATCGTGTGATGCAGCAGACGCAGGGTTTCCGCGTCCAGATCCTGGTCGCCGACCCTGAGCGCGCCGGTCTGCTCATCCACCAGCGAGCGCCACAGGCGCTGGAGGAACCGGTGCACGCCGACGATGTCGTTCGTCCGCCAGGGCCGGTCAGCATCGAGCGGGCCCATCGCCATCTCGTACAGCCGCAGCGTGTCGGCGCCGTAGGCGGTGTAGATGTCGTCGGGGCTGACGCCGTTCTTCAGGCTCTTGCCCATCTTCCCTGACCGGCGCGTGACCGGGCGGCCCTGATAGGTGGCGCTGCCGGAGCCAGCAGCGCCGTCCGCGGCCTGGACCACCTCGTCCGCGGGCACGTACATGCCGCGCTCGTCGGTGAACGCGTCCGCCAGAATGTAGCCCTGGTTGTACAGCCGCCGGAACGGCTCCGGCGTGGACACGTGGCCCAGGTCGTAGAGCACCTTGTGCCAGAACCGCGCGTAGAGCAGATGCAGCACCGCGTGCTCGACGCCGCCCACGTACAGGTCGACGCCGCCCTCGCCGGGCGGCGCGCCCGCTGCCGTCATCCAGTAGCGCTCGATCTCCGGGTCGACCGGCGCCTCGTCGTTGTCCGGGTCCAGGTAGCGCAGGTAGTACCAGCAGGATCCGGCCCACTGCGGCATGGTGTTCAGCTCGCGCCGGTAGCGGCGCGGTCCGTCGCCGAGGTCAAGCTCGACCTCGCTCCAGTCAGCGGCGCGGGCCAGCGGCGGTACCGGGTCGGCGAACTCGTCCGCCAGCGGCTGCGGCCGGAAGTCGGTCATCTCCGGCAGCCGGACCGGCAGGGCGTCCGCGGGCAGCGCGATCGGGCGGCCATCGTCGTCGTACACGATCGGAATCGGCTCGCCCCAGTACCGCTGTCGCGAGAACAGCCAGTCCCGCAGCCGGTAGGAGCGAACGCGCCGGCCGTGCCCGGTGCGCATGAGCCACTGGATGGCCGCCTGGATCCCGGCGCCGGAGTCCGATCCGCCGATGCCCATGCTGGCCGAGTTCACGTAGGTGCCGTCGCCGGTGTAGGCCTCCGGCCACTCCTCGGCCGGGGCGCCGCCGGCCAGGGCGCGCTCGGCCAGCCACGGCGCCGGCGGCTGGACTACCGCCTGCACCGGCAGGCCGAATTCGCGGGCGAAGTCCAGGTCGCGCTGGTCATGCGCGGGAACCGCCATGATCGCCCCGCTCCCGTAGCCCATCAGCACGTAGTCGGCGACGAAGACCGGGATCTTCCCGCCCGAAGCGGGGTTCACGACGTAGGAGCCGGTGAACACCCCGCTCTTTTGGGTGCCGCCGCGCTGCTGACGGCCGGCGGCCGCCTGGTAGGCGGCCACCGCCGCGCGGGGCGTCCAGTCCGGTTCGCTGCCGCGACCCTCCGGATAGCGCCACGCGGCGGGCGTCCCGTCTGGCCACTCGCTGGCGACCAGGCGGTCGAGGCGCGGGTGCTCGGGGGACAGCACGACGAACGTCGCGCCGGGCAGCGTGTCCGGCCGGGTGGTGAACACGCGCACCGGGCCGGCAGCGTCGTTGTGAGCAGTGTTCTCCACGGCAGTTTTATCTAGGACAAGGGGCAGGTCGATGTCGGCACCGTCGCTCGCGCCGATCCAGTTCCGCTGCATGATCTTGATCGACTCGGGCCAGTCCACGAGGTCAAGGTCGCTGATCAGGCGGTCGGCGAACGCCGTGATGCGCAGCATCCACTGGCGCAGCGGCCGCCGGAAGACCGGGTAGTTGCCGACGTCGCTGCGGCCATCGGCGGTGACCTCCTCGTTGGCCAGCACGGTGCCGAGGCCCGGGCACCAGTTCACCGGCTCGGTCGCGAGGTAGGCCAGCCGGTAGGAGTCGATCAGGTCCTGGCGCTGGGTCGCGGACCGGTCCGCCCACGTCCGGCCGTCGCCGGGCTGCCGCTGGCCTGTCTCGAACTCGGCGATGAGGCCGCCGATCGGCCGGGCGCGGCCGGTGTCCGGGTCGAACCAGCTGTTGAAGATCTGCAGGAAGATCCACTGGGTCCAGCGGTAGAAGCCGGGGTCGGTCGTGGCGATCTCGCGCCGCGGGTCGTGGGCCATGCCCAGCCGGCGAAGCTGACCGCGCATGGTCGCGATATTCGCGCGGATGGTCACCGCCGGATGCTGGCCGGTGCTGATCGCGTACTGCTCGGCGGGCAGCCCGAACGCGTCGTAGCCGAACGTATGCAGCACATGATGGCCGGTCATCCGCAGGTAGCGGCCGAATACGTCCGAGCCGATGTAGCCGAGCGGGTGCCCGACGTGCAGCCCGATGCCGCTGGGGTAAGGAAACATGTCCAGCACGTAGAACTTCGGCTGGTCCCTGACCGCCTCGAACCCGCCGGCCAGCGGGCCCCTGGGATTGGCCGAGTAGAAGGTGTGCTCCTCCTGCCAGCGCTGCTGCCACCGGAGCTCGATCTCAGCGGCGAGCCGGGCCCCATACCGGAACGGCAGCTCCGCGCCGCTGGTCAGCGTCGCTATGGCGTCGGGCGCGATCTCGTCCATGAAACCTCGCTAGGGTGTCGGCTCTGGTCCGGGAAACAAAAAAGCCCCTCACACATGAGGGGCGGCCGCGCTGACTTAACGCGTCAACGCGGCCCGGTAAGCAGGAGCTGTGATCCGGCCACGAGGCGAGCATAACGCCCCGCGGCCAGTCCGACACACCGCGCCGCACTAGGTGGTCCTCGGCGCATGCCAAACTGGTTGCGCCATGGTTCACGATCTGATCATCGCCGCAGTCGTCGTTGTCGTCGGCGGGGGCGGTACTGCCGCCCTCGTGCCGTATTTCCGCGGCCGCCGGTCGCCGCCGCCTGGCCAGGAACGCCACCCGACCGAGGGCGGAGACGCCAGCAGTAGCGGCGGCGTCGGCACGCTGGAGCGGCCCGAGGACCCGGGCGCGGGTACCGGCACGCTCGCGCCGCCCGGAGTCGGCGCGCGGCCTGAGGCCCCGCCGGGAGGAGCTCCGCCCGGGGCCGGGGCGCCGCCGGCTGAAGGGGTGCCGCCAGGCATCGTCGTACCGCCCGATCTGGTCCCGGTTCCCGGCGGCGTCATCGAGAAGCCGCCGCCGTCCGCTGGCCGGATGGCGCGCCTGCGCAGCCGGCTCGCCCGCTCGCAGAGCGCGTTCGGCACTGTGCTGCTCAATCTCATCTCCTCCGGCAAGCTCGACGAGGCGGCCTGGGAGGAGATGGAGGACACGCTCATCACCGCGGACATGGGTGTCGGCCCGGCCAGGCAGCTGGTCGAGCAGCTCCAGACCGAGGTCAAGGTCGTCGGCACGAACGACCCGGCCGAGGTACGCAAGCTGCTGCGGGCCGACCTGATCGGCATGCTCGGGCCCGACATGGACCGGACGCTGCACATCGCCAGGCACGGTGACCGGCCATCGGTGATCTTGGTCGTCGGGGTGAACGGCACGGGCAAGACCACTGCCTGCGGCAAGCTGGCCCGCGCCCTCATCGGCGACGGCCGGACGGTCGTACTGGGGGCGGCTGACACGTTCCGGGCGGCGGCGGCTGACCAGCTGCAGACCTGGGGCGATCGGGTTGGCGCCGAGGTCGTCAGGTCGGACCGCGAGGGCGCCGACCCGGCGAGCGTCGCGTTCGAGGCGGTCAACGAGGGCATCGCCCGCGGGGTCGACACGGTGATCGTCGACACGGCCGGCCGCCTGCACACCAAGGCCGGGCTGATGGACGAGCTCGGCAAGATCAAGCGGGTGATCGAGAAGCACGGCACCGTCGACGAGGTGCTGCTCGTGCTGGACGCCACCACCGGCCAGAATGGCCTGCGCCAGGCGACAATATTCGCCGAGGCAGTGGACATCACCGGGATCATCCTCACCAAGCTCGATGGCACGGCCAAGGGCGGCATCATCGTCAGCGTGCAGCGCGAGCTCGGCGTGCCCGTGAAGCTCGTAGGGCTGGGCGAGGGGCCGGATGACCTGGCGTTCTTCGATCCGGAGGTTTTCGTCGACGCGATTCTGGCCGGTTGAGCGCCAAACCCCCTCGAAATGTGTGTATAAGTCGACTATCGCAACTATCGCAACATACTCGGCTACGACCTGATCTATCAGACAGTAGGTATTAGCCGCTCTCAATAGGCATGGTTATGGGATTGCATTCTGCAATAAGCTGACTGCTTACTGCTTCCGACCTATGATCGGACGAGACCCGCTGCCTTCCCGGGGAGGGACGGCCCCGAACTCACGGCCGTCGGCGCGGGTGACCTGGGCCAAGATCTGGAAGGGAGCGCCTTGGCTCTCTGGCGCTTAGGGCGCGGCGCTGCCGCCGTCCTTCCGGATCACGGCACCGCCCTCGCTAGTACCGCGGTGACCAGGTCATACCTGCAGGTTCTTAAGCGCTGGCTCGGCACGGCCTTGTGTCGGCCCACTGCGGGCGGGAGGGATGACCACCATGGCGCGCCGTCCAGATCTTCAAGCCGCCAGCACAGGCAGTGCCTCGGCTAACGGACGCACTGAGTCCGCCACGACTGTTACCGAGCAGCGGAAATCCTTACCGTGGTGGCGCCTTCGAACCTGGCGTAAGGACCTGGACGCTCTGACCAAGCTTCGCGACGGCCTGATGGCGCTGGACGCCCAGGAGGAGTACGAATCCGAGACCGAGGGCGCCGAGGCTGCGAACGGTCAGACAGCGAATGGCAAGGTAGTACCGGAGCCCAGCGCGCAGGATGCGGGGCCCGGGGACGGCAAGCCCGAGGCTGACAAGGCTGACCTTGGTCAGGCCAGCGATTCCGTGCCCGCATCCGATGGTCCGGATCCGGCGATCGTTGCGATCCGCGAGACTTTTGCCCTCGTCGCCGACGCGGGCGACGACGCCGCGGCTTACTTCTACGCCCGGCTCTTCCTGCGCCATCGTGAGCTGCGCGATTTGTTCCCGCCCGCGATGGACGAGCAGCGCGATCGGCTGTTTCGCTCGCTGGCGCGGATCGTCGAGAGCCTTACCGATCCCGAGGAAATGGCCCGCTATCTCGCCCAGCTGGGACGAGACCACCGTAAGTACGGGGTGGACCCCGCGATGTATGACGCGGTGGGGGAGGCGCTGATAGCGACACTGCGAGCTTTTGCCGAGGCCAAGTTCACTCCCGCGGCCGAGGAGGCCTGGGCCCAGACGTACGCGGCTGGCTCAGCGCTGATGATCAGGGCCGCGGAGGACGACGCGTCCGCCACACCGGCTTACTGGACCGCGGAGGTGGTCGGCGTCGACCAGCGCGGGAACGGCATCGCCGTGATCACTGTCGCGCCTGACGAAGTCCTGCCATACCTGGCCGGGCAGCACCTGACGTTACAGACCAAGCGCTGGCCCCGCGTGTGGCGGCCGTATTCCATCGCCTGCAAGCCGCGCGACGATGGTCTGATCAGCCTGCACGTGAAGGCGGTCCCCGGCGGATGGGTGAGCAGCGCCCTTGTCCACCACACCAAGCCTGGTGACGAGGTAATCCTGGGGCCTGCGCTGGGCACGATGACGCTGCAGCCGGCGCAGAACCGGGACCTGCTGTGTGTCGCCGGCGGTACCGGGCTGTCGCCGATCAAGGCCATCATCGAGCAGGTGGTTCGGGATTCCGGCGCGCGGCCACGCAAGGTCTTCCTGTTCTACGGCGCCCGCAGGCGAAGCGAGCTCTACGACATGCGGGACCTTTGGCGGCTCACTGACGCCTATGGCGGCTTGCAGCTGACCCCGGTCACGTCCGATGACCCGGCCTTCGACGGGATGCAGGGCAACGTCGGCCGGGTCGCAGCGCGTTACCTGCCTCACAGCGAGTGCGAGGCTTACGTCGCGGGCCCCGCGGACATGGTCCGAGACAGCATCCGGGCGATCAAGCGGGCAGGCATTCCCCGGCACCGTATCCACTACGACGACACGCTGCTCGCCGCCCGTCCGAGGGTGGGCAGCGGCACCTGAGGCCCCCGCGCCTGGTCCGGATCGCAGCTGAAGCAGCTACGCGGGCCACCGAAGCTCGTCCGCGCGACGATAGAAATTAGGCGTCTGGTCGGCCTCTTCGTAGTAGCGGTGGAACACGGGCGTGGTTGACGCGGCCGTCGGCGGCACGATCCAGCTCCAGTCCGCCGGGCAGGTCCGGCCCTGGCGCTCTTCTAGCTCCAGATGCTTCAGGAACCGGACCGACTCGGTGTGATGGTCGCTCATCGTGACCCCGGCCGCGCTGAAGGAATGGAGCACTGCGAGATTGAGCTCGGTCAGCGCCTTGTCCTTCCACAGCGTCCGATCGGTATCGGTCTGCAAGCCCATGCGCGTGGCAACCTCGGGCAGCTGGTTGTAGCGGTGGACGTCGCCGAGGTCACGCGCTCCGATTTCGGTGCACATGTACCAGCCGTTGAAGGGCGCGGCCGGGTACCGGATTCCGCCCGCCTCGAAGTACATGTCGCTGATGACCGGCACCGCGTACCAGCGCAACCCAAGGTCCTCGAACCAGTCGAGGTCGGGATGCCGCAGCGGTACTTCCAGCACGGAATCGGCAGGAAGCTCATGCCATGTCGGTGGCGCGTCCGGCTCCTTCACCACTAACGGCAGCAGGTCGAATCTTCCTGGCTGCGCCGGTTCTTGCCAGCCCAGCTTGCGAGCCAGCCTCGTGATGGCAATATTTGCCGGGTCGCCGAGGATCGTTCTGTCCGCTGCCTCATAGCCGGCATACCTGACCAGCTGCGAACTCAGAATCCGGGGGCCGGGCCGGCCTGGCTCGTCTGGTGCAAAGACCGTGATCACTGGACGAATCCGGCCGTTATTGGTCGCAGCCCGCAAATGCCCAATTGACTCAGCCGCGACCTCGGGTGCCGTTCTGACATGCCGGCGATCACGGACCTGCAGGCTTCGCCAGTAGAGCCGGCCGATACACCGTGAACTGTTGCGCCAGGCAACCTGAGCCGCGAATGTCAGCTCCCAGAGGGTATGCCGGTATGTGCCGTGCGCTGATATTTCCTGCCGTACTTGCTTAAGCCTGTCCTGTACCGGCCCGGCCGCAGGATTCTCCGCGTGGAACAACGCGATAAAGCGCTCGGCCTCGGCTAAAAGGTCCCCTTCAGCCGCCCGCTCACCGGTACCGGCGGACCGCGGTGGCGGCAAGGCCGGTAACTCTCCGGCTGGCTCCGCGAGCCCCCCGGCCGGTACTGCTGGCGCAGGCGATGTGCCTAAGGCCTGCGCTCCGCCTCGCCCTGCCTGCCGGGGCCGCTGTGACCGCCGTAATCGTGAATCAAAGAGATAACGCACCTGGCCCGCGCCCACCAGTAACCTCCGCGACCGCAAGTCGGAATATCTCAACATCCCGACGTTACGTTGGGCTTCCGCCGGTAACAAGAAGCAATTGCCAGCTGCACAGCACGATCTGCATGAGAGCGGGGCATCTGAACCTCATAGGCACTGCGTCATCGGGGCCGGCCCGTCCGGTCTGGCCGGCTGGCGGACTTGACCCGATAGCCTTGACGGGCAAGGGCTCATGTGGGAGGACGGCAGCCTGACGTGTTCGAGACTCTCTCCGATCGGCTAACCCAGGTCTTCTCCTCGCTTCGCGGCCGGGGACGGCTTTCGCAGGCCGACATCGATGCCACCATGCGCGAGATCAGGATCGCGCTGCTGGAGGCCGACGTCGCGCTCCCGGTGGTGCGCCAGTTCATCGCCAACGTCCGCGAGCGCGCGTCCGGGGAAGAGGTCTCGGAGGCGCTGAACCCGGCTCAGCAGGTCATCAAGATCGTCAACGAGGAGCTCATTGAGATCCTCGGCGGCGAGGCCAGGCGGCTGCGGTTCGCGAAGAACCCGCCCACCGTGATCCTGCTGGCCGGTCTCCAGGGCTCAGGCAAGACCACGCTCGCCGCCAAGCTCGGCCGGTGGCTGAAGGCCCAGGGCAATACGCCCATGCTGGTCGCCGCCGACCTGCAGCGCCCCAATGCCGTCCAGCAGCTCCAGGTCGTGGGGGAGCAGGCGGGCGTACCGGTGTTCGCCCCGTTCCCCGGCAACGGGGTGGGCGACCCGGTCCAGGCGGCCGAGCTGTCGATCGCCGAGGCCCAGCGCCGGCAGCAGAACATTGTGATCATCGACACGGCCGGCCGTCTCGGCATCGACGAGGTGCTGATGCGCCAGGCCGCGGACATCCGCGACGCCGTGGATCCGGACGAGATCCTGTTCGTCGTCGACGCGATGATCGGCCAGGACGCGGTCAGCACCGCTCAGGCGTTCCTGGACGGGGTCGGCTACGACGGCGTCGTGCTGACCAAGCTGGACGGCGACGCGCGCGGCGGCGCGGCGCTGTCCATCGCGCAGCTGACCGGCCGTCCGGTGATGTTTGCCGGCACGGGCGAGAAACTCGACGATTTCGACGTCTTCCATCCCGACCGGATGGCCTCGCGCATCCTTGACCTGGGCGACGTCCTGACGCTGATCGAGCAGGCCGAGCGGACCTTCGACCAGGAGCAGGCCGCCACGATGGCCGGCAAGCTGGCGTCGGGCGAGGGCTTCACGCTCGAGGACTTCGTCGAGCAGCTGGCCATGGTCCGCAAGATGGGGCCGATCAGCAACCTGCTCGGCATGCTCCCCGGTGCCGCGCAGAACCGCGAGATGCTCAGCCAGGTCGACGACAAGGACCTGGACCGGGCGGCCGCGATCGTGAACTCGATGACCCGCGAGGAGCGGCGCAACCCGAAGATCATCAATGGTTCGCGCCGGGCGCGCATCGCGGCCGGCTCCGGCGTCACGGTCGGCGAGGTCAGCAATCTGATCGTGCGGTTCCTCGAGGGCCAGAAGATGATGAAGCAGATGATGGGCAACATGCCGGGCATCCCCGGAATGCGGCGCGCCCAGAAGAAGGCCAAGGGGAAGAAGAAGGGCAAGGGTGGCGGCCGCCCGCCGGGTGCTGGCAACCGCGGCGGGTCGAGCCCCGCCCGTCCGGCGGCGCAGCAGCCGGGGCTCGCCGGCTTCGGGCAGGGGGCCGACGGAGCTCCCGGCGGATTTACCGCCCTGCCGGGACTGGGCGGGAACGACGCTCCGCTCCAGTTCCCGCCCATCGCACCCGGAGGCTTCACGGCCCAGCCGAACTTGCCTCCTGGCCTGCGCGGCCGGCAGGGCAAGAAGGGCCGCTAGCCGGGACTCCGGGTCCGCGGCCGGCCGCTGATTACGCTCCAGCGCTCCGCGTCTGGCAGAATGTGACCGCTATGCTCGGTCGCGCGAGGCCCTCTCTAACTCGCTGAGCCGGAACCATCTGGGCGAAGGCACGTCCGGATCCTCACCTGGATCGCCGCCTTGCCCGAAATCAATCCGCTGGGAGAAGACCACAGCCGTGGCTGTCAAGATCAAGCTGAAGCGCCTGGGCAAGATCCGCGCGCCGTACTACCGGATCGTCGTCGCCGACTCCCGTACCAAGCGGGATGGCCGCGCCATCGAGGAGATCGGCAAGTACCACCCGAAGGCCGAGCCGTCGCTCATCGAGGTTGACTCGGAGCGGGCTCAGCACTGGCTCTCGGTGGGCGCCCAGCCCACTGACCCCGTCCGGAAGCTCTTTGAGGTCACCGGCGACTGGCAGAAGTTCAAGGGCCTCCCTGGTGCCGAGGGCACGCTGCGGACCGCGGAGCCCAAGGCCGACAAGAAGGTCGCGTTCGCGGCGGCCGTGGCCGAGTCCCTGACCGACAGTGGCGCGAAGACCAAGCCCAAGGCCAAGGCTGGCGACGCCAAGACCGGCGAGGCGAAGGCCGAGAAGCCCGCGAAGAGCGAGCGGCCGGCCAGGGCGAAGAAGCCCGCCGCCGAATCGGCCAGCACTGAGCCTGAGGCTGCTGCCACCGAAACGGCGAGCACCGAGGCTGCGGCCACCGAGCCGGCGAGCACCGAGGCTGCGGCCACCGAGCCGGCCAGCACCGAGCCGGCCAGCGCGCCGGAAGCACCGGCCGCGGAGGCCGAGGCTGCTGCCACCGAGTCGGCCAGCACCGAGGCCACGACGACGGAGAACGGCGCCGAGTCGGCAAGCAGCGAGGCCTGAGGTGCTGGAAGAGGCCCTGGAGCACCTGGTCAGAGGCATCGTCGAGCATCCTGACGACGTACACGTCGGCAGCCGCGGCCTGCGCCGCGGGCGCGTGCTCGAGGTCCGCGTCCACCCCGACGACCTCGGCAAGGTCATCGGGCGGGGCGGCCGGACCGCCAGGGCGCTGCGGACCGTGATCGGGTCGCTGGCGGGCAACAACTATGTCCGGGTCGACCTGCTGGATACCGACGAGAACCGCTAGCTGCCATGCAGCTCGTCGTCGGTCGTATTTCCAGGCCGCACGGGGTCCGCGGTGAGCTGACCGTCGAGGTCCGCACCGACGATCCGGAAATGAGGCTGGCGGCGGGCGCCGTCCTCGCGACCGAGCCCGCGGCCGCCGGCCCGCTGACGGTAAGCAGGGCCCGCTGGCATTCCGGCCGGCTGCTGCTGTCGTTCGACGGCGTCGCCGACCGGGACGCGGCCGACCAACTGCGCGGCACGCTGCTCGTGGTGGACTCCGAAGAGCTCGAGGACATCGCCGATCCCGATGAGTTCCGAGATCATCAGCTCATCGGGCTGGCGGTGTTCGGGCCCGGCGGCGAGCGCATCGGCGAGGTGAGCGACGTGCTGCACTACGGCCAGGACCTGCTGGTCGTAGCGGGTGCCGAGGCCCGGGCGGGGACGGAGATCATGGTGCCGTTCGTCAGCGAGATCGTGCCCGAGGTCGATCTCGCTCGCGGGCGGATCGTGATCGACCCGCCGGCCGGCCTGCTCGATCCGCAGGACTCGCTCTAGGCGGGGAGGGGCGCGGTGCGGATCGACATCATCACGATCTTCCCCGAATATTTCGCGCCCCTGCGGGTGTCGCTGATCGGCAAGGCCGCCGAGCGGGGCGACATCACGTTCGGCGTCCATGACCTGCGCGGCTGGACTCATGATCTTCATCACACCGTGGACGACGCCCCGTTTGGCGGCGGGCCCGGCATGGTGATGAAGCCCGAGCCCTGGGGCGAGGCCCTTGATGCGCTGGCGGGGCACGGGGAGGACCCGCTGCTCGTCGTTCCGTCACCGTCGGGGATGCCGTTTACGCAGCAGCACGCGGTCGCCTACGCCGCGGAGCCGTGGCTGATCTTCGCCTGCGGGCGGTACGAGGGGATCGACGGCCGGGTCATGGAAGAGGCCAGGTCGCGCCTGCGGGTCGATGAGGTCAGCATCGGCGACTACGTGCTCGCGGGCGGCGAGCCGGCCGTGCTGGTGATGACCGAGGCGGTCTGCAGGCTGCTGCCGGGCGTGCTCGGCAACACCGAGTCCGCGGCCGACGATTCCTTCGGGGCCGGCGGGGGCCCGATGACGGGCCTGGTGGAGGGGCCCGCGTTCACGCGGCCAAGGACCTGGCGCGGCCGGGAGGTCCCGCCGGTGCTGCTGTCGGGCGACCACGGCGCGATCGCCAGGTGGCGGCGCGACTCCGCGCTGCTGCGGACGGCCAGGAACCGGCCGGATCTGCTGCGCCGGCTAGCCTCGGCCCCGCCGGGCGAGGCCCCGCAGGAGCTAAACGATCATGATCGCAGGCTCCTGTCTGAGGCTGGCTTTCCGGTTGACGGCGAAGATGTGGCACACTAAAAGACACTGCCCTGCCGCCCGGTGGCTCGCGGGGGACTGCCAGGCGTCTGCCTGGCGGACACAGACCGATGCAGCGCGTTCGCAGGCGTGCGCTGATGACTATTGAGGAATTGCAGCCATGCACACCGCGATTGCCGAGCTTGAGCAGGCACAGATCCGTTCCGACGTCCCGGACTTCCGGCCGGGCGACACCCTGAAGGTTCACGTCCGGGTCAAGGAAGGCAACCGGTCCCGGATCCAGGTGTTCCAGGGCGTGGTCATCCGCCGCCAGGGTGGCAGCGCGCGCGAGACCTTCACCGTCCGCAAGGTCAGCTACGGCGTCGGCGTCGAGCGGACCTTCCCGGTGCACACCCCCGCGATCGACAAGATCGAGGTCGTGACCCGCGGCCGGGTCAGGCGCGCGAAGCTGTACTACCTGCGCGATCTGCGCGGCAAGGCGGCCAGGATTCGCGAGCGCCGCGAGATCACCCCGGCCAAGTAGCTGAGTGGCGTCCCAGCGTCGCTCCGGCGAGCTGGCTGACTGATGCAGTCGGACGAGCAGCCCGGCGGGTGGAACGCGGCTGCGCCCGAGGGCGAACCATCCACGCTCGCGTTGCCGATCGTCCCGTACGGCGAGCCGGATCAGGCCGGGGGCGCCGCGGGATCAGTCCGCGACTCACGCAGGACCGCCGCGGGTCCGAACGGCCATCTCCAGCCCGCCGGCCGGCACCGGGCGAAGCACGGCGCGCCCGCACCGGGCCCGTTCCAGCGCGTGAGCGGCCGGCCGGGCCCCGCGGGCCAGGGCGGTGCTGGCCAGGGCGGTACTGGCCAGGAGGGTGCTGGCCAGACGGGCGCTGCCCAGGCCGGTACCGGGCAGGCGGATGACGGCGATGACGAGACCGCCGCGGATGGCAAGCCCAAGAAGCCGGCCAGGTCGCTGCTCACCGAGCTGCCGATCCTGATTGTCGTCGCGCTGGTCATCGCCCTGATCATCAAGACCTTCATCGTCCAGGCGTTCTTCATCCCGACCGGGTCGATGCAGAACACGCTCGGCATCAACGACAAGATCCTGGTCAACAAGCTCGTCTATCACTTCCGGAGCATCGAGCCTGGCGACATCGTCGTCTTCAACGGCGCGGGGACCTGGAACGCCCCGCCCGCGCCCGCGGCGGTGAGCTCGGATCCCGTGGTCCACCTCTACGACGACACGCTTCGCCCGCTGTTCAGCTCGATCCGCGGGCTGTTCGGCACGCCGCTTGACCAGGTCGACTACGTGAAGCGCGTCATCGGCACACCCGGCGATCACGTCGTCTGCTGCAACGCCCAGGGCCTGATCACTGTCAACGGCGTGCCCCTGCACGAGACGTCGTACCTGTATCCCGGGGATCAGCCGAGCAGCGCGCCGGAGGGGATACCCAGCCGGTTCAACATCACGGTGCCGAAGGGCTATCTGTGGGTGCTCGGTGACCACCGCAGCGTCTCCGACGATTCGCGCGGGCACCGGGAGGACCCCGGCGACGGCATGGTCCTGGAGAGTCAGGTCGTCGGCCGCGCGTTCGTGATCGTCTGGCCGCCCAGTCAGTGGCGCATCCTGGCGATTCCGTCGACGTTCGGGCAGCCGGGGATCGACTCGCCGCGGTCGCCCGCGCGGGCGGCACCGGCCGGCGTGGCCGTCTCCGACGCCGTGCTCTCGGCGCAGGTGCGACCGGAGGCGTCCGACCTGCCGCTCGCAGCGGGATTCGTCGCGGCGGTACCGCTCACCTGGCTGCAGCGACGGGTCAGGCGGCGGCTACGAGCCCGGCGCCTACCCCGGCGGCCGGCGAATGCGTCTGCCGGATAGGCGCAGGCGCGGCCAGCAGAGCCAGAACATGCAGATATCACGTATTGCTATCAGTTGGGCACGGAGAAATACCGGACGCGCCGGCGCTGCCGGCATGCTGCGTCCGGCGGCGATAGGCTCAAGCCAATGATGAGCAACGAGCACGGCAAGCCCGATCGGGCGACCGGCGCTCAGGGTGCTGACGAACTGGCCGACGGGGTGTCACAAAACGGCAGCCATGGCTACAGCGCGCTGGCCGGGGGGGCCAAACCGGAATCCGCCGGGACCGGCACGGCGAGCAATGACGCCTTTTCCGCGTCCTCGGCGTCGGGCGGGGCCACCGGCGGGCGGCGCGATAGCGTCGATTCCACCGCTGAATTCTGGGCGGGTGCGCACACCGTCTCGGATACCGATAGCCGTGACGAAGCGCCGGCCGGGGCCGGTTATTCGGGCCGCCATTCCGGCACCGATGCCGCCGCGGGCGGACCCGGTAGCCCGGGCGGCTCGCCCGCCAGCAGTGGCGATCCGGCCGGGGGAGCGGATGCCGGCCAGCCCGGTGAGCCCGGTACCGGCCAGGACGGCGACGCGGACGGCGAAAAGGACGCCGACGGAGCCGACAAGCGCAAGCGGCGCTTTTCGACCTGGCGCGAGCTGCCGATCCTCATCATCGTCGCGCTCGTCATCGCCCTCGTCATCAAGACATTTGTTGTGCAGCCGTTCTTCATTCCGTCGTCGTCGATGGAAAACACATTGCTCATCGGCGACAAGGTGCTGGTCAACAAGCTGATCTATCACTTCCGGAGCATCCAGCCGGGGGACATCGTCGTGTTCAACGGCGACGGATCCTGGGACCCGAACCCGCCGCCGAGCCCGCCGGCCTCGAACGTCGTCGCCCACGCCTACGACGTGACGCTGCGCCCGCTCTTTCACTCCATCGCCGGGCTGTTCGGCACCCCGGTAGGCCAGACCGATTACGTCAAGCGGGTGATCGGGGTGCCGGGCGACCGGGTGACGTGCTGCAACGCCCAGGGCCTGGTCACCGTCAACGGGGTGCCGCTGCACGAGACGTCGTACATCTTTCCCGGCGCGGCGCCGTCGCAGATCCACTTCAACATCGTGGTCCCCAAGGGGCGCCTGTGGGTCATGGGAGACAACCGTCAGGTGTCCGATGATTCGCGTATGCGGCAGGGCGATCCCGGCGGCGGGACGATCCCGGAAAATAAGGTCATCGGCCGCGCGTTCATGATCATCTGGCCACCCAGCCGCTGGCGGATCCTCCCGATTCCGTCGACGTTCAGCCAGCCCGGCATTAGTAGGTCCAGCTCAGCCGCGTCGACGACCGCGGAACGCGAGGCGGCCGCGGAGATGCTGGGCGCCAGGGTCCAGCCCGGCACGTCCTACCTGCCGCTCGCGGCGGGCCTGGTCGGGGCCGTCCCGCTGACCTGGCTGCAGCTCCGCGTCCGGCGCAGGCTGGGCCGCCGGTTGCGGCGTCGGCGCCTGCACCGGCACAGTTGACCTCATGCAGGCAGGACAGCGCCGCCCGGTCGGGCTCACGCCTCGGCGTGATTGCGGCCTGAGCAGCTACGAGCGGGTGCTGAACCGGGCTGGCCTGACGCCGGTGGCAGGCATCGACGAGGCGGGCCGCGGGGCCTGCGCCGGCCCGCTGGTCGTCGCGGCGGTCATCCTCAAGCCCAGCCGCATCGCCGGCCTCACCGAGCTGGCCGATTCCAAGGCGCTGACCGCTAAGGCCAGGAATGCGGCCTACGCCCAGGTCACGAAGGCAGCGACCGACTGGAGCGTCGTCATTATCCCCTCCACCGACATCGACCGGCTCGGGCTGCACGTGTGCAACGTCGCGGGGATGCGGCGGGCGCTGGCGATGCTGGGCAGCAAGCCGGGCTACGTGCTCACCGATGGCTTCCCGGTCCGCGGGCTGGCCGTCCCGGCGCTGGCCATGTGGAAGGGCGACCAGGTAGCCGCCTGCGTGGCCGCCGCCTCAGTGATCGCCAAGGTCACCAGGGACCGGATGATGCGCGAGCTGGATGCCGACTACCCCCATTACGGCTTTGCCCGGCATAAGGGGTATTCCACCCGGAGCCACATGGCCGCGCTCGCCGAGCACGGACCGTGTCCGGAGCACCGGCGGTCGTTCGTGAACGTCCGCGGGCACCTGGTGACGGCGGCTGAGCAGGATCCGGTCAGTTCCGAGGCGGCCAACTCGTGCTACCAGCCTGGCAGTGGGCAGAATGGCCCTATCGTTGACGTCATCGAGGAATATGGCTGGCCGACGGCAGGTATCGCGGCGATGGCCCGCGGAGCCTGATCGGAGGGGAGAACATGAGCGCGGAGGATCTCGAGAAGTACGAGACCGAGATGGAGCTCCAGCTCTACCGCGAGTACCGCGACGTCGTCGGCCTGTTCACCCACGTGGTGGAGACCGAGCGGCGCTTCTACCTCACCAACCAGGTTGACCTGAACATCCGCACCGCCGACAACGGCGAAGTGTTCTTCGAGGTCACGATGCAGGACGCCTGGGTCTGGGACATGTACCGGCCAGCGCGGTTTGTTAAGAATGTGCGAGTTGTCACATTCAAGGACGTGAACGTCGAAGAGCTCGCGAAGAGCGACCTGGAGATCCCCGACCCGAAGTAGGCCTCGGGTCGGCTCAGCGCCGGGCTAGCGGGGCGAATCGAGGTCTGCGCCTCGACGTCTGGCTATCTGGGACGAACCTTTCGCACCAGATAGCCAAACGTTCGCGATGATCATGATGGGCTTCAGCGGACCGGGCCTCCGCCGGGGTGATTGAACCAGGCGCCGCTGACATTCCTGGTGGCCTGTCCACCGCCCCTTTCCCGCATCGCTGAGATGCGCACACGCCAAGCCGCTGCGCCGGGCCGGGCCCGTTATTTCCGGCATCGTCGGTCATCGGAGGTGATGCCGGATGCTGGCGAAGGACGTACTCGGCAAGCGCGGCGAGCAAATGGCGGCCGACTACCTGGCGGCGAACGGGCTGGCGATACTCGAGCGCAACTGGCGCTGCGCGCAGGGTGAGATCGACATCGTGGCGGCCGACGGCCGGACGCTGGTGATCTGCGAGGTCAAGACCAGGTCGGGCACCAGGTTCGGGACGCCGCTCGAGTCGGTCACTGCCCAGAAGGCGAGACGGCTGCGGCGCCTGGCGGTGCTGTGGCTGCGCGACCGGAGCGCATTCTTCGACGCGGTCAGGATCGACATCGTCGGGGTGCTGCTGCCTGCGAGTGGTGAGGCGAGCATCGAGCACGTCAGCGGGGTGGGCTAGCCTGCGCCAGCGCGGACCCGGGGCTGTCGCGCGGTCGCAGGGCCGCGAAGGCCCGTTCAGTCTCGGTGAGCAGCTGGTCGCGCTGCTCCGGGGTCTTGCCGGCGATCCCGGCATAGTTGGTCCAGCGCAGGTTCCTGACCCCGATCTTGGCGAACGTGCCCTTGAAGAAGATCTTGGTCAGCGGGTCGCGGTACCACCAGCGGTAAGCCTTGTCGGGCGTGGTCATCACTGACAGGACGCTGACGCCGCCGAGCCGGGTCATGAGATTGCGGAACGGGTTGCCACGGACGTCCGGCAGCTCCTCATACATCAGGCCCTTCGTGAGCACCCGGTCCAGGAAGCCCTTGGTGGCCGCCGGCATCGCCTCCCACCACACCGGGAAGACGAACACGAGGTGCTCGGCCGCGAACAGCCGTTGCTGGTAATCGGCGACCAGCGGATCGATGACGCGGCCCTGCCGCCAGGCCGTCAGGTCGTCGCGGCTCATCGTGGGCTGGAAGCCGTCGGCGGCCAGGTCGATCAGGTCAACCTCGTGGCCGCCGGCCCGGCCGCCGCGGATGGCGGCCGCTGCGACGGCAGCCGAGAAGCTCCGCTGGTGCGGCACGTTCTCGGCCGACGCGATGGTGTACGGGTGGTCAAGCACGACCAGCATCCTCATGAACTGCGCCTCCATCGGCACTCGCTATTTTCGTTGCCCGATAGTTGCATAGGCGACTGTCGCTTGTCAAACCATTGCCTGTCAAACCATAGCGGTATGCTTCTGCCGTGCAGCAGAGCAGGCTCCCGGACGAGCTACCTGACGAACTGGCCACGCTGTGGTACCTGATCCGCAATGCCGCCAGGCAGATGGACCGCCAGGGCGAGGCGCTGTGCCAGCGGGAGCTCGGGATCTCCCAGGCGCTGTTCCTCGTACTATCGGTCGTCGATGCCTTCCCTGGCCCCCTGAGCCAGCAGGCGGTCGCCGACCGGCTGGGCCTCACCAAGGGCACGGTGAGCCGGCAGATCGAGCATGCGGTCGCGGCCGGCCTGATGACCGTGAGCGTGGCTCCGCACACCCGCCGGGAGAATGTCCTGGCCCTGACTGAGGCCGGCACCGCCCTGGTCCGGCGCGGCGACGCCCTCATGGAGACCTCGCGCGCCGCGATGCTCGGCGCGATCGACCCGCGGGACCTTCCGGCCGCGCTGCGGCTGCTCGGCCGGGTCGTGGAGTCGCTGGCCTGAGCCGCGGGATTGAACCAGCCGCTGCCGACATTCTGACGGCCGTGCTCCACAGCCCGGCCGGGCCGAGGCCGGCGTTCCACAGCCGACTCGCGCGCGGCAGCTGACGTTCCTCACCTCCGGCACCGTCGGCACCGGAGGTGATGCCGGATGGCGCTCGCGAGGACGCACGCGATCGCGCTGGTCGGGGTCGAGGGCCACGTTGTGGAGATCGAGGCCGACATCGAGAACGGCCTCGTCACGCTGCTCCTGGTCGGACTCCCGGACACCGCGCTACGGGAGGCCAGGGACCGGATCAGGTCAGCGATACTCAACAGCGGTCAGGTCTGGCCGCAGCGGCGGATCACGGTCGGCCTGTCCCCGGCGAGCCTGCCGAAGCGGGGCTCGGCCTTCGACGTCGGCATCGCCATCGCGATACTCGCGGCGGCCGGGGCCATACCGGCCAGAGCGCTGGCCCGGACGATGTTCCTGGGCGAGCTCGGGCTGGATGGCCGGCTGCGGCCGGTTCCGGGCGTGCTGCCGGCCGCGGCCGCAGCCGCGGGGGCGGGCTTTGCCAGGGTCGTCACCCCGCCGGACAACCTGGCCGAGGCGGCCCTGGTACCCGGCCTGCAGGTCGTGGGGCCGCCTAACCTGGCGGCGCTGGTCGCCTGGCTGCGCGACGGGAGCGCGCCGGCCGGGCCGGGCGCGGCCGGCGCAGTCAGGGTGCTCAGGTCGGGTGCCGGCCTGACCGCCGTACCCGCCGATGGCGGCCAGGCCGCTGAAGGCGGCGAGCGCGCGGCTCGGGGTGCACCGGCCAGCCTCCCGATCGACCTCTCCGACGTCGCGGGACAGCCGGTGGCGCGGCGGGCGGCGGAGATCTGCGCGGCGGGCGGTCACCACCT
Organism: Streptosporangiaceae bacterium; assembly: GCA_036758685.1. Taxonomy (GTDB): domain Bacteria; phylum Actinomycetota; class Actinomycetes; order Streptosporangiales; family Streptosporangiaceae; genus JAJYUU01. Next base: position 13,196 of record DAIOWC010000029.1, on the reverse strand, counting down.
GATGCTGCTTGGCCCGCCGGGCGTGGGCAAAACCCTCTTGGCCGAGCGACTGCCGACGATCATGCCGCCGCTCGGGCCGGCCGAGGCGCTGGAGGTCACCGCCATCCATTCGGTCGCGGGCACGCTGCCGCCTGGCCGCCCGCTGATGACCGAGCCGCCGTTCTGCTCACCGCACCACACCGCGACGGTCGCCGCGATCGTGGGCGGCGGCAGCGGCATCATCAGGCCCGGCGCCGCGTCGCTGGCCCACCGGGGCTGCCTGTTCCTGGATGAGGCGCCGGAGTTCGACCGCGACGTACTTGACGCGCTGCGCCAGCCGCTGGAATCGGGGCAGGTCATGATCGCCAGGTCGGGCGCGACGGCGCGGTTTCCGGCCCGGTTCACGCTGATCCTGGCCGCCAACCCGTGCCCGTGCGCGCGGACCCAGGCCGCCGGATCCGGATGCACCTGCAGCCCGCTGGTCCGGCGCCGTTACCTGGCACGCCTGTCCGGACCGCTGCTGGACCGGGTCGACGTCAAGGTCGACCTGAAGCCGGTCAGCCGCGTCGAGCTCCTCTGCGATCGCCGGCTCGCGGAGCCGAGTGCGGTCGTCGGCGAGCGGGTCCGGGTCGCCAGGCACCGGGCCGCCCGCCGGCTGCGGGACACTCCCTGGCGGCTGAACGCCGAGATCCCCGGCAGCGAGTTGCGGCGGCATTTCCGGCCCGAGCCGGGTGCCCTGAAGCCGCTCGAGCGAGCCATGGATCTCGGCCAGATCAGTGCCAGGGGAGCCGACCGGATACTTCGGCTGTCGTGGACGGTCGCCGACCTGGACGGCGTCGGCCGGCCCGGCCTGCCGCAGGTCAGTTCCGCGCTCGGGCTGTGGATGGGGGTTGGCATATGACGGGGCCCGGCCGCGAGGAGCGCCGGGCTCGCGTGGCGCTGAGCTTCCTGGCCGACCCCGGGGATCGCGTGCTCGGCGCGGCGCTGAGGCAGATGACCGCGGCGGAGCTCTTCGCGGTCACGACGGGCACCGGCGCCTACGGCGACCTCGTCCTCAGCGGAGCGCCGGCGGACGAGGCCTTGTCCAGGGCCGTCCGCAAGTGGCGCCGCCGCCTGAGCCTGCTGCCGCCTGCCGCCAGGGTCGAGCGGTGGCACGAGGACGGGCTGCGGACGGTCATTCCCGGCGATCCGGAATGGCCCTCGCAGCTCGACGATCTCGGCGATGCCCGCCCGCTGCTCTTGTGGCTGCGCGGGAGCGCCGACTTGCGCTACTGCTGCCTGCGCTCGGTGGCCATCGTCGGGGCGCGCGCCGCGACAACGTCGGGCCGGATGACGACGAGCGAGATCGCCGCCACGCTCAGCGAGCTCGGGATGACGATCATCTCGGGCGGGGCGTTCGGCATAGACGCCAGCGCGCACGAGGGCGCGATCACCGCTGACGGCCTGACGGTGGCCGTGCTGGCGGGCGGCCTGAGCTTTGGCTACCCGAAGGGACACGCCTCCCTGTTCGCCGGGATCGCGGCTCAGGGCGTCCTGGTCAGCGAGTGCCCGCCGGATCAGGCACCGACGCGTCCTGGCTTCCTGGTCCGGAACCGGCTCATAGCCGCGCTCGGCCGCGGCACGGTTGTGGTCGAGGCGGCGCTGCGCAGCGGGGCCCTCAACACGGCCCGGCATGCCCGCGAGCTGTGCCGGCCGGTGATGGCGGTCCCCGGCCCGGTGTCCTCGGAGCAGTCGGCGGGCTGCCACGAGCTGATCAGGGAGTACGGCGCGATGCTCGTGACCTGCGCCCGGGATGTGGCTGAGCATCTGGAGCCTGGCGGCGACGGCGGGGACGAGACGGCCGGACCACGGCGCGGCCCGGCCGTCCCGCGCGATCACCTCGAGCCGACCGCGCGGGCGGTGCTCGAGCAGGTGCCGGCCCGCGGCGGCATGGGCATTGCCAGCATCGCCGTCCGGGCCGGCGTCGACCTCGACACCACGCTCAGGAATCTCGGGCTGCTCGCCGCCACCGGATTCGTGGAGCGCTGCCCTAAGGGCTGGCGGGCGATCGGCAAGTGACCGGCCGGGTCACGGTCGCCGGGCAACCCACGCCGTCCGGGCCGCCCGGATGGTGAGGTCGTCCCTTCGCAGCACGCCTTCCGGTCCTTCGCTGTCGAGGATGGTGTCCAGCACCGCCAGGTCCTCCTCGCCCAGCTGGCCATCAAGGGCCGAGCGCAGGCGGCGCAGCGACGCCTGGGCGTAGCGGCCGGCGCCCGCGGGCAGGGGCGGGGTGAGCTCGATCTCGAAGCTCCGCTGAGCCTGGATCGTGAATCCGGCCTGCGACAGGCGCTGACCCCAGTCCGAGCCGAGATGCGGCAGAGCGTGAGCCCGTTCCTGGTCGATGGCGGCATGGCAGCGCTCTTCCAGTCCCGGTCTGCCCAGGCCGATGTCGTCGGGCAGGAAGCGCGGAAAGCGGCCGAGTTCGACGGCGGCGACGACCCCGCCCGGCCGCAGGGCGGCGAAAATCTCGGTCAGCGCGTGCTCGGGGTCGGCCATGTGGTGCAGCGACGCGGAGGCCCACACCAGGTCGACGGTGCCCACGGCCGGCCAGGTGGCGTCCAGGTCCGCCTGCACCGTCACGATCCGGTCGGCCAGGCCGAGGTCACGGGCCTTGTCGCGGAGGCGGCTCAGCATGTAGTCGGAGACGTCCAGGGCGACCGCACTGGCGCCGTCGAAACTCCGGAGCAGGGACAGCGCGCCGGTCCCGGTGCCGCTGCCCACGTCGAGGATCCGCCGGGGCGGCGGCTCACCGGCCAGGTCGTGAACCCAGCCGACCAGGTCCTGCAGGTAGGAGTCCAGGACCTCGGCGTCGAGGTCAAGCAGCGCGGCCAGCGGCGCCTCGTCGGTCTCCGAGCCGTGGTCGTGATGAGCGGGATGGCTGTTCATGCCCTCAAGGGTAGGAGCGCCTTGCGCCAATCGCATAGTCTCTTGCGTATGACGCAAGACGATGGCGACGTCGACCTTCTGGTCAGAAGCCGGGTGCGGGGGATGCGCCTGGCTCTGGGCTGGTCGCTCGATGAGCTGGCGGCCCGGTGCTACCTGAGCCCCTCCACGCTGAGCCGGATCGAGACTGGCCACCGGCGGATCAGCCTGGATCAGCTCACCTCGATCGCCAGGGCGCTCGGGGCGACACTCGATCAGCTGGTGGAGCCCGTCGACGACGAGGACGTGGTGATCCGCCCGCGGCAGGACACCGCGCGCGGGCGGACCACCTGGATCCTCAGCCGCGAGCGCGGGCCGCACGGCCTCACGGTGGCGAAGATGCGGCTGACCAAGCCCTTCCGGCCCGGTGCCGACGAACTCAAGGTTCATCCCGGCCGGGACTGGTTCACCGTGCTGTCCGGCACGCTTGTCCTCATGCTCGGCGAGCGGGCCATCACCGTCGAAGCGGGACAGGCGGCGGAGTTCTCCACGATGATTCCGCACGCCTTCGGAGCCGTCGGCGGTCCCGTCGAGGTCCTCGCCATCTTCGATCCCGAGGGCCAGCGGATCCATCTCCGGCAGCTGACTTAACTGGTCCTCATTCCTGCGATTCGGCGGGCATGGATCGCTGCCGCGCGGGCAGTTAGCGCCGACGCCGAGCCGGGGCAGTGGAGGACGGGAATGCGCGACTACATCGAGGGCGAGCTGGCTGACGAGTGCGAGCTGGCGGACGAGGGCGATGCGGCAGCAGCGGGGGAGAACGGTCACAGCGAGGCTGACGCCCGCCGGCAGCAGCTGATCGCGGCGGCGCAGGCGCGCTGGATCGCGGCGCTCACCGATCTCGGCGGCCGCAACACACTGCTGTATTTCAAGGACCGCCGGGCCGGCACCCTGGATCTGGCCGCTGCCGATCCGGCTGCGCTTGAGAAGTTTCTGAGAACCGGCTCGATCCGGCTCACGCGGCTCTTCTCTGACGTCGACGCGCGGGCCGACGCGATCCGCCGGATCCAGGCGATCTACCGCAAGGCAAAGGAACTGCTTGAGGAGCGAGGCGTCCGCGCCGGCTACCTCGCCACCGGGATAGCGCGGTGGGATGAGCTGTTCCTCGAGCCGGCCGCGCCGGTGATACTGCGGGGTCTGACCATAAGCCCCACCAGGGCCAGGCATGACGACTTCGAGCTGGCGCTGGACGACGACAGCGAAGTCAATCCCGTCCTCCTGCACAAGCTGGCGAACGCTTTCGGGGCGGCCACCGAGGAACTTGCCGACGTGCCCCCGGAACGGATCGGCGAGCTGCTCACGGATGCCGCCGCCGCCGCCGAGGTGCCGGGCTTCGAGATCCTCCCGCGCCGCGTCATCGGCACCTTCACCTACGCCAAGCTGCCGATGGTCAGGGACCTGCAGGCCGCCGCCGAGGTGCTGAACGAGAGTGAAGTGGTGGCCGCGATCGCGGGCGACCCGGACGCGCAGGAGTCGCTCGGGGCCGATGAGGGCGCCGAGCCTTCCCTTGACTCCCCGGAGCAGGACTACTCGGTCCTGGACGCCGACTCGTCCCAGCGCAGCGCGATCGACACCGTCCTGTCCGGTCGCAGCCTGGTCATCCACGGTCCGCCGGGCACCGGGAAGAGCCAGACCATCGCCAACCTCATCGCGGCGCTGGTCGCGCGGGGACGGAAGGTGCTGTTCGTCGCCGAGAAGCGCGCGGCGATCGACGCGGTCCTGTCCCGGCTCAAGAGCGTCCAGCTCGGCGGGGCCGTGCTGGACATCCACGACGGCACCCACGACCGCGTGCGCATCGCCCGTGACCTCGGCGACACGCTCGAGGAAGCGCAGCGCACCACCGAGCCGGACGTGAGTGACCTGCACCGGCGGCTCGTCGACCGGCAGCGCCGGCTGGCCCGCCACGTGGCCGCGCTGCACCAGCCGCATCAGCCGTGGGGCGTCACGCCGTTCGAGATCCAGTCCGCGCTGCTCGGCGCACCGGAGGACGCGCGCACCAGGGTAAGGATCCCGGCACCGGAGCGCATCAGCGGCGAGCAGGCCGACCGGATCCGTGACGAGCTCCGTGAGTTCGCGCACCTCGGCGGCTTCACGATCCGGCCGAAGAGCACTCCGTGGTTCGGCGCCGCGCTGCGCCAGCCCGACGACGCGCGCCAGGCAGTGGAGCTGGCGTCGCAGCTGAGCGCGCGGACGCTCCCCCTATGCACCCAGCGCATCGAGCAGGCGTGTGCCGACATCGGCCTGCGACAGCCGCGTTCCTATCCGGAGGCGCTCGTCAGGATGCAGCTGTTTGGCTCCGTGCGCGCGACCCTGCAGGTCTTCGACGCGGCCGTCTTCGGTGCCGATCCCGCCCGGCTGGCGGCCGCGGCCGGCGACGGCGGGAGCATGAGCTTCCTGGAGCGCCGCTCCCTGCGCAAGCAGGCCCGCTCGCTCGTCTCGTCGCCGCAGCCACTGACCAACGAGCAGCTCGCCGAGGCGCTGGCGGCGGCCGCGAGCGACCTGGCCCAGTGGGCCGAGCTGACCACGGGCGACGGTGCGCCCCGGCTGCCCGCGGGGCTCACCGACCTGGAGGAGCTGACCGCGGAGTGCGAGCGCCAGCTGGCGGCGCTGCGGGCGTTTGTCCGCCTGGGCGAGGACCCGCAGCCGATGCTGGAACGGCTCACGGCCGATCAGGACACGGCGTGGCGGCTGCCGCGGCTCTACCAGCTCGGCACGCGATTCGACGACCTCGGGCTCGGTCCCTTGCTCGATGACCTGGCGCAATGTCAGGCCCCGCCGGACCTGGCCGCGTCCGCGTTCGATTTCGCCTGGTACTCCTCAATCCTCGATCAGGTCAGAGTCCGGGACCCGCGCTACGCGGCCAATGCCGGGGCGGCGCTGGATGAGATCGCGAGCGATTTCCGCGCCCGGGACGTCGAGCATCTCCGGGCGAACGCGGCCAGGGTGCGCCGGGCCTGGGCCCAGGCGCTGACCGAGGCCTGTGACCGCCATCCTCTGCAGGCCAGGGTCATCAGGAAGCAGGCGGCGCTGCGGCGCGGCCACCTGCCGCTTCGGCGGCTGCTCGACCAGGCCAGCGACGTCTTGTTTGCCATCAAGCCGTGCTGGGCCATGTCGCCGCTCATGGTGAGCCAGGTGCTGCCGGCGAGCCGCCTGTTCGACGTCGTGATATTCGACGAGGCCAGCCAGATCGTGCCGGCCGATGCGATCCCGGCCATCATGCGGGGGCACCAGATCGTCGTGGCCGGCGATGACCGGCAGCTGCCGCCGACGAACTTCTTCCGCCAGGTATCCGACTCCGACGAGGAGGGCGCCGAGGAGGACGAGAGCCTGGTGTCGTTCGGAGCTGGCTTCGAGTCGGTGCTGGATGCGCTCCGCCCGCTCCTGCCCACGGCACCGCTGGCGTGGCACTACCGGAGCCGGGACGAGCGGCTGGTGGCGTTCTCCAATACGAGGATCTACGGCGGCGCCCTGACGACGTTCCCCGGCGTCTTCACCGGCGACTGCCTGCGCCACGTCGTGGTCGAGCAGGGACCCGAGCCGGGCCAGGAGGTCTCGGTCAACGCCGAGGTGCGCAAGGTGGTCGGGCTGATCCTGCAGCACGCCCGCGAGTACCCATCGGAGTCCCTGGGCGTTATCGCGCTCGGCATCAAGCACGCCGAGCGCATCGATGCCGCGCTGCGCGACGCACTGGCGACGCTCGCCGAGAGCGAGGACGCGAAGCTCGAGGCGTTCTTCGCCGACGACGTGGCCGAGCCCTTCTTCGTGAAGAACCTCGAGCGCGTGCAGGGCGACGAGCGCGACGCGATCATCTTGTCGATTGGCTACGGCAAGCATCCCGATGGCCGGATGCGCTACCAGTGGGGTCCGCTGCTCCGCGACGGTGGCGAGCGCCGGCTGAACGTCGCGGCCACGCGGGCCAAGCACCGCCTGACGCTGGTGAGCTCGTTCTCGGGGCACGACGTGGATCCCGATCGGGTCACGAAGGCAGGCGCCCGGCTGCTGGCTGACTACCTGGACTACGCGAGCTCGGGTGGCACCGCGCCCGAGGCGAGCGGTGCTGCCGACCTCGACTCCTTCGAGGCGAACGTGCGGGACCGCCTGGCCGACTGCGGGGTCACGGTGGTGCCGCAGTACGGGGTGGGCGGCTACCGGGTGGACTTCGCCGCCGTGCACCCGGAGGACCCGGGCCGGATGGTGCTGGCGATCGAGGCGGACGGCGCGTCCTACCGGGAGTCGGGCAGCGTCCGGGACCGGGACCGGCTCCGCGGTGAGCACCTGCAGCGACTCGGCTGGCGCTATCACCGGCTCTGGTCGACGAGCTGGTTCCAGAATCCGGATGCCGAGATCGCCAAGCTGCAGGCCGCCTACGAGGAGGCCGTCGCCGACGTCATACCCGCCCCGCCGCGGGAACGGCCGGCCGCCGGGGCGGCCGGCGAGCCGGCGGCCGGAGAGCCGGGGGCCCGAAAGCCGGGGGCCGGAGAGACCGCGGCCGGAGAGCCGGGGGCCGGATCGCACGCCGGGGGATCGCCGGCCCGAGCCGCGGCTGGCGGATCACCGCTCGATGCTCACGGGGACGGACCCGAGCCAGGCCAGCCCCAGACAGTGGCCGGGGCGAGCGGATCCCGGGCGATCACCGCCAGCCCTGGCCGCGCCCGGGCGCTGTCCAGCGCCGCCTCACCCCCGGCGGTCGGCGGGTCCGCGGTGGCGGAGATCGAGCCGCCCAGACCCGGCAAGGAGGTCTTCACGGTCAGCGCACCTCGGCCGGAGACTAACCCCGGCTACGACAGCCGGGCACACGTCCAGAGTTAGCTTGGTCACAATCGGCGGGCAGAATAGAGCAAAGGGGCGTCAGTCCGCCTGCTCGCACGCCGTAACCGGGCTGCTCCGACGTTGGGGCTGGTTCGGCAGCTATCGCCTAATTACCTGAGAGTTACCTGAGCTTCCTGCGCAAACTCTCAGTAGCGGCTACTCTCTGCGCCTGTGGATCTTAGTTCCGCTAAAGAAGCTAACGCAGCGTCGGCCGACGCCGCGTCTGGCCAGCGTGCCCCGGAAGCCCAGGAAGGCCTGCGAGGCGCCGCCGGCGCCGCTCCGGCGCAGCCTAGGCGTCTCGCCCGGTTCGGGTGGGAACACGGGATGGTGCTGGTCCTTTCCCTCCTGGTCCTGGTCGTCCACAACGTCGGCTACATGCTCAGCGCCTCGTTCTGGACCGACGAGGCCTGGGTGGCCGTCACCACCAGGTACCCGCTGTCAGCCTTGCGGGCGACCACGGCCAGCACGCCGATCGGCTGGTCGTTCCTGCTCCGCCTGGTGACCTTCGGTCAGAGCGAGAGCGGCCGGCTGCTGCCGCTGGCGTTCGCGGCCGCGGCGGTTGCCGTCGCGTACTGGCTCGTTCGCCGGATGGACTGGAAGCGGCGGGAAATCGCGATTCTCGCTGGCGTGCTCGGCGCGGTGGCCGTGCTGATCGTGCCGGCGATGCTGGTCAGGGACGATCTGAAGCAGTACACCGCCGACACCTTCCTGACGCTCGTGCTCCTGGCGCTCACCTCGCGGCTCGAGCGCCGGTGGTCCTGGTCGGGCCTGCTGCTGCTGTCGCTGGCGACGTGGGGCGGCATGCTGCTCAGTGACGCGGGGGTATTCGCCGGCGCGGCGGCCTGGCTTGCTATCTGGCTCGTCCAGCTGTTCCGGGGGGCCTGGCGGCGGCTGGGGCAAACGACCCTGGTCGCAGGCTGCTCGGGCGCGCTCGGGCTGGCGATCTACGTGTCGTTCGATGCCGGCGCGATCCATGGCCTGATGATCCAGCGCTATGGCTTCTTCTTCATGCCGGTGCAGCAGGGCCTTATGCCGAGCATCAGATTTCTCGGCGCGCTCTTCGGGCTTGACCGGGTCTGGTTCGGCCTCGGCCACTACTGGTTCGCGGTTCCGCTGATCATCGCGGGACTCATCACGCTCTTCCGGCTCGGTCGTCCCGCCGTCGCGCTGGCGGTCTTCCTGATCTGGCCCGAGATGGTAGTGCTCTCGGTGCTCAAGAAGTATCCGTTCCTCGACCTGAGGACATCGACCTTCATGTTTGCCTCGGCGGCCCTCGTCGCGGCCATTGGGGTCGCCGGGATCTGCGCCGTGCTCAGGGAGAAACTGCATGGCAGCAGGGTCCCCCAGGTTGCCGCGATATCCGTGGCCGTCCTTGCCGTGGCGGGGTTCAGCGTCAACGCCGGGCCGTACGTGCGGAGCAAGCCCATCCCGCCGTCGAGCATGCAGCAGATAGCCCAGTACGTGGCGGCGCACTCCGCCCCGCGTGATGCGATCTTCCTGAGTGCGGATAGCAGCTGGGGCTTCGCGTACTACTGGCCGACGGGCCAGCCGGGCCGATACCTCACCACCACGACGGAGCAGGGCTATCAGTCTGACTTCCCCGGCCAGCCCCGCATTGTCGTGGCTCGGCAGCGGACCGGCCCCAGCATTGAGGCAGGGATGCGCCGGGCCCTGGCTCAGGTCAGGCCGGGCACGTGCGCCCGGATCTGGATGGTCCTGACCCAGATCAGCCCGGTCGAGGCCCAGGCGATCCCGGTCGACCTGCACGCTCTGCACCTGACGCGTAACTACGTGCTGCCAGGCCTGTACTACATCAACGTGGGTCCGTCGTCTTGCCCTAGCTGACTGCACGTCCGGCCCAAGCTTTAGTAAGAATCCTGCCCGGAATCGGGCAGGATTCTTGCATTTCCGCGACACCGGTGGCCATGATGGGCGGGTGCTCGGACCGGACCCGCATGCGGACCTGGTGGATTACCTGGCTCGCAGCTGCCCGCTCAGCCCGGCCGAGGCGGCCCGTGTCGTCGCTGACGTGCTCGGGTACTTCTCGGAGGCGCCGGAGGAATTCGTCCGCCGCAGGCACCGCGAGCTGAAGGCACGGGGACTGACAAACGATCAGGCGTTCGGCCGTATCTCGGCCGAGATGCCGCTGCGCCGGTACGGGCCGCCGGAGCTGTCGCTCCGGCAGCTGCGGCGGATCGTCTACGGCTAGCCACTACTAGGGAGGCATCAGGATGTGCGGGATTGTCGCCTACATCGGCAGCCGGGACAGCGTCCCGATCCTGCTGGAGGGCCTGGCGAGGCTTGAATACCGGGGCTACGACTCGGCGGGCCTGGCTGTCCTCGGCCGCGGCGGCGACCTGCGCGTACGCAAGGCCAAGGGGCGGGTCGCGGAGCTGGCCGCCGACGTTCCGGCCCGCTTCAAGGGCAGTCCGGGGATCGGGCACACCCGCTGGGCCACGCACGGCGAGCCCAGCGACGCCAACGCGCACCCGCACGTCAGCGGCCCGATCGCGATCGTCCACAACGGCATCATCGAGAACGCCGACGAGCTGCGGGCCAAGCTGACCGCGGACGGTGCCGAGTTTGCCTCCGAGACCGACAGCGAGCTCCTCGCGCACCTCATCGCGGCCGGGCCGGCCGATGATCTCGAGGAGGCGGTCCGCCAGGCCCTCAAGAAGGTCGTGGGTACCTACGGCCTGGCCGTGCTGGACGGCCGCAGCCCGGACCGGATCGTGGTTGCCCGCAACGGCAGCCCGGTGCTGCTCGGGCTCGGCGACCGGGAGATGTTCGCGGCCTCCGACGTGGCCGCGCTGGTCCGCTACACCCGCCAGGTCGTGCATCTGGACGACGGCGAGATCGCCACGATCAAGGCCGACGGCTTCCGGACCTCGACTCTCGACGCGCGCCGGACCACCAAGCAGACCGCCACGATCGAGACCGACGCGGCCAGCTACGAGGCCGACGGGCACACGCACTTCATGCACAAGGAGATCCACGAGCAGCCGCAGGTCATTGACCGGGTGCTGAGCGGCCGGCTGGATGACCGGTTCGCGACCGCCCACCTCGGCGGCCTGAACATGGACCCGCGGGACGCGCGCGCCATCCGCCGCGTCAAGATCCTCGGCTGCGGGTCCGCCTTCTACTCCGGCCTGCTCGGCGCCCAGCTGATCGAGGAACTGGCGCGCGTGCCGGCCGACGCCGAGCCCGCCTCGGAGTTCCGCTATCGCAGCCCGGTGATCGAGGAGGGCACGCTCTACATCGCGGTCAGCCAGTCCGGCGAGACCTACGACACCCTCGCGGCCGTGCAGGAGGTCAGGCGCAAGGGCGGCCGGGTCATCGGGGTGGTCAACACCGTCGGCAGCACGATCGCCAGGGAGTGCGACGGCGGGATCTACCTGCACGCCGGCCCCGAGGTCTCGGTGACCTCGACCAAGACCTTCACCGCGACCGCGACCGTGTTCGCTCTGCTGGCGCTCCACCTGGCGCGGATCCGCGACATGTCGCCCGCCGACGGCCAGCGCATCGGGGCGGGCCTGCGGCGGATCCCCGGTCAGATCGGCGAGATCCTCGGCCAGGAGGAGGAGATCGCCGCGCTCGCCAAGGACCTGGCGCGGTATCCGGGGATGTTCTTCATCGGCCGCGTCCGCGGCTGGCCAGTCGCCAGGGAGGGCGCGCAGAAGCTCAAGGAGGTCTCCTACCTGCACGCCGAGTCCTACCCCGCGAGCGAGCTCAAGCACGGGCCACTCGCGCTGGTCGGACCGGAGCTGCCGACCGTGGCCGTCGTTCCCGATGACGAGCTGCTGGAGAAGAATCTCGGCACGCTCGGCGAGATCAGGGCCAGGCAGGGGCGGGTGCTGATGATCGGCCACTCGGCGCCGCCTGGACGCCTGGCCGACGACGTCATCGCCGTGCCCAGGAACGAGCCGGAGCTCGACCCCATCCTCATGTCCGTGCCGCTGCAACTGCTGGCGTATCACGCCGCCGTCGCCCTCGGGAACGACGTGGACAAGCCCAGGAACCTCGCCAAGAGCGTGACCGTGGAGTGAGGGCGCCGATCGCGGCGAGGCTCGCGTCCGGCGGCTTACGGGTATCGCACACTTGCATTTATGGAACGTGGCGCCGCCGGGTCAGTGCTGCCCGTCCCGCTGGCCAGGTCGATGGCCGCGTTTGAGCGCCACCTGGCCGCCGAGCGCGGATTGTCACCGCACACCGTCCGGGCCTACCTCGGCGACGTCGCCGGGCTGCTCAGGCACGCGGCCGACGCTGGCTGCGCGGAACCGGCCGACATCGGCATCACCGAGCTTCGCGCCTGGCTGGCCGGCCAGCACCGCAGCGGGCAGGCCAGGGCCACGATCGCCCGCCGGGCCGCGGCGGCCAGGGCCTTCACCGCTTTCTGCTACCGGCAGGGCTGGCTGCCCGGCGACCCTGGCGGCAAGCTCGGCGCGCCTGCTGTACACAAGCACCTGCCCCAGGTGCTTGGCCGGGAGCAGATGGCCGCCGTGCTGGCCGAGAAGGCCGGGACGCTGCCCGGGGCCGCCGAGGCCGCGATCGCCAGCCGGGACACCGCGATCATGGAACTGCTCTACGCCTCCGGCATCCGGGTCAGCGAGCTCTGCGGGCTGGACCTGGGCGACGTGGACGAGGGCCGCAGGACCATCCGGGTGCTCGGCAAGCGAAGCAAGGAGCGGGTCGTCCCGGTCGGGCGGCCGGCCCTGCGCGCACTGCGAGCCTGGCTGGACACCGGCCGGCCGGTCCTGGTTGCGGCGGCGAGCACCGCGGGGGGTTCGCGGGTCGCGCCCCCCATATTCCTCGGGGCTCGCGGCGGCCGGATCGACCCGAGGACCGTCAGGCGGGTGGTGCACACCCGGATCGCGGCGGCCGGTCAGGTCCCGGACACCGGCCCGCACGGCCTGCGGCACACGGCCGCGACGCACCTGCTTGAGGGCGGCGCCGACCTGCGCAGCGTGCAGGAGATCCTCGGCCATTCATCGCTCGCGACCACGCAGATCTACACTCACGTGAGCCTCGACCGGCTGCTGTCGGCCTACCGGCAGGCGCATCCGCGGGCATAGACGGGCATTCCGGGCCGACACTGCGAGCCCCCGGCCCGGCCTGGGCATGTAGACTACGCAGACGGCCCGGTGACCAGGCCTGCGCGAGCATGCGCAGTCCAGGCTTGGCGGGTCAAATTCGCGCGTCCGCTCGCTGCGCGGCTCACATCGCTGCGCGGAACGCCCCTCACCGGTCCGCGGGAGTCATCTCGCGGTGAGGGCGTACGGGCGCCAGGACACTACGAACCGGAACGGCGCCGCCCGCCCGCTGGCGGGGCGCCACAACAGGAAGGGGACCGCCGGCATGGCACCGGTCGTCACCATGCGCCAGCTGCTGGAAAGCGGCGTTCACTTCGGACACCAGACGAGGCGCTGGAACCCGAAGATGAAGCGCTT
>DAIOWC010000028.1:4564-36587 GCA_036758685.1 Streptosporangiaceae bacterium | reverse complement strand
GCCGGCCTTCGCTCGGTGCTCGAAGCGAACAACTTCGCTGTCATCGACCTCGGCGGCCTGGCCACCGGTTCGCGCCTCCAGCAAATGGGCGGCCCACTTGGCGGGCTGGATCTCCGCCTTTCCGCCGCCGGGTAACTAATCATGCCTCGCAGCGCCCGGTCCTCATCACCTCCTTCCGCCCTGCCCCAGCTGGGCCTTGGGGTATTGCGAACCGGGAGGATCGCTATTCGGCATGTTGATCGAGGCCGGTCATAATGCCGATGACCAGGCGTCCGAGGAATGCATCGTGATTCTCGTCCCTGACCCTTCTGACCAGGGCGCGGCCCTTTCCGGTTTCCTGGTTGATGAAGGCAGGCCAATGTTCTGTTATGCGGGGAGAGCAAAAGGAGAGTAACGTGAACGATTGTTGCTCTGGACCCTGGCAGTTGCACGCGCGGGCACGTGGCGTTTGCAGCGCAGCGCCGGAGCATTTTCTTCGCGCCTGCACAGACCTGTCATGTCTATGGCTGTAGGCCGAAGGAGTCACCGGTGCCTTCTCATTCCGCGAACCGGACCTCGCCTCGCGTTGCCGGGTGCGACGGCCTCACCACGACGCCCGCGCGCAACTCCCCGGCTACCCGCCAGTCTCCTAGTCCGGCGCGCCGGCGTCACGAGGAGCCGAGCCTCTCCCTGAGCGCCGGAAGCCCCCGGTACGTCAGAGACATATCCGCCATGGCCTCCCAGACAGGAACACATCTGCCGATGGCTACACCGCTAAGGAACGTGTCCTGTGCCGAGCCGCCTGACCTTCGCGAGGCGGCGATCGCGTGGTGCGACAGCTGCTCCGACCTGGCGCGTAACCTCGCCAGCGGCCTGCGCAGCGGCCTGGATCTTGAGGAGCTAAGGCCGGTAGCAGTAGAAAAGGCTCGCGCGGCACTACGGCTCACCGAACTACTCGCTGAGCTCTTCGAAGGTGACCCGCCTGGCTGGAAGTAGCTACGACAGCCGGGGCGCCTGGCCGTCGGTGCTGGCCCGGTACACCGGTGCCGTGGTTGGAGTGGTACGCATGACCAGTGGAAACGGGCGGCGGAGCTGACTGACGGGATGGAAGATTCCGGCGATAGCAGGGCTGCGACCGGGCAGGCTGGCTCGCACCGCGGGTGGGGCATGCTGGTGCGTGCCGGGCACCTGGAGTACGACCGCGTCCTGTTCTTCAGCGACGCTGTCTTCGCGATTGCGATCACCCTGCTGATCGTGGATCTGCCGGTGGAGATCGGGCGCGCGAGCGGTTCGCTGGGTCATCAGACGGCGATCAACTCGGGCACCGAGCTCAGGAACGCGGTCTCCGGCATCGAGGGCTTTGGCATCAGCTTCGTGGTCATCGCTCTGTTCTGGATTGGCCACCACGGGATGTTCCGTTACATCACGGCCTTCGACCGGCCGCTGATCGTGCTCAACCTGCTGTTCCTCGGAACCATCGCGTTCTTGCCCTACCCGACGGAACTACTCAGCAGCGTGTCGATCGGCCAGGCGCCCGCCGTGATCTTCTACGCGGCCTGCGCTGGCACCGCCGGGCTCGTGGAGACCCTTATGTGGGTGTACGCGGTCCATGCAAAGAAAGGGCTGGTCACGGGCATCAACCCGGAAACCGAGCGGGTGATTCTGCTGCGGAGTGCGCGGGTCCCGGCGGTCTTCGGCGTTTCGATACTGATAGCCCAGGCCTCGCCACGGGCGGCGGTCTATTTCTGGCTGGCGCTCGCAGTGTCGGGTGTTGTCATCAATCGCCTGTACGCCCGCCACGAACGGAGCGAACCGCCAGAACGAGACGAGCCGGCAGGACTCCGCGGCCCCGGGCCGGCGTAACTACTGATGTCTCCTGTCTTCGCGATGCCGCCGCTTCCCGAAGACAAAGTAGGAGATCGGGCCGATCCCGGCGGAGTTGACGACTACTGCGGCTGCGATCCACATCCGCTTCGAGCCCCGGATCTCGCTCGCAGGCCGGTGCCTCATGTCGATGAGCACCGCCGTCTTAAGAACCGCCTCGGTCGCCGCTGCCGCGATGATGAGTTTGCGGTTCCGGTCGCTGAGGTCGCTCCACCGCCTGGCCATGACATCCTCCGCTAGCTGGTGAGGCGCAGGTTACCCCCAGCGGGCTGAGGCCGCTGAGCTCCTGGCCGCCGACGAGGGAATCCGCTTTAGCCGGAGAGGTTGCACTGGCCAGCCAGGTCGCTGATCAGCGTACTGACTTTCTCGTCGGGTCCGTTGGCGTCTTCCATCGCGGTGGCGGCGGCAGCAGCGTCGCCGGTCCGCATGTCTTGCGCAGCAGTGCGGTAATCGGCCATGGCTTCGGCATAGCTGGAACGAGCGGCACCTGGCGGCGGGTTGTCAAGCGCCGCTTGTATCGCGCCATCCAGGCGTCGCGCAGCAGCGGCCGTGGCCGTCTTGTTGTTGTCTCCCGCCTCCACAAGCTGGCCGAGTTTCGTTGAGACGCGTTCGTCATCGGCCGGGCCGTTGCCCAGGGACCAGCTCTCGAACTGCGAGCAGAGGCCCTGCGGCTGATGCTGCCCGGTTGCCAGCGGGCTGGCCCGGAACGGGACAAGGAACAACAACAGCACGCCGACAGGAAGGCTAGCGGCGGCGAGATAGGGCCACCAGGTCTGGCGACCGCCCCAGCGCTGCGAGGGAGACCACAGCCGCGCCCACGGAGCCGCGAGGACAGGCCAGACGAGGAGCACGACGGCCGTGACGATCGCCAGGGGCCTTCCGTAGACCAGCAGAGGATGCACCCCTGCCTTGAGGTAGCTATCGGCCGGGCCAAGCGAGAAGCCGGCCAGGAGCAGGCCAGCGACGACCATCCCGGCCGGGAGCACCAGAAGCCAGGCCACCACCGCGGCGGGCCACACCGCCACTAAGGCTGCCGTGGCAGCGGGGCGGGCCGCCACCAGGCGCAGCCGTAGCCGCCGCGGAGGATGAGAAAGGAGTGCGATCGCCCGCGCAGCCAGGGACGCGCGTGACCCGGCAGTTGCGCGCAGGGCCCGCTGCACGGCGCCGGAACCTATAGCCTGCGCGGCTACCCGGTCAGCACTAAGTTCAGCCAGCCACAGCGCGGTCACCGGGAGAAAGACTGCCCCGGGTATCACCGCTGCCTCCTCGATGCCCTGAAGGACGAGGAGCTGGGCCAGTGCGCCGCCCCCGGCGGCGACATCGATCGTGATCGGGATGACCACGAGCAGAACATAGGCGGGCGCCCAGATGCGGATGAGCCAGACGAACGGGCTGCCCAGGCCGACGATCAGCTGGTCGCCCTGGCGCCTGTGCGCCACCTCGTGCAGGAGTACGGCCTGTGCCGCCTCGCGGTCGCTACGCCACAAGGCCGGAAGGGGCCGGAAGACGGCGATCCGTGCGCTGCGCCAGCCCACCGGATAGATGCGAGCCATCTGGTCGGCCCGGATGGTGACCCGCAACCGGACCGATGGGTCGTACGAGTCGACGAATCGCTGCATCTCGGCCATGACGGCCCGGTCGTCGCTGGCGAGCTTGAACCGCCGCTCCACCCAGCGGCCGCGCAGGCGGGGGAGCATCGCTGCGACTGCGCCTCCGACAACCACGGCATAGATCAGGAAACTGAGGGCGATGGCCAGCCGCTCCACGGCGAAAAAGCCGGCGAACTGTGGCGCCAGATGGCTGTGGCCGAAGTAGGTGGTGATGACAGAGCGCAGCAGGCTGATCTGCCCGGGCATGCTGGCGAGCAGGTAGCCGCCGAGCCATGCCCACAGCCACGGAGGCAATGTCCGTCCCGCCGGCCCTGGACGGCCCTCCGCGGTGCCGGAGCCCGTCATGGGCCGGTGCGCAGGTGCCGTCCCCGGCCGCGCGCCTTCGCCGGGGAGTCCGGCGGTGCACCCCCGTCCGGCACGGCGGCCAGAGCATCCACGAACAGAGCCGCGTCCGCGGCGTCCCTCAGCAGTTCCTCGAGCAGCTCGTAGGCGACCTCGCCCGCTCGTGCCTGCGCGAACCCAGCCGTGAGCAAGCGATCCCGCAAGGACTCAAAGGCCAGTTCAAGAGCCCGCCTCTCGCTGCCGGGCAGGGCTGGCGGCTCCGGGCCAGTTGGCGGCCGTGCGGTCGGCGGATCGGTCTCGGCTGCCTGCGCGTGGCGATGATCGCCGCGGAGCGCGACCAGAAGGCTGCCCGCCGCCAGGGCATTGCTGAGATAAGAACCACGCAGCAGGGGTAACAGCGCGCTACCGGCGTCTGCCAGTGCCCGGAAGATCAAGGGCAGCTCAGCCGCGTAGGCCCCGGGTCCAAAGGCCCCGGGCTGCACGCTGGAGCGCGGCAGCAGGTCTCTGCGCGCCTGCCCGCCGGCCGCGTACGCCACCCCCACCTCGGCGGCGAAGTCAGCCTCCGCGGGAGCTACTCGCTGCGCGATGCGCTCCGACCACCGCTGAACCGCATCACGAGAAGCGCTTTCCTCGGGCCGTGTCATCTTCCCAGCCATCATCACCGCCCGCCCGAACCCAGAGCGGGCACTATCTTGTCCTTGTTAGTCACTCTATGCCCCAGGCGACGGCCAGGACCGCGGCCATCGGCTGATCCCGCCGCAGGCCGATGGTGGGGGCATCTACTGGGGAGGCATGGTAGGCGCGCGCCGAGGAAGGATAGCGGCATGGCTTTGCAGCTTGCCCCCGAGGAGCCAGAGGCCGCGCCGTGGCGCGCTGAGCCGCTACCGGTTCTCGTCAGGGCGCTGATCCGGCGCGTGCCGGGCGGAGCCGGGTCCGGGCGCCCGGTGATCGTGGCCATCGACGGCCGCAGCAATAACGGCAAGACCTCGCTCGCGGCACGCATCGGAGCGGCCGTGCCCGGATCGGCTGTCATCCACACCGACGACATCGCCTGGGCACACTCCCGGTTCGGCTGGGCCGACCTGCTGATAGACGGAATCCTCGTTCCGGCCCGTCGGCACGAGGCGGTCAGGTACCGGCCGCCGCGATGGGTCGATCACGGCCGGGCCGGGTTCCTTGAGGTCCCTGCCGGGTGCCCGCTGCTGATCATCGAGGGCGACGGCGCCGGACGCCGGGAGCTGGCGCACCTGATCGATGCCCTGATCTGGGTGCAGTCCGACGAGCGAGAGGCCGAGCGGCGCCGGCTTGCGCGCGACCGGGAGCCGGATGCGCTCGACCTGGCCAACCAGCCGCTGGGCGGGTCGCCTCCCGACCATGCCGGGTGGATGGCTGAGGAGATACCGTTCAACGCCGCCCAGCGGACCTGGGAACGGGCCGACGTGATCGTGTGCGGCACCCCGGAGATCCGATGCGATCCGCGCACTGAGGTCGTCGTCGCTCCGGGCCCGCGGGTCGCTTAGCGCGCGGAAACCGCGGCCCAGCGGCCGGCATGCCGGCTGATCTCGATCGGATAGTCGAAGCAGGCACTCGCGAACTCAGAGGTGAGCACCTCCGCGACGGCGCCGGCGGCCAGGATCTGCCCGCCGCGCAGCAGGAGGGCATGGGTCGTGCTTGCGGGCAGTTCCTCGAGGTGATGGGTCACCAGCACGGTGGCGAGGCCCGGCTGCCGGTCGCGCAGCTCGTCGACGCTGGCCAGGAGCTGCTCGCGGCCGGCCACGTCCAGGCCCGCCGCGGGCTCGTCCAGCAGCAGGAGATCCGGCCGGGTCATCAGCGCCCTCGCGATCAGCGTGCGGGTGCGCTCGCCCTGCGACAGCACGTTCCACGCCCGGTCGGCCCGGTCGGCCACGCCCATCAGGTCCATCAGCGCGGCTGCCCGTGACCGCTCGCCCGCGGTGATCTCCCGCCGCGGCACGAGCTGGATGGTCCCGGTGACGCCGGTCAGTACCACCTCGCCGGCCGTACGCTGCGGGTCCACCCGGTGGTGCGGGCTGACATGGCCGATCCGCGGCCGGAGGGCGAACACGTTCACCCGCCCCAGGCGGTAGCCCAGCAGGTCGGCGTGGCCCCGCGACGGATAGGCATGGGTGGCCATGATCTGCAGCAGGCTGCTCTTGCCGGCGCCATTCGGCCCGAGGAGTGCCCAGTGCTCTCCGGCTCTGATCGTCACGGTCAACTGGCTCAGCAGGAGCTGGCCGTCGCGAACGAGGTCCACGCCCCACGCCCGGAACACGACATCGGGCTCGGCCGGGGGAGCGGGGAGGACCATGCGCCAAGATCGTACCGGCCGGGGCGCCGGCGACTTTCGTTGACCGATCGCCGTGCCCGCGCTTACGTTCCACCCATGGGTCATATCGGCACCAGGCTGACGGTTCTCGCCCGTACCGGGACGGGCGGATCGGGCCTTGTCCGCACGATGGCCGAGATCCCGCCCGCCGGCCGGCACGCCGGCACCGCAGCGGACGGCGGCGAGCTCTGGTTCGTGATCGAGGGCTCCGGACGGCTCGATCTCGGCGGCGCGCCCGGACCCGCGCTGGTTCCCGACCGCGGTCTGTGGATCCCGCCCGGCACCGCCTACCGGTTGGAGCCCTCCGGGGGGAACGGGCTTCGCGTCGATCTCGTCGCCCTGCCCGCTGCCGTCTCCTCGGCGCCGGGGCAAGACGCGCCTGCGGCCAATGGCGGCGATGTGCCGCTCGGCCGCGACCTCCGGGACTGCGCGGTCGAGATGACCGGAGACCGGGAGTTCCGGGTACTCTTCGGGCCCGGCCACGACTGCGCGGCGGCCACCCAGTTCGTCGGCGAGATCCCGCCCGGCCGGGCCCCGGAGCATAGTCACCCCTACGACGAGGTCGTGCTGATCCTGCGGGGCGCGGGCGTCGCGCATGTCGGCGGTGCCGATCGCGACCTTTCGGCGGGCACCTGCCTGCACCTGCCGCCAGGGCGGCCGCACTGCCTGGAGAACACCGGGCCGGAGCCGCTGCGCGTCCTCGGGGTGTTCCATCCCGCCGGCAGCCCGGCATCCAAGCTGCCGAACGCCCAGGCCGCGCCGGACTGATCGCGTGCTCAGGGCCTATCGGGTGTGACCGGCGCGGGAGTACTCGCGCAGCAGCTTCGTCAGGAGGCCGCTGAGAGTGCCCGAGTCGGCGAGGTCGGGTTGCGGCCGGCCGCCGACGGTGACCGAGTCCACGTCGCAGGGTCCGCTGCTGATGATCACGGCGGCCTGCGCGGGCACGGCGGGCGCGAAGGCCAGTTCATAGTTCGCGGTCCCGCCCGGGCACGGAGCGAGTATTGGCGGCGTCGCGTGCAGCGAGTCGATGGCCGCGACCAGCGGCCCGATCAGGCGCTGGCCGCCCTCGAGACTGGCCTTGCCCGCCGGCCCCGACGTCGTGATCCGGACCAGCCGGAACCTGGCCGCGACGAGATACTCCGCCCGCGACCGGGCTGGGTACCACGTGACCTGCGCGTCGGCTCGCAGGAGGGACGTGCCATGAGGTCCCGGCGCCACCGTCGTGATCAGGTGAATGCCCTCGATGCCCGGCGGTACTCGCGGCTGCGTGACCGCGATGGCGGTGCTGAGCACGTTCGCGCCCACAGCTGACTGCCCGCTGAAGTTGCTCGGCACGGTGCCGCGCGGGCGGTGGGCGCCGAGGAACGTGATCGCGGCGTTCATCGTCATCGGCAGGCGGTAAAGGCGGTCCACGTCAAGGAAGACGCCGGGTCCGCCCACCGACACGCCGGGCTGGTCGATGCCCGGCGGCAGCTTCCGCGCGGCAAACGGCCGCGTCCCGGCGGGCAGCACGAGCAGGCCAATGAGCCGACGCGCGCTCGCCAGGGCCAGCGCCCGGCTGCCCGCGACCGGTCCTCGCTGCGCCTGGCTTCGATGCACGGCCGTCAGCCTGGCCCTGCCCGGGACGCCGCATCCACCGAGGATTCCGGCGAGCGCTGCCGCCGTCACCAGCGCGGCGCATCCGCGCATCCCCGGCCGTGAACTCATCGGAACTCCCGTCAGCGGGCAGTTCTGCCACTGCACGTTGGACGGCGGCAGCGGAGGATCCGTTCCTTACCCGGGTCAGTGCGGCCCGCGGCCGTCCGGCCTCGCCTGCCGCCGGTTGCGCTCGGCCAGCGCTGCGCGCAGCAGTTCGTCCAGGTCCTGGTCGCTGAGCGCGCTGAGCTCGGCATGGCGGGCGGGGCGCGGGGCAGTGGTGACGACAGCGCTTTCGAAGCCGGGATCGGTGGCGATGGCTTCCGCTAGTTCCGCGATCGTCGGGCCGGCGAAGACCTCATGAACGGGCAGGCTCACGCCATAGACGTCAGCGACGCGCGCGACGAACCTCGTCGCGGTGAGCGAGTGCCCGCCGAGAGCGAACAGGTTGTCATGCATGTCAATCGGCGCCTCGGTGGCGAGGAGTTCGCCCCAGATCCGGGCGAGAGTCAGTTCGACCGGGTTCCGCGGCTCGACGTGACCGACGGCCGATGGCCTGGCATCCCACTGCGGGGCGGGCAGGGCGGTCCGGTCGACCTTCGCGTTCGGAGTCAGCGGCAGCGCCGGGAGCGCGACCACAAGCGCCGGGATCATGTAGTCGGGCAGCACCTCCCGCAGATGCGGCCGCAACTCCGCGAGCAAGCCGACGCCCGGCTGTGCGAGCGCGCTGCCCCGCCGGGGCACGATGTAGGCAACCAGCACCGGATCATCGGCCCTGGTCACCGTCACGACGGCCGCCTGCCGGACATCACGGTGCGCGCGCAGGACCGCCTCGATCTCGCCGCACTCGATCCGGAAGCCGCGAATCTTCACCTGGTAGTCGTTGCGCCCGATCAGCTCAAGACCGCCGCGGTCCCGCCACCGGCCTAGATCTCCGGTCCGGTACATGCGGGCACCGGGCTCGCGGCTCAGCGGATCGGGACGGAACGAGCGCGCGGTCAGGCGCGGCCGGTCATGATAGGCGCGCGCAAGCCCCTGGCCGGCGATCCAGACCTCGCCTATCACTCCGACCGGGACCGGCGCCAGCCGCTCATCCAGGACATAAATCCGGGTGTTCTCGATCGCCGGCCCGATGTGAGCCGCGTCGGCCGCGCTGGTGACGACGCCTGCCGCCGACCACACGGTGGTCTCGGTGGGACCGTAGAGGTTCCAGAGAGTGACGCCGGGAGCGAGGAGCTGCTCGGCCAGGCCCGACGGGAGGCTCTCGCCGCCGCAGAGGCGTAGCCGGAGGACCGCGGGCACGCCGCCAGCCGATTCCAGCAAGCGCCAGGTCTGCGGTGTCGCCTGCATGGCTGTCGCCGACTGGTGCTCGATCGCGGACCGCAGCCGGTCGGGCTCGCGGACCTCGTCCGCGGTGGCGATCACGAGGTCGGCGCCGCAGATCAGCGGGAGCAGCAGCTCGAGGATCGCGATGTCGAACGAGAGCGTCGTGACGGCCACGAACCGGTCGTCGTGGCCGAGCTCGAGGCCGCGCCGGAACGAGGCGAGCAGATTCGTGATCGCCCGGTGCTCGATGCTGACGCCTTTCGGCTGGCCGGTCGAGCCGGAGGTGAAGATGACGTAGGCGAGTGCATTAGCCGGTACCGGCACCGGTGCTAGCGGTGGCCCGGCAATCATGACGGGATCGTCGAGGCAGATCACCTCGGCATCGCTGGCCACCGACTTGGCCAGATCGCGGTGCGCGGCGTCGGCGATGACGATGCGCAGGCCGGCCGCGCGCGCCATTCCGGTCAGCCGCGTTTCCGGAAACGCCGGATCCATGGGTACGTACGCTCCGCCGGCCCACCAGATGCCCAGCAGAGCGGCCAGCATGTCCGTGCTGCGCTCGACGCAGAGCCCGACGAGCGTGTCCGTGCCGACGCCCCGGTCGGCGAGGGCACGGCCGATCCGCGCGGCGCGATCGCAGACCGCGCTCATCGGCACGGTCCAGTTGCCGTCGATGACGCGGGACGCCGAAGCCTGGAGCAGGAGCCGCAGGTCCTGATCAGTGTCCGCGGGGCGTTCGGGGGAGCCGTCCCCCCTGGCGGCAAGCACATCGATGTCGGCCGCCGACAGCATCCGCAGGTCGGCCACCGGCGTGTCCGGGGCGGTCGCCGCGTGCTCCAGCAGTGTCGCGAGGCACCGGAGGAAGCGCTCGGCCCACGGCTGGTCGAACCGGTCGGTGTTGTACTCCATGGTCAGAGTCGTGATCTGGCCGTCCGGGCTGTCGGCCGACACCGACAGATCCAACTTCGCGGTTCCGGTGAGCACGACCTCTGAGCCCGAGGTAATGCCGGGAAGGTCAAGCGCGGGCGGCATAAGCGTTCCGTAGACGAACTCGGCCTGAATGAGCGGCCCGTGCGCGAGAGTGCGATCCGGTGCGAACTCCTCGACGAGCTTCTCGAACGGGACCTCCTGGTGCAACAGCGCGCCCAGCGTCGCGTTCTTCACCCGCCCGATAAGGTCGGTGAACGTCGGGTCGCCGTCAAGCGGCAGCCGCAGCGGGACGGTGTTTGCGAACATGCCGACGATTGGCTCGAGCTCGGTACGAGTGCGGCCTGAGACCTGGGTGCCGACCACTATGTCGGTCTCCCGCGCATACCGCGCCAGTACGGTGGCGAAGCCGGCGAGGAAGACCATGAACACGGTGGCGTTCGCGTCATGCCCGATCTTGACCAGGCGTGCGGTCGTCTCGGCGTCGATGGCGGCCGCGGCAGCCGCGCCACGCGAGGACAGGCGGGCAGGCCGGGGCCGGTCCGAGGGAAGCGTCAGGACTTGCGGGACGCCGCGCAGCTGCTCGCGCCAGTAACTCAGCTGGCGTTCGAGCTCCTCGCCGCGCATCCGGTCGTGCTGCCACAGGGCGTAATCGCCGTACTCCATCCAGGGCGCCGGAAGCGCCGCCGGCTGGCCCGCCGTTTCGGCTCGGTAGAGCGCAGACAGCTCCCTGACCAGGATCTCCAGGGACAGGCCATCGCTAATGATGTGGTGCATGACCAGTACGAGCAGGTGCCGGTCCCCGCGGACGGCAATGAGCGCAGTCCGGATCAACGGACCGGCGGCGAGATCGAAAGGCCGGCAGGCGCGATCGGCCGCGATCGACTCGGCCTGCGCGTCCCCGTCTGCTGCCGACGACAAGTCGACGCGCTCCATCGGCACGGCGGCGGTGCTGGCGACGACCTGCTCGGGCACGCCGTCGAGGGCGACGATGGTTGTCCGGAGCGCCGCGTGGCGTGCGGCCAGCGCCTTGATCGCCCGCTGCAGCGCCTCGCTGTCCAGCGGGCCGTCGAGCCACATCTGGTAGGCCATGTTGAAGGTCGGCTCGCCGGGCTCGAGCCGGTCGAGGAACCACAGCCGCCGCTGGGAGAAGGAAACCGGGTACCGCATCGGGATCTACCTCTGCTCACCCAGCGCGGATGCCAGCCCGGCGACCGTCGGGTCCGAGAAGAGGACATGGATGGGCAGGTCTATGCCGTAGTCGGTGCTGATGCGGGCCATGAGCCGGGTCGCGGTCAGGGAGTGGCCGCCGAGGGCGAAGAAGTTGTCGCTTACGCCGACCGGGCCCGGCAGGCTGAGCAACTCGGCGATGATGTCCGCGATCCGCGACTCGACCGGCGTCCGCGGCGCGGCCGCGGCCTGACCTGGGATCACGCCCCAGTCTGGTTCGGGGAGCCCGCGGTAATCGGTCTTGCCGTTGCCGGTGAGCGGGAGCGCGGGCAGGACCACGAAGGCGGCGGGCACCATGTAGTCGGGCAGCACAGTGCGAAGATGCTCGCGCAGGTCTTCGGGCGGGCTGGCGCTGCCTGACCCGGTGACGATGTAGCCGACGAGCCGCGCGTCGTCACCGCTGCGGCGCAGCAGCACCGCGGCCTGCGCGACGTCTTCATGGCTTCGCAGTGCGACCTCGACCTCGCCGCTCTCGATCCGGTAACCGCGGACCTTGATCTGCCGGTCCGCCCGGCCCGCCAGCTCGATCTTCCCGGATGCGCGCCACCGGCCGATGTCGCCGCTCCGGTACATGCGCGCGCCGGGCTGCCCGCTGAACGGATCGGGGACGAACCGGGCCGCTGTCATTCCGGGCGCGGCGTGATAGCCGCGGGCAAGTGCGGCGCCACCGATGCAGACCTCACCGAAGACTCCGGGAGGTACCGGCCGCAGGTCGGCATCGAGCACGTAGTGCTGCGTCCCGGAAAGGTTGGACCCGACCACGAGCGGAGCCGGCGAAGGGTCGACCAGGGCGCCGCCGGAGTAGATCGTGGTCTCGGTCGGGCCGTACATGTTCCACAGCCGGACGTCCGGTGCTGAGCCCAGCGTGTCGGCGAGATCCCTGGGCAGCGGCTCGCCGCCGCTCACACGCAGCTTCACCGCATCCGGTACCCCGCCAGCATCGACGAGCATGCGCCAGCCGGTCGGCGTGGCCTGCATGGCCGTCGCCCCGCTCGCGGAGATCAGGTCGCGCAGCCGGGGCGCGTCCAGCACCTGGTCGGTATCGGCGATCACGACCGCCCCGCCGGCCAGGACCGGCGCGAGCAACTCGAGCACCGAGATGTCGAAGGCGAAGGTCGACACGGCAACGAGGCGGTCGCCCGGGCCAAGGGCCAGCATGGGCTCCATCCCCTTCAGGAACGCACCGATGGAGCCCTGGGTCACGCTGACCGCCTTCGGACGGCCGGTCGAGCCGGAGGTGAAGAGCGTCACTGCGGTAGCCGACGGCGGCAAGTCAAGGAGCGGATCCGCCGTCGCGCCGGTGAGCTTGGCTAGGTCGACGACCGGCACCGGGACCGCCGTCGGCGGCGGGGCTGGGGCATCATCGGCGCTGCTGTCGACGAGGATCGCGGCGACTCCGGCGTCGGCAAGCATCATGGCCTGCCGCTGCGGCGGGTAGATCGGGTCCAGAGGCAGGTAGGACGCGCCGGCTGACCAGACTCCGAGCATTGCCGGCAGGAGCCGGGGGCCGCGCCGCAGCAGGATCGCGACCCGGTCGTCAACGCCGACTCCCTGCTCGCGGAGGGCGGCGGTGATCCGCTGGGCGGTCTCGCGAACCTGCGCGCCGGTGAGCGATCCTTCCGAGCCGAGGACAACGACAGTGTCGCCGGCACTGGCCGCCCACAGCTGAGCCAGCGCGGTCGCGCGCGGGTCGGCGACCGGGCCGCTGTCCGGCCACACGTTCCTCACCAGCTCGAACGCCTCGGGCGACATGACCTCAGCGTCGGCCACGGCCAGGTCCGGCTGGTCGCGCAAGCAGCGCAAGATCGCGGCGAACCCGTCCGCGATGAGCTGACCGGTCGCGGCGTGGAACAGGTCACGGTTGTAGGTGAGGCGCACTTGCTGGCCCGCGGGAGTGTCGGTGACCGTCAGCTCGATCTCGAATTTGGCGGTGCCGTTCTGAATCAGTTCGGGGCGCCAGCGCAGGCTGCCGCGCTCGGGGACGGCCCACGACTCCTCCATGGCGAACATCACCTGGGCCAGGGGCAGGCGGGCCGGGTTGCGTTCGGGCCGGACCAGCTCCACCACATTGGCGAACGGCAGTTCCTGGTGCTCCATCGCCCTGGCGGTCGCGTTGTAAACCGACTTCGCCAGGTCACCGAGCGTGCCGTGGCGATCGACGCGGATCCGGATCGGAACGGTGTTCATGAACAGCCCGACGACCGGCTCGGTCTCTGGCCGGGTACGGGCCGCCATCGGCACCGCCACCACTAGATCGTCAGTGCCCGTCAGCCGGGCGAGCACGACGGCGTAGGCGGCGAGCAGAACCGCGAAGGGCGTGATCCCGAGCCGGCCTGCCAGCTCCCGGATCCCGTCGCTCAGGTTGCCGTCCAGCATCGTGGCGATGGTTTGCGCGGCAAACGTCTGGCGGGCCGGATACGGCTCATCCGTAGGCAGCGGCAGGGCCGACGGGACTTCGGCGAGCTCTGCCCGCCAGAACCGCCCGGCCGGCACGTACCCGCCCCCCTCGGAGTGCTCGATCTCCCAGATGGCAAAGTCGGCGTACTGGATGGGCGGATCCTCGGTTACCGGGTCACCGCCGCGCGAGATCGACTCGTAGTCCGCGGACAGCTCGTCGAAGAGGATCCGGAACGACCAGCCGTCGGCGACGATGTGGTGCATCACGACGGCGAGAACATGTGCCTCAGGCGCTAGCCGCACTAGCGTGGCGTGCGCGAGGGGGCCGGCCGCCAGGTCGAACGGTATGCGGGCGACCTTGCGGATCACGTCAACGGCGCCCTGCTCCCGTTCGCCGGCCGGGAGCTGCTCGACCGAGGAGACCCCCAGCCGCTGCGAGGCCGGCTCCTCCTCGATGACCTGCAACGGCACGCCGGACGCGTTTCTGAACGTAGTTCGCAGCGCCTCGTGCCTGGCCATGGCCGCGTCCCAGGCTTGCTGCAGCGCGCCGACGTCGAGCGGACCATCGAGCCACAGCGCCCACGCGATGTTGTAGGTGGGTTCGCCTGGATCCATTTCGGCCAGCAGCCACATTCGCCGCTGCCCGAACGACGTCGGGAACTCGTATACGGCCACGGTCAGCCTTTCTGTTTCTGGTCCACCGCCACCAGGCGCAGCTCTGCGGTATAGCGCTGGCCGTGGGCGTCAGTGAGCCAGGCCTGGTCCGGGTCGGGCAGCATCTCCACCACGGTCACCCTCGCCTCGGCGTCTGCGGCCCGGCGGCATCGGCGGAACGACCGGGAGATCAGGTCGATCGAGGCAAGGCTGGTCAGATCGGCGTAGTACGGCTTGCGCTCCCCGGTGAACCGAAGAAACACATGCCGCGGCAGGCCGTGGCTCGCGGCCCACGCCCTGGCCTGCAGGTACCTGGCGCTCTCGTCCGTGGTGTCGGCGAAGGCGGCGTCGGTGGCGGCGAGCGTCCACCGCTCGCGCGAGACCACCAGGTCGTCCACGGTGACCCGCGGCGCGTGGGCGCCCGGCGGCACCAGATCGAAGCAGTGCGAGATCGAGACCACGCCGACGAGGTCGGCCACAACCTCGAGCAGGCTGCGCTCGAAGGTTCCGTCGCGTCGCCGTACCCGGAGGCCGGACGGCGAGCTGTACACGTCGCAGTCGCCGATCAGCAGCGTCGTCGCCGGGTCGTAGCCGCACGAATCGTGCGCATAGATGAGCCGGATGTCGTTGGCCGAGGGCAGCACGTTGGCGAGGCGCGTGCAGGTGCCGCCCTTTTCCGCGGTCTCGGCCAGCCATACGGTAGGGCGGCGCACGTCGTGGCGCATGGCCGCGTGAAAGGCCTCCGGGGCGTCATGGAACTCCAGCCACGTGGCGTAGCGCGTGGTAACGATGCTGGGATGCACCTCGCCGAGCACCCACAGGGGGCGACCGCTGGCGGCGGTCGCGATCATGAGGTCGGGGCTGTGGTGGACCGCCTGCGGCCAGGGCAGCGGGCCCGCCGGGAACTCGGCTGCTACCCGCGCGGCCAGGTCACTGGCCCGGAACTGGGCTTGCCGGGCGTCGGGCGGCAGATCCAGGATCGCCGACCATCGCGTCTGGAGTTCGCGCACCGCCGGCTCGATGATCCGCGGCGGCTGGGCGAACAGCACGTCGTTGATCAGCAGCCAAAGGTCGGAAAGGGGCACGACGTCAGCGCGGAGAGCGGCGGCTCGCCGCCGGTAAGCTGCCTCGAAGTGCTGACTGAAGAGCTCGCCGCAGGCGGCCGTGAACCAGCGGGCGCTGTCGAGCACCAGCGCCAGGGCCGCGCGGATGCCGTCGAGGGTATCGGCCCCGAGGAGCACGGCATCGCCGCGCAGGCATTCCTCGTAGGCGAGGGTCCGGCCGGCGTACAGCTCGCCGGCTCGCCGGGTCGCCGGGACGCCGGTCAGGCGGGTGAAGGTGGCCTCCAGGCCGGCCATGGCCGCCGCGACGTGTTCCGCGTCCCCGCCGGCGCAGGCGAGCTCGTCCCGCGCCGCGGCGAGGTCATCGACTGCCTTCTCGGCCGGCCCGCGGATGCCATCATCGGTCACCCGCGACAGCAGTGCCCGGGCTGACTCCTCCGGCCGGGCGTCCTGCGGCGCCACGTCGACCTGCCAGGCCAGGCGGCGGCTGGCGGCCAGGCGTTCCAGCACCGCGAAGACCTCTGCGGCGTCGCCGGCCCCGGCGGACGGATCGGCCAGTACGGCGGCAGCGACTTGCGTGGCGTCCCTGATGCCGTCGACTTCGCGCATGATGGCGGCCTCGGTCGGGGTCAGCACCACCGGCGGCGCGAGGGGCAGGTGCAGCAGGGTGCCGTCGACGCTCACGAACGGCATCCGGCGGGGAACGAGCCACGGGCGGAGCGCGGTGGCATAGTCCGCCAGGATCGCGCGGACGGCCCAGCCTTCGAGGTAGGTGATCCGCGCGGCCAGCCAGTGTCCCGGCGCCGCGTGAGTGATGCGGATTCCGGCGTTATCGTCGATCTGCGACCAGCCAACCGGGCCGAAGAATCCGATGGTGTCGTTCTTGGCGCAGTAGCGCTGGAGGTAGCTGGCGACGAGTGCCTCATGCTGCCGGTGCTGGGCGTTGCGCTTGGCTGGCTCGCGCCCGCGGCGGACCAGTGAGTCGATACCGGTCGTGAGCGCGTGACGGTTCTGCCAGGCAACTGCCTCCCGGAGGGCCGGCAGGCTGGCCGCGTCGTACAGCGCTGCCGACAGGCGCCGCGCCGCGGCAGTGAACTCGCCGGCGTAGGCGCCGCCGCTGTCGTCATCGCCGGCGATGGCCGCGTCCGCGGCCGCCGCGAGCTCCGTGTCTCCGAGCGCGGAGAGCAGGTGAACTCCGAAACCCGCTCCGCGCAGGCACACGGTCCGCCACAGCGCCCAGTCGCCGGTGAGGGGCAGGAGATGCGGCGCCAGCTCGGACGTCCGGTCCGCCGCAGGAGCCACCCGGTAGGCGCTGCGGTCGCGGCGGCCGATGGGCGGCGCGGCCCCGGCAGGCCCCGACCCGGCTCCAGGCCGGCCGCCTCGCGGGGCGGCGTCGATGGCGGCGGCACAAGCGGCGAGCGTAGGTGCCTCGTAGAACGCGCCCATTCCCATCTCGACGCCGAAGACCTCTGCGATCCGGAACATCAGGCTCGCCGCCAGCAGCGAGTTGCCGCCGAGCGCGAAGAAGCTACTGTCGCGGCCGATATCGTCGGCGGTGCCGTCGGCTGGGAGCAGCCGGCGCCAGACGTCGGCGAGCCGTTCCTCGGTAGCCCCCTGTGGCGGGCTGGCTGATCCTGGGGTCTCGCGCTCGGGTGGCGGCAAGGCCGCGCGGTCGACCTTGCCGTTGGCATTGAGGGGGAGCCGCTCGATAGCCCGGAAGCCGGCCGGTACCAGGTAATCCGGCAGCCGCTGCGCGACGAAGTCACGCAGCACCGAGGGCCGCAGCGTGCCCGGATCCACGCCGTCGGCAGGGGTCACGTAGGCGATCAGGTGCCGCTGCACGCTCTCGCCCGCGACCAGGACCACCGATTCCCGCACGCCGGGATGCGCGCGGAGAACGGCCGCGACCTCGCCCGGCTCGACCCGGAAGCCGCGGATCTTGACCTGATCATCCAGGCGACCGTAGAACTCGATTGCCCCGTCGGCGCGCCACCGGGCCCGGTCACCGGTCCGGTACAGGCGCGTGCCGCGGCCGGACGGATCGGGCACATATGCTCGCGCGGTAGCCGCGGGATTCCCGCTGTAGCCCCGGGCCAGTCCGTCCCCGCCGGTGCAGAGTTCGCCCGGCACGCCGATCGGTGCCGGCCGTCCGCGCTCATCCAGGATGTGCACGGTGGTGTGCTGGATCGGGCCGCCGATCGGCACCGTCGGCCCGACCTGGCGCGGATCGCTCATGACGAAGCACGTGGTGAACGTGGTGTTCTCGGTCGGGCCGTACCCATTGACCAGAGGCTTACCGCGGCGCGCGGCAAGCACCGCGCGCACCGTGTCGGGATTCAGCACATCGCCACCGGCCAGGAGAACAGGAACCCCGGCGACTGCTTCGATGTCAGCCTCGGCTAGCTGGTGAAACAACCCGGCAGTGAGCCAGGCGATCGTTACGCCGGCGGTACGCAACACCGACGCGACTTCCGACAGCCCGAGCGGGCCGGGCGGCGCGACCGCTACCGTGGCGCCGGTCAGCAGCGCGCCCCAGATTTCCAGCGTGGAAAGGTCGAACGCGACCGGGGACAGCAGGAGTACCCGTTCGCCGGGGCCGAACGAGGCAAACGTCGGCTCGCTGATGAGCCGGATGACACCGCGCTGCGGCACCGCGACGCCCTTCGGCACGCCCGTCGAGCCCGAGGTGAAGGTGATGTAGGCCAGGCTCAGCGGATGCGCGACGTCCGGTGGCGCCGCGCTCTCGTCGGCGGCCAGAACCGGCCCCTTGCCGGCAAACACCGTGTTGTCTGCAAATACCGTGTCGACGCGGACGATGTCCACGTCCGCCAGCTGAAGCATCGCGTCGGCAGTAGCCTCCGTGACCAGCACGATCCTGGCACCGGCGGTAGTGATCATGGACGCGACGCGGGACAGGGGACTTCCGGCGTCGATGGGCACGTAGGCGCCGCCAGCTTTCAGCACGGCCAGCAGGGCGGGGATGAGGTCGGCGCCGCGCTCCATCGCCACCCCGACTGGTACATCGGTGGCCACGCCGCGGCGGCGCAGCAGCCAGGCCAGCGCGTTGCTGCGCCGGTCGAGCTCGGCGTACGTCAGCGTGCTGCTGCCGAAGACCACTGCCGTGGCGTCTGGATTCCTGGCGACCTGCGCCGCGAACAGCGCGGGGATGGTGGCGTCCGCGGGGTAGGCCAGGCCAGCGCGGTTCCACTCGGCCAGCAGTTCGCGCTCGTCGAAGCGGCCGAGGTCCAGGTCGGCCAGCGGAGTCGAGAGATTGCCGGCGAGTTCGACCAGCGTGGCGCGAAGCTGTTCGAGCATCCGCTCGGCCGAGCCGTCTGCGAACCGGCAGCGGTCCCAGATCAGCGACAGGAAGATCTGCGGCTCGTCGTACGTGCACAGCGTCACCGGGTAGGACGGCAGCCGGTCCAGCCTGGCCGAGCTGGGAGCGCTGTCTCCGCTCGGCAGGCTCCTATGCAGCCGGCGCCGGTCGAACATGAGCAGGCTGTCAAGCAGCGGCGTATCGGCGGGCAGGCCAGCCCAGGCGAGGGCCGAGCCCATGGGCGTGCGCTGGTGTCTCCTGATCGCGCCGATGCCATCGTTGACGGCCGTCAGCAGTTCGCGCGCGGTGCACTGCTCATTGATGCGGACGCGCAGCGGCACGGTGTTGATCAGCGGCCCGACTATGGTCTCGGCGCCGGGGATACTGTCGCGCCGGCAGGACCGCGTCACCGCGACCACGACGTCGCTGACGCCGCCGTAACGCGCCCGCAGCAGTGCCCAGGCGGCGCTGATCATCGTGCTGGAGCTCAGGCCGGCGGCGCTGGCGGCCTTGCGGACCAGCTCGGAGTCGGCCAGCGACAGCACGGTCTCGGCGGTCGTCGGCTCCGCGGCGCCGGTCAGGGGCGCGCCGAGATAGCCGGGCAGTGGTCCCGGCAGCACGGTTTCGGCGAGGTAGTCGGTCCAGAACCGCTCGGAGCCGGGCTGGTCGGTCGCATGCCACCACCGCACGAAATCCCGGAACGGCGGGCCTGGCCACTCCGGTACGGCACGGCCCTCGCGGATCGCGGCGTAGGCGGCGGACACCTCCTCGACCAGCAGCCGCAGCGAGCCTCCGTCGAGCACGGCGTGGTGGAACGTCAGGACCGCGCGACGCGCCGACCCTCCCCGCCGCAGGATCGTCAGGCGTACGAGCGGCCCGCGCCCCAGGTCAAATCGTTCCCGCCGATCCGATCGCAGGAACGACTCGTACGCGTCGTCAAGACCGCCGGCCGGGGCCTCCGGCAGGTCGCGCCATCGGATGTCGATCGAGGCGTCCGGGTCGACGACCTGCACCAGCCCGTCGGCGTCGTCCAGGCGGAACGAGCTGCGCAGGATCTCATGGCGCCGGGCTATGGACTGCCAGGCCGCTTCGAACGGCTGCCGTTCCAGCGGCCCCGTCCAATCGAGGGTGACCTGGATGATGTCCACGCCGTCCTCAGGGAACCGCATGTAGTTCAGGATCATCCCTTGCTGAGCTGGTAACACGAGGTCACGAACTACGCCTTCTGCCCCCGTCGCCCGCCCGGTCAATCGGCTTCGGACCGCTCGTGCTCGCGCATCCAGCGCCGCAGCGACGCCGGCCGCATATCGGTCCAGACCTCGTCGATGTAGGCCAGGCACTCCTCCTCGGTTCCGGTGTAGCCGTCGCGACGCCAGCCTGTCGGCAGCTCTCGCTGGACCGGCCAGATCGAGTACTGTTCCTCGTCGTTGACCACGACCGCGTGCGGCCGAGTCTCCTGTGCTTCAGGCATTAGCTACTCCCGTTTCGGCGTCAGGACGCGCCCGTGCCGGCCAGCATCTGCTCGCGCATGAGGAACTTGCGGACCTTGCCCGTTGGCCCGACGGTGATCTCGTCGTCGGGGATGGTCACGATCCGGCGCGGCGCCCCGGCAGTGACCTCGCCGAGCGCGGCGCGAACCTCGGCGTCGCGGTCGAGCCCGGCATCGGCGCCCGGTGCGAGCAGGAGCAGCACCTCGATGACGAGGCTGCCGTCGTCGGCCCGGCCCGCCAGGACGGTGCAGTCGCGAACGTCTGGGCAGCGCTTGAGGATGTGCTCCTCGGACTGGGCGGTGTAGAGCCAGTTCCCGCCGCCGAGATCGAGCGCGTCACTGACCCGGTCGACGTGATAGAAGTAGCCGTCCCCGTCGCGGTACATCAGGTCGCCGGTCAGGTAGTAGCCGTTCAGGCGGGTGCGGAAGGTGTTGACCGAGTCGTTCCAGTATCCGAGCGCCAGCGTCGGGGACTTCATGGCGACCATCCCGACGTGGCCGGCCGGGACCTCCTGGCCGGTCTGCGGGTCCACCAGGATGATCTCGGCGAACGGCTGGGCCTTGCCGACACAGCGGTTGTAGCGCTCAGTGCCGGGGCGGTGGCTGATCCCGAACCCGCCGTAGCCCATCTCCGTGGAACCGAGCGTGTCGTTGAACCGGGAGCCGGGCAAGCTGACGACTTCGCCGTCGTTGCCGCGGGCGTGGTGGCTACCGACGGCGACCAGGCGGCGGATGTGAGCCTCGTGCGCGCAATCACCGCTGTTCGACCAGAACCGCACCGAGCTGACGTCTCGCGCGGTCAGGTCGTAGCGGGCCAGCTCAGACCACGTAACGGCGAAGCCGTAGACCGCGGTCGGCCGCCAGCGCTCGATGGCATCGATGATCACCTCGCCGCTGCGGGCGAACGCGCCGCCCTGTTCCGACAGGCACAGCAGCTCGTATCCGTTGCACAGCGCCTCGTTGAGGATGATGATCCCGGCGGTATGCGCCGCCGGGAACGCCGACATCTCCCGGACCGGCCCATGCTGGCGAGGCTCGGTCAGGCGGACCGCGCGGACGGCCGCGAACAGGCTGTGGTGCGAGTGCACGACCGCGGCCGGCATCCGCGTAGTGCCGGACGAGTGCGTGATGGCGATCGGATCGTCGCGGTGGTGCCGGAAGTGAGCCGGCGCCCGGCCAGGGTCGCCCGTGCCGGTCTCGGCCGCGTCGCCGATGACCGGCGCGCCGAGGTCCAGCGCCGCGAGGTCGGCATGGTCGGCGTCGAGAATCACCCCGGCAGCGCGCAGGCGCCGGATGTACTCAACGGCAATCTCGGGCGGCATGCTGCCGTTCATCAGCGCGGGGATTGCCCCGAGCCAGGTCAGCGCCAGGAAGTTGAGTACGACGTCGGCTGCCGACGTCACGTAGACCGCGACCGGGTCGCGGCGGCCGATGCCGTGACGCCGGAACCACTCGGCCCGCGCCGCGACCCGCTCGGTGAGCGTCCGTAGTGAGAGCGGAGTCCAGGCCTCGATGCCGTCGACCGCGGTATCGAACGTCACCCTGGGCATGTCCATGTCCGCGCCGTGCTCGGCCAGTCTGAGCAGCACGTTGCCCGCGCCGAGGTCCTCGTCTCCGGCCAGCACTGCCCGGAGGTTGCTCGCACTCACCTAATGTTCCTCCTGCCGTTGACCCGGCTGATCCCCAGATCATGCTAGAAGGGGACCGATGTCCAGACAATGGCCATGAATCTCGAAGGTAAATGGCGACACTGCAGTCATGTATCTGCGACTTGACTCAGCGTAATGACTGCACCCGTTCGTCCGTGAATGTGGCCTTTCAGCAAGCTCTTGAGGTCATTCTGCGCCCCATTGTGCTACCAGGCTGACCCGATTAGCCTGGCCATGGGACATTACATCCCAGGGGCGGGTTTTTCGCCGCGCCGATATCGGGAGAGGTAATGATTGAGGTCAGCGGCCTGCGCAAGTCGTACCGTTCCCGGCGCAAACGCAAAGTCACCACCGTCGAGGCGGTTCGCGGTGTGGACTTTGCTGTGGCGCGCAGCGAGATCTTCGGTTTTCTCGGACCCAACGGCGCGGGGAAGACGACGACCCTGCGGATGCTGGCCACGCTCATTCGGCCAGACAGCGGCGACGCGACCATCGCCGGCGCGGACCTCCTCCGCGATCCCGCCCGGGTGCGTGAGCGCATCGGCTTCGTCGCCCAGTCGAGCGGTACTTACGGGCAGTCCACCGCCCGGCGCGACCTGATCCACCAGGCACGCATGTACGGCTCACCCAAGTCCACCGCGAAGAGTCTCGCGGAGGGCGCGATCAAGGCCTTCCAGCTCGACGACTTCGCGGACCGCCGGATCAGCACCTACTCCGGCGGGCAGCGGCGGCGCCTCGACATCGCGCTCGGCGTGATCCACTCGCCTCAGGTCATCTTCCTGGACGAGCCGACCACGGGGCTTGACCCGCAAAGCCGGGCTCGCATGTGGCAGGAAGTGCGCAGGCTCCGCGACGAAGGCATAACGATCTTCCTCACCACGCACTACCTGGACGAGGCCGACGCGCTCTGCGACCGGATCTCGATCATCGATGGCGGGCTGATCGTGGCGGAGGGCACGCCGTCCGATCTCAAGCGCGAGATTTCCGGTGACGTCATCATCGTGGATCTGGCCGCGCCGGACACGGCGGGAGTGCCTGAGCCAGCGGTGATCCTCGAGGCATCCAAGATCCTCACCGAGCAGCCGTACGTCCGCTCCTGCGAGACCATCGACCACACCCTGCGCCTCTACGTCGACAGCGCCGCCACGGCCATCCCGCAGGTGATGAGGGCACTGAGCAACAAGGACATCGAGCCAGGGGCGATCGAGTCCCGCCGGCCAAGCCTCGATGACGTTTTCCTGGCAAAGACCGGCCGCACTCTTGCCGACTGAAGGGTGGCGGCAATGAAGCTTGCGCGCGATACCTGGCTTACGTTCTCGTATGAAATGGGGCAACTAGTTCACAACCCGGTCAACATTGCGATCTCGCTGCTGCAGCCCATCACCTACCTGCTGCTCTTCACCCCGTTCATAAAGTCCGTCCTGGGCGCATCGACTTATAGCGCCGCGTACCAGATCTACATCCCGTCGCTGTTTTGCGCGATGGGAGTGTTCAGCGGGATGTTCGCCGGATTCGCCCTGATCGGCGCGATCCGGCAGGGGGTCATCGCCCGGTTCCGGATCACGCCGCTGAGCCGTACTGGCCTGCTGCTCGGCCGCGAGCTTGTGTTTGTCGCGCTGGTCGGCTTCCAGGCCGTCGTCGTCGTGGTGGTGGCCCTTATCGCCGGGCTGCGCGTGCCGCCGGCCGACGTCCTGCTCGCCCTGCTCCTGCTGGCGATGATGGTTCTGATTGGCGTCTCGATCTCGAATGTCCTGGCGATCGCCGTGCCCGACGTGAACGTGCTCATAAATGTGACCAACGGGATCACCGCGCCGATCGGCGTGCTGGCGGGCATCCTGATCCCGGTCTCGGTCGCGCCGCTCTGGGTCAGGGACGTCGCCTTGTGGAATCCGTTCGCCTGGGGGGCTAACAGCATGCGGGCGGTGTTCCAGGGACACCCCGGCGCCGGCGTCGTCTGGGAGGCAGCCGTCATCCTGGCCGTACTGGCGGCGGTGGCCGTCGCGGCGGCGTCACGGACGTTCACCCGCGAGATCGCTTAGGGACGGCAGCAATGAAACTCGCGCGCGATACGTGGCTGACGTTTACCTATGAAACCGGGCAGCTGGTGCAGAGCCCGTCCGTCGTCGCCGCGGAGCTGGTCAGCCCGATCGCGTACCTGCTGTTCTTCACTCCGTTCATCAAGGCCGTGCTGCACGTCTCCACCTACGGCGGTGCCTTCCTTATCTACCTGCCGTCGCTGTTCGTCGCTACGGGCCTGTTCGGCGGGCTCTTCTCCGGCCTCGTCCTGATCCAGGCGCTGCGCGAGGGCGTCATCGCCCGGTTCCGGGTCACGCCGCTGAGCCGCGTGGGCCTGCTGCTCGGCCGCGAACTGAAGTACGTGGTGCTGGTCGGATTCCAGGCCGTGGTCATGGCCGTGATCGCCTTCGGGCTCGGGCTGCGGCTGCCGCTGCCCAACTTCCTGCTGGCCCTGGTGCTGCTGTCGATGGCAGTTCTCATCGGCGTCTCGATCTCGTATGTGCTGGCGATCCTCGTTCCCAACGAGACCGTGCTCTCCAACCTGACCAACGGCGTGGGCCAGCCCCTCGCGCTGCTGGCCGGGGTCTATATCCCGGTAACGCTCGCCCCGCTGTGGGTGCGGGACGTCGCCTTGTGGAATCCGTATGCCTGGGCGGCCAACGGCATGCGGACGGTTTTCATGGGCCACATCGGCGCCCAGGTGGTGTGGGAGGCGGCCGCGATCCTGGGCGGGCTGACCTTCGTGACCGCGCTGCTGTCATCGCGGGTGTTCACCCGCGAGATCGCCTAGGCGCGGCGCCTAGACGCTGGCGCCGGCCGCAGTGGCGGTCGCGCGCGTCAGGGCGGCCGAGAGCACCGGCCCGATCCTGGCCATGTGCTGAGGCACCAGCATGTGGCGATGATCGCAGTCCAGCTCGATGGACTCGATCGGACCATCGACGATTGAGTGCCAGTGGTCCAGCTTCTCGGCCAGCGGGGGCGGATTCTGGCTGGCGGCAACGAAGAGCAGCGGGCAGTGCACCGGAGTGACCTTCTGAGTGCGCGCGACCGCGAGGTTGTTCTTGATGACGCGCTGGAGGGCGCGGACACGCTGCTCCGGCCAGTCGTCCAGGCCCAGGCCGGGCCGGCGGCGCACCAGTTCCAGCATCCTGGCCTCGGGGTCCGGCTCGGCGGGCGTGAGCGCGGGCACGTAGCCGAACTGGGCGAGCACGAGGTTGTAGATCGCCCAGGCCTCGGTGCCGTCCTCGAACGACTCAACGTTGGACAGGTTGGCATCCAGGATGACGAGCAGTCCGACCTGCTCGCCCCGGCGCTCGAGTTCCCGGGCGACGGCGAAGGCGATGTTCCCGCCGAGTGACCAGCCGAGCAGGTAATAGGGACCCGACGCCTGGGCCGTCCTGATCTGGTCGGCGTAATCCCGTGCCATCTCCTCCATGCTGACCGGCAGCGGCTCGGGCCGGCGCACGCCGCGGGCCTGCAGGCCGTACAGCTGAAAGCGGGAATCTACGTCCGGGATCAGGGCCATGTAACACCAGCTCAGCCCCACCAGCGGATGCATGCAGAACAGGGCCGGCCCATCGCCGACGCGCACCGGCATGAGCAGGTCAAGGATGCCGCCCGACGCCTTCGCGGTCGCGCGGTGAAGCCGGATGGACTGCATGTCCTCGGCCGCCAGCAGCCTCGCAGCCGGCCGGCTGGCCATCGCGGCCACCGGGGCCGGCGGCGCGGCGGGCACGGGCTCTGGGTCAGGGAGCCGGACGAACGACAGGCCCGCATCGCGCAGCCTGCCGATGAGCAGCTGCGTGATCTCGACGATCCGCAGGTCGAGATCGGCCTCGGTCAGGCCGGCCGGCACGAACTCGGTGGCCGAGACGAAGTCGTGCAGCAGCACGATGCCGCCGTTGCGTTCGATGATCTGGTCCGCGATCGCATCGACGCAGGCCTCGACCGTCTGCCCGTGCCGGTAGGTGATGTCCCAGTCGCGGCCGTGCGCGTGCCACCCGACCGGGCCGGCGTAACCAGGCACCGGCCAGTCACCCATGCCGTAGGGCGGGCGGAACCAGGTCGGGCCCGTTAAGTAGGAGCTGACCCGCGCGGCGCACCGGCCGATCTCGTCGGCGGCGTGCCCGGCCGATCGGAACGGGCGGTGCTTGTCGGCATGCAGGCCGATCACGTGGCCGCAGTCCCTGACGGCGTCCAGCGCGTCGCCATGCCGCTCGACGCTCTCGCCCAGGACGAAAAACGTGCCGGGCACGCCCTCATCACGCAGCATGCGGGCGAGCTCGGCCGTTCGCGGACCGGGGCCGTCGTCGAATGTCAGCGCTACGCAGCCGGCCGGGAGCCCGGGAGTTCCGCAGAGCAGGCGAGACGCGTCATTCTCCATCCGGGCCTCCGGCTAGGGAGCGGCAACGCTCCGATGCTAGCCCGAGAGATTCGCCCGGCCTAGCGGCCGGTTGGCCGCCAGCGCTGCGAGGCTCTCCACCGCGGCGCGCGTCCCGCCGGCTGCCGCCATCTCCGCACCGATGAGGCGGGCCCGGCCACGGTAGCCCGGATCGTCGAGCACGGCGGTCAGGGCGGCGGCCAGCTGCGCCGGGGTCGCGTCGGCGTACGACACCTCGATGCCGGCCCCGGCCCGCGTCACTTGGCCGGCCACGGCCAGCTCGCCGAGCCGGATCGGCGCGACGATGAGCGGCACCCCGTTGACGAGCGCCTCGTTGACCGTGCTCTGGCCGCCCGAGCACACCACGGCGTCGACGCGGGCCATGAGATCGAGCATCGGGAGCCGCGGGACGACGAGGACGTGCGGCGGGGGATCGGGCACCGCGTCCGCGGCCGTGTTGAGCACCACCTGCATGCCGGACGCCATCGGCGCGATCGCTGCCATCAGCCGCGCCACGAACTCGCGCACCAGGTGATCGGACAGTGTCCCCATAGTGATGAGGAGATGGCGCCGGCCGGGGTCCCACCAGTCCCAGTCAAATCCAGGATCGGTGCGACGCGGTCCGAGCGCGGCCCCGACGAGCACGAAGTGGCCGGGCATCGGCGCCGGACCGGTCAGCGCCCTGGTGGTCGTGGCGATCACCAGGTCGGGAGAGAAAAGCAGGTCGACGCCGTCGTCAGCCGGCAATCCCGCGGCGTGCCACGCCTGCGCGAGCTTCGAGCGGACGAACTCGTGCAGGTCCGGATCCTCAGCCGGCGGGGTGAGCTCGAGCACGCCGAAGCACAGGGTCGCCCACGCCGTGCCGTGCCGGTACGCCGCCAGCGCGCCGGTGAGCGCGTACTGGTCGGCGAGGACGACGTCGGGCTGGTACTCCGTGACGGCCCGCTCGACCGGGCCCTGGATGAACCGGTTGAGCGGCATCACGTACTCGTCCCAGAGCTCGCGCACGGCGGCCGTGCCCGTCTGGACAAACTCGCGATAGCGGCGCCTGCCGGTGGGGTAGATCGTCGCATCCGGTCCGACCAGCGGGCGCAGCGTGTTCTCGGGCCCGCACCAGGCGACATCGTGCCCGGCGGCGGCCAGTGCATCGCCGATCGCGACGGCGGGCCAGACCCTCGCCACGATCGGCACGACGACGATAAGGAACCGGGTCACGCCATTATCGTGGCACACGTTGACATTTACGGCGCATGCTGATGCGGTGGCACCATGACCGCGCTGGAGGCTCTTTCGGTGTACTTACCGCCGGTGCGGGAGCCAATCAGAAGCGCCGTCGGACACCTCGGCCTGCGCGATATGGACTTCCGGATTTTCGAGAAGTTCGGGCTGAATGAAGTCGGCCGCGATCACGATGCGTCGCTGTACGACTTGCTGATGAATGCCGCCGCCGGGCTCGCCGAACTGCAGGGCGAGGAGCAGCGGGTGCGGTACGTCATTCACGCCCGCGCGATGCCGGTGGTGGCGCCGTATCCCGTCAATCCGCTCCATGAGGTCTGCCGCGCGCTCGGACTCGGCCACGCGCTCGCCTTCACGGTGGCGCACCAGTCGTGCGCCAGCGGCCTCCTCGCGATCGACCTGGCTGGCCGACTGCTGGCGGCCGACGCGGCCATTGCGGCGGACGGCGAGCCGGCGCCGCTGGCGCTGATCCTCGCCGGAGAGAAGGCCTTCACCCGCGAGGCGCAGATGTACACGGCCACGACCGTGTTCGGCGAGGGCGCCTCGGCGTGCCTGGTGAGCGCGTCCGGCACCCGCGACCGGATGCTCGCGTACGCGGCCGATGTGCGCGGCGAGTTCGACAGCGCGACCGGCGCGAACGACGCGCGGCTGCAGTACGAGTACAAGTACTCGCTGGCCGACGTCATGCGCCGGGCAATGGGCGATGCCGGCCTGACCCTGGACGACATCCGCGTGGTGCTGCCGCACAACGTCAACCGCAAGGCCTGGGTGGCTACCTGCAAGCAGCTGGGTCTCCCGCTTGACCGTGTCGTGATCGACAACATCGGCGTCCTCGGCCACGTCTTCTGCGCCGACATGTTCATCAACTACCAGACGGCCCGCGAGCGAGGCCTGCTGCAGCCGGGCGATCGCTACCTCGCGGCCGCGGTCGGCGCCGGCGGCGGGGCGACCTTCGCCGCGATGGTATTCGAGCACTGATCAGTGAACCCGAGGAGGCTGGATGACGACCCCAGAAGCCGACCTGGACAGCGAGTTCCGGCAGCAGGTGGTCGACACGATGACGACCGTGCTGGCCCGGCTGCTTGACCGGCCCGAGCCGGTCACCGAGAGCATGCGGCTGATGGAGGAACTCGGGCTCAGCTCCACCCTCGGTCTTGAGCTCATGCTGGAGCTTGAGGATCAGCTGCTGATCCTGATCGACGTCGAGGAGATGGACCCGGAGTGCATGACCACGGTCGGGGACATGGCTACGTTCGTCGCTAGCCATTCCCGGCCGGGCTAGGCGCAGTGTTCAGCGCGCACCCGGCCGATCCTGCCCGCGCCAGCTCCGATCTTGGCCTGGTTCGCGCGGCTCGCCGCACCTTCAGCGGGCCGGCCAGTTTCCTGGCCGATCCTGGCAACCGCGCCAGGGTCGCCGAGTACATCACCGACATGGCAGGCCCGTATCAGGTCAAGGTCGCGGACAATGCTCTCGAAGGCCAGTCGTACGGGGAGATGGCCGAGGCGCTGATCAGCTCGGCGGTGTCGGCGGACGAGCCCGTCGGCCTGCTGATCCTGGCCTTCGCCGTCCACGACCTG
The DNA here is from genome assembly GCA_036758685.1 of Streptosporangiaceae bacterium. GTDB lineage: Bacteria > Actinomycetota > Actinomycetes > Streptosporangiales > Streptosporangiaceae > JAJYUU01. The sequence continues at coordinate 7,534 of DAIOWC010000028.1, read as the reverse complement.
CGGCCGGGCCGGCAGACTGCGGCCTACCTCAGCGACGTCGCTCCCGGTGCGCCGCTGGGCTTCGCGATCTGCGATCAGGGCGTAGCCGCGGCCTTCACGGGCCTGCGCATCGCCCGCGAGTACTCCCGCTCGGCCGGGATCGAGCGGGCCCTGCTGATCGTCGTCGAGCAGGCCGCGCTCCCGTACGAGTGCCCCGTGCCGTTGCCCGCCGAGCACCGCGGCGTGGTCCTGCACCTCGGCACTGGCCCGGCTCCACAAGCGCGGATTACCGGCATGCGCCAGCACGCGAGTGTCGTTCCCGCCCACGTGCCGGTCGCGGCGGCCGGCAGTCTCGCGGAACTGTCAGCCGGCCGCGAGGCGGGGCTGGTGATCAGTGACGCGCTGGCCGGCGTCTGGCCGGCGCCCGCGGCCGCGCGGGTGCGGGTGACGCCGCCTGGTCAGCCGTCCACGGGGGTCTGGTGGAGCCTGATCGACGAACTCGCCGGACCTCCGGGCCTGACGGTAGTGGCCGACTACGACCCTGAGCTTTGCTACCTGTGCCTGACCGCCTTCGACGCGCCGGCGTCCTGACGGGAGACGCCGGTCGGCGCGGCCGGGTCGAATGCGGCCTCGACCGCAACTGCCTCCACTGCGCGCAGCAGCGCCTCGACCTGCGCGTCCGTGAGCGACCACCGATCCCACATGATGTGCAGCGAGACGACGCCGGGCCGGTTCTCGATGAGGATGTTGGCCTGCTCGTGCATGTTGTCGCGCCGGCCGAGCCAGGTCAGCGACGTCTCCGGCAGCTTCCGCGTGACCTCCTCCGGGGTCAGCGCCAGCTGGTCGGCTGCTTCGTCGCTCCGCATGGTCATCGCCCGCTGGTCGTTGACCCGGCACGTGACGGTGGCCGGGTAGCCGCGCTCGGCATCCAGCCGGGTCATGACCGCCCGCAGGTCATCGGGGTCGTAGTAGGCCCGCATGCCGGCCGTCATCGACGCGCCGCGGGCCCTCGTGACGACCTCGTCGACGGTGGCGCCGGCCACGTGGATCGTGACGACCGAGTTCTGCGCGATCGGGGCGATGACATCGGCCAGACCCGGCCTGAACCGGTTGTTCACCATGACCTTGAGCACCAGCGGGGATACGCCGGTCGCGCGCCCGATTGCCGCCCCGATCACCGCGAGCGTCACCCGCGACAGGTCGGTCCCGGTGCGCCGGCTGATCGCCAGCATGGCCAGGTGGGCGGCGGGGGAGCGGAACCTGGCCTGCCAGTACCGGGGCTCGGCTTCGCCCCGCGGCCGGGCGGGCTCCCCGAAGGTCTGCGCGGGAATGTCCCTGAGCTGCGACTCCCAGTAGCGCATCGTGCGGCTGCTCAGCTGCCGGTGCTGTGGCGTCTGCTCGGCCCCGGCAATGTCGAGAACATCCGGGTGCCGCGCGGGCCTCGCGCCGCCGCCGGCCGTTTCATCGGCCAGCAGGTCATCCAATAGCAGCATGTGCCCCCCGCCGTCCGCGGCCAGGTGGGAGAGCACCCAGTTCAGATGCCGGCAGGCACCGCGATGCCTGAGCGCCGCCATCCGCAGCGGCCAGTCGCGAGTGAAGTCGAATCGCTCGAGGTGCCAGGTGTCGAAGAGATGATCCCGGTATTGCGCGACCTCGTCCGGATCGGCCTCGTCGGGGAACGTCAGGATGTCCAGGCCGAACTGCCCCGAACCGGCTATCTCCTGGCACGGACGGCCGGTCTCGTCGGTCCGCAGACGCATCCGCAGGGCCGCGTGCCGGCCGAGGAGGGCGCTCACGCGCGCGGCGACATCCTCGATCGAGCTGCCGCCTGGCAGGTCCATCATTCCCTGCATGCTGAACTGGTTGCCGCTGTCTTGCATGTCCTGCCAGATCGCCTTCTGGCCCCAGGTCAGCGGCTCGATCCGGGCCTCGGCCCCGGTGAAGTCGACGTCGACTCGGTCGCGTCCGACCGGCTGCAACATGGCCGTCAGCCCGCTGCCGTCCCGAACCACTCGCGCAGGCGCGCGGCGGCCTGCGCGAGCGCGGCCCGGCTGGCGTCAACCGTCCCGGCCATCGTGAAGAACCCGTGCGCCATGCCCTCGTAGCGGCTCAGCTCGACCTGGACGCCCTCGTCGGCCAGCCGGCGGGCGTAGGCCTCGCCCTGATCGCGCAGCGGGTCGCATTCGGCGGTGATCACGAGCGCCGGCGGCAGCCCGGCGAGACTACCGGCGCGCAGCGGCGAGGCCAGCGGACTGGCCGCGTCCGCGGCATCGAGCAGATAGTGCCGGCGATACCAGGCGACCGAATGCCGGTTGAACAGGAACCGGTCGTCCGCGGCCCGTATCGACTCGTCGTCGGCGAGCTGGTCGGTGTTCGGGTAGACAAGCAGCTGTCCGGCCAGCGCCGGGCCGTCCGCGCGGGCTCGCAGTGCGACGGCCGCGGCCAGGTTCCCGCCCGCGCTGTCGCCGCCGACCGCCAGCCGGGCCGGGTCGGCTCCGATCTCCGTCGCGTGCGCGGCGACCCACGCCGTCGCCGCGTAGCAGTCGTCGATGGCCGCCGGGAACGGGTGCTCGGGTGCCAGCCGGTAGCCGACGACGGCGACCATTGCGCCCGCGGAGTTGGCCAGGGTCCGGCTGACGCCGTCGGCCGTGTCGATCGTGCCGAGTACCCAGCCGCCGCCGAAGAAATACAGCAGTACCGGCAGCGGCCCGCCGGCGGCGGGCCGGTAGAGCCGCAGTGCCAGCTCGCCGCCGGGGCCTGGGATCGTCAGGTCGGTGACCTCGTGCACGGGTTCCGGCTCGCCCCCGCCCGCCCGGATCGACGCCAGATCGGCCGCTCTGGCCTCGGCGAGCGACATTTCATACAGCGGGGGAACGTGCTCGCGCTCACGCTGATCACGCATCGCCTGGAGCTGCGGGTCAAGGGGCACAATTCGATAGGATATCGGTTACTAGAATGCTGGTCTTGGGGAAAAACCGGTCTTCGGGAAAT
>DAIOWC010000028.1:0-4464 GCA_036758685.1 Streptosporangiaceae bacterium | reverse complement strand
ACCGATCCCGTGGCCGCGTCGATGAACTTCCTCAACGAGGTGGCTAGCCGATTCCCGGCGGCCATCTCATTAGCGGCCGGCCGGCCGTTCGATGAGTTTTATGACGTCGAGGACGTGCAGCGGTACCTCGCGGCCTACATCGCGCACCTGCGCGCCGAGGGTCTGAGCGAGGCCAGCGTCCGGCAGACGATCCTGCAGTACGGCCGCACCAACGGTCAGCTGGGCCCGATGATCGCGCGAATGCTGGAGGCTGACGAGGACATCCGCGTTCCGGCTGATTCGATCATGGTGACGGCGGGCTGCCAGGAAGCGATGATCATCGCGCTGCGCGGGCTGTGCGCCGGCCCGGAGGACGTCGTCCTCGCCGCCGAGCCGTGCTACGTCGGATTCACGGGCGCCGCGCGAGTGCTCGGCGTCACCGTCGTCCCGGTACCCGAGACGCCCGACGGCCTTCGCCCGGAAACGGTCACGCGGGTCGCCAGGGAAGTACGCGCTAGCGGACGGCGGCCGCGGGCCCTGTACGTAGTGTCGAACTTCGCCAACCCATCCGGCGTCTCGCTGAGCGCGGAGGTCCGGCGCGGGCTCATCCAGGCGGCGGCCGATGCCGACCTGCTGATCCTGGAGGACGACCCGTACGGGCTGTTCGGGCTGGACGATCAGCGGAGTCCGACGCTGAAGTCGCTGGACACCGACCAGCGCGTGGTGTATCTCGGCTCGTTCGCGAAGTCGGTGTTCCCTGGCGCCCGCGTGGGCTTCCTGGTCGCGGATCAGACGGTGGTCAGCGCGGCCGGCCACCGCAGCCTGCTGGCCGACGAGCTGTCGACCGTCAAGAGCATGGTCACGGTCAATACCTCGCCGATTGCCCAGGCCGTCATCGGCGGCGTGCTCGTGTCCTGCGGATACAGCCTCCGCGCTGCGAACCAGGAGAAGATCGCGTTCTACCGGCGCAATCTGCGCGCGCTGCTCGCCGCGCTCTCCCGTCACTTCAGCGACCCGGCGATCACCTGGAACTCGCCCAGCGGCGGCTTCTTCGCCGTCATGTCCGTGCCCATCCGGGCCGATGAGAAGCTGCTTGAGCTCTCGGCGCGAGACTATGGCGTGCTGTGGACGCCGATGAGCTTCTTCTACCTGGATGGCGGCGGCAGCCACGCGATCCGGCTGTCGTGCAGCGCCCTGGCAACCGACCAGATCGACGAGGGAGTCCGCCGCCTGGCGGCGCTGATCGCCGACGCCGGCCAGTGAGCGATCTCGTCCGCATCTGGGTCGTGCCGGTCGATGCACCCGCCGAGTGCGACGGCATCCTCGACGAGAACGACCGGGCTCGCGCCGCGGCGTTCCTGGATGAGAGGGACCGGCAGCGGTTCACGACCGCGCACGGAGCACTGCGGATCCTGGCCGGTCGCGAGCTCGGCGTGGCGCCAGAGAAGCTCACCTGGACTCCCGGCCGGTACGGCAAGCCCGAGCTCGTGGCCCCGTGGTCCGGACTCCACACGAGCCTGTCGCACTCGGGTGACCTGATCGCGGTGGCGATCAGCACCGGCCGCCCGGTCGGGGTGGATATCCAGGGCCTGGCAGCGGGTGCGGACGTCGTCGGGCTAGCGGAGCGGTTCTTCCCGCCCGATGAGTCCGCCTACGTCGCGGCGGGTCGCGACGCGGCGACGCGCGCGAACCGGTTCGCGCGGCTGTGGGTACGCAAGGAGGCGGTCGTCAAGGCGGCCGGCGGGCGCCTCTGGCCCAATCTCAAGATCCCGGTTCGCGGCCGGGACGTCGTCGATTGCGCCGAGCCGCCCGGCACGTACCGCGTCGCCGCCGTGACGGTGCCGGACGGCTACCACGCCGCGGTCGCACTGGCCGGCCCGGCTCCGTTCGCCATCCAGGCGACAGAACTGGCGTCCGTGTAGCGTCCGAACGAGTTGCGTAACGTACCGTCCCGGTCCGTAGCCGTATTGCCGCTGGGGACGCCGAGTTGGGGATCAGCATCCGCCGAAGGCTGGCCTGGCGTTCTTGCGGGCGGCTGAGACGACGATCGTCGTGTCGAGGTACAGGTACTGCCAGCCCGGCTGCCCGTTGGCGGTGTAGCTGACTTTGATGCGGCGCAGGTCGTAGCGGCCGGGCCGGGAGAAGGTGACCTCGAGGACGATGTGCCAGTTGGAGACTCCGTGCGGGCCGACGACGACGCTGGTGAGCGGGTAGGGCCGGTCGCTGCGGCGGCAGTACCTGAGCAGGTCACCAACACTGAGGCCAATGCCGGGGCCGTAGGGACTGTAGGCAGTCACCGACTTCAGATGAGCCGCTCGCGGGGCGAAGGCGAGCCGGATAGACCGCAGCGTCACCGTGGTGCCGGTGGTGTTGTCCAGGTCGTAGATGACGCCGATGTCCACCACGTCGATGGTGGTCGCGGGCTCGCTCTGCGAGAAGTCATTGACCGGGGCGAAGACCACATCCGCACCGCCGCTGGCCGGCGACGTGCAGCCGGCCAGCACGGTGGCGATCAGCAGCCCGGCGGCGATAGCCGCCAGCCGGTGGCAGCCAGTCAGCACCTCGGCGCGCCGCAGCTCGCCGATGCTGGCGGGCGGCGGCAGGGCATCCAGGAGGCCAGGTCAGTCTGCTGGTCAGCGTCGCCGGCCTGGCAGCGCAAGTCGCCGGTTCGCCGGGCAGCGTAGTCCACCGACGGATCATGTCACGGCGCGGGCGTGCGGAGCAGTCCCGCGCAATGCCACCTCCGAGTACCAGAACGTGGACGAAGCTAACGGTGAGTGCGTCACGTATCGAGCACCGCCCCGGGGAGCACTATGCATCCGACCGCATCGGAAGGGTTGAGTCCGGCTGGCACCCAGAGTCAGACTGCACTGACACAGGAGTGAGGCATCCCGACCGTGAGATTCAAGATGAGGAGCCTGGCAGCTGCCATCGGGCTGATGTCGCTAGTCACCGCATGTGGCTCCGGGTTCCCGCCGTTCGGGTCGCCGCCGCTCTACCACCTGATGGCAAACATCGGGTCCTTCTACCAGCCGCAGGACGGGGTGACGGTTCTCGGCACGTATCTTCCCGAGAGCGCGACGCTCGTCACGTGGACCACCCCCAGTGGCAGCACGTGCTTTGGAGACGTGGCGCCCAACGTGCCAGACGGCGCGTATACCTGCGATACCTCATGGCCAGGCCCGAGCGATCACGCGGCGTTTCCATACCGGCCAATCTTCTGGGCCTTGCCCAGCCACGTCATTGGATTCGGCCTGGTCACGGGCTCGGTTGCCGAGGTGGCCATCACGATGAATGGCGTCACCGTCTACAGCCGGGCCATACCGCTCAAGGGCCAGCCAGGTCTTAAGGGCTATGCCTTCCCGCTGCCCGCTGGGCCCGCTGACTCGGCACGAATTTCCCTTGTGGTAGGGCGTAACCAGTCCGGCACAATCGTGGCGGAGATTCATTGAGATCCCAAGAGGAGCCGGCGCCCGCCATCACGCCACCTGTGGCGGGCTGTGGGAGTGCAGGGTCTTCCGGCCGTCGGGGCTGACCGCGGTGGTGGTGCCGTCGGGGTTGAGGCGGATGCTCCAGTGCCACCGGTGGACGCAAGCCATGGATAAAGGTAAGTCACTTTCACCCTGAGCAGGAGCGGCGGCCATGGGTCACCGGCGAGCGTTCTCCTCCCTGCGGAGGGCCAGCAGCCCGATTTGCGATAGACCGCCCGCGTGATCGTGGCTAGGCTGCCGCGCATGTCTACCTGGCCGAAGGCTGATCGTCCTGACCCGTGGACGCCGGCAGCGCTCACTCCCGCTGATGAGCGTGCATCCCTGGAGACGTGGCTGGAGTTCCACCGCGCCACCCTGCTGGACAAGTGCGCCGGGCTGACGCCGCAGCAGCTGGCGACCAGATCCTGCCCGCCATCGTCGTTGTCGCTGCTCGGCCTGGTGCGTCACATGGCCGACGTCGAGTCCTGGTTCCATGAGTTCGATGGCGATCCGCTGCCGCCGTTCTACTGGAGCCCGGGAGCCAGGGACAACGCATTCGATGGTGTCGACCCGGAGCGGGCCGATCAGGATCTGGCGAACTACGTTGCTTCGGTCGAGCGCGCTCGTGACGTCGTAGCCGGGCATGACCTCGCCGACATATCCAAGCAGACTGACGTTCCGCACCCGATCTCTCTGCGGTGGGTCTACCAGCACATGATTGAGGAGTACGCCCGCCACAACGGCCATGCTGACCTGCTACGCGAGTGCATCGACGGCGTTACTGGCGACTAGTGCAATTCTGCATTAGTTCCCCGACTCAGGGCGGCCTCGACTGGCCCACCAAGTCGCCGCACGGGCGCCCGGGTCACGCCACGAGCGGCGGGCTGTGGGAGTGCAGGGTTTTCCGGCCGTCGGGGCTGGTGGCGGTGGTGGTGCCGTCGGGGTTGAGCCGGATGCTCCAGTGCCACCGGTGGACGGCGATCAGGTGGTGGAACGGGCACAACAGGATGCAGTT
>DAIOWC010000027.1:21903-36936 GCA_036758685.1 Streptosporangiaceae bacterium | reverse complement strand
CCGGCGAGCGGCTGCTGGGCGTAGTCGCCCGCCGGATGACTGCCGGATCCTAACCGCCGTTCGCATTATCACCGGCCGATAATCCGCCGATAGCGCGCCCGGCGATGCTGCTGATCAGTAGCCCAATCGGCATCTGCGAGGCAGACATGACGCTCAGTATCGAACCAGCCGTCAGGACTCAGCTTGCGCTGGCGGCGCTCGCTGTTGACCTGCGCAAGTCCTACGGTCTCGGCCCGTCCGCCGACCACGCGCTGGCCGGGGTCAGCGTGCCCTTCGTGAGGAACCGCTTCACGGCCGTACTCGGGCCGCCCGGCTCGGGCAAGACGACGCTGCTGCGGTGCCTGGCCGGCCTGGACCGCCCAACCTCCGGGCATACCTTCGTCGGAAGCGTGGACCTCGCCACGCTCGATGACGCGGGGCTGACGCAGCTGCGACGCCGGAAGATCGGGCTCGTCTTCGAGTCTCACAATCTCGTCCCGACGCTCACGGTAGCCGAGAACGTCACGCTGCCCGCCGATCTGGCCGGCCTGCCGGTGGACGGCGAGTGGCGCGAGTTCCTGCTGGAGGAGCTCGGGCTGGCCGGCATCCGGGCCCGCCGTCCCGGCGAGCTGTCGCGCGGCGAACAGCAGCGCGTGGCGTGCGCGCGAGCGCTCATCAGCATGCCGGAGCTGATACTGGCCGACGAGCCCGCAGGCAGCCTGGACCCGAGTTCCGCCGTGGCCATCGTGAGATTCCTCCGGCAGTGCGTGAGCGACTTCGACCAGTCAGTCGTCATGGTCACCCGTGATCCGCGGTGCGCCGCTTATGCCGATCACATTGCCTTCCTCGACGGCGGGATCGTGGTTGACGACTTCGGACTTCTGGCGAGCTTGACCTGGTGAGGTAACCCCCGGGGGACCCGGTAGTCCGGTCAATCCTGTGGCCCCAGCTGTGGGCGGCCACGTGTGGTTCTTGCGGCCTGAGCTGGCGAAGGTGGAGTCAGCTGAAGAACACAGAGGAGCAAGAACAATGATCGACACGCAGATCCGGCCGGCCTCTCCGGTCGACAAAGCCGACGTCCAGACCACAACGGCGAAGAGCGCTGCCGGGACTCGGCGAGGGCGGCTCTGGGTGCTCCTGCACGCGCAGGCTCTGCTCAGCGGGCCAGCCTCGGAGGCGGACTTCGTCGAGGATGACCGGCGGCGGATGGGCGGGAGCTAAAGGCCGTGCTCATCCAGCGTCTGGCGCACCTCGCGCGCCTCGGGGGCTCCGATGCGCTCATAGATCGCGAGCGCTTCCCTCAGATTCTGGGCCGCGTCCGCAGGCGCACGTCCGAGCTGAGTGCGGCCGAGGCCGGCCAGCGATCTCGCTTGCTCCCCGGGCGCGCCGAGGTCGATGGCCTTGGCCAGCGCCTCGCGATGCAGGTCGCCGGCCTTCTCGGGCGCCAACGTGCGGCTCGCCAGCTCGCCGAGGTCGTTGAGGGCGACGATCTCGCCGTGCCGCGAGCCGAGGTCGCGATGCAACTCCAGGGCCTCTTCAAGGTAGGCGCCGGCCGCTTCATACTTGCCGGTCTGCAGATGAACCATGCCGAGCTCGTCAAGCGCCCAGGCCTGACCGAGCCGGTCGCCCAGCTCCCGCCACAACGCCAGCCCCGCATGCTCGTGCGCCAGCGCGGCCTCGTAGTCGCCGGTTAGCCGCAAGGCGGTGCCAAGCTCCGTCAGCGCGTCGGCCTCATCAAATTTTGACCCGAGGCTTCGGAACAAGGGCAGCGCCCGCCGGTAGTTCTCGATCGACCCCGGGAGATCCCCGGTAATCAGCAGCCCCATCCCCAGGTCGGTCAGCGAGACCGCCTCGGCCAGCTTGTCGCCCGCCGCGAGGGCCAGTTCCAGTCCCTGCTGGTGGCAGTCGATCGAGGCCTGGAATTCCGAGGTGTACCCGTAGACCAGGCCGAGGTGATTCACGGCGTGAGACTGGCCGGACCGATCACCCAGCTCGCGGAACAGCTCGATCGCCTGGGTCAGCGCCGCGATCGCATCGTCGTAGTCGCCCGTCAGTTGCTGCAGCAGGCCCAGCTCGTCCAGCATGCCGGCCTCACCGGTCCGGTCCCCGGCCGCCCGGGCCGCGCGCAGCGCCGTGCGGTACTGGGCCGCGGCCTGCTGCCAGTGACCGCGGGCCCGCAGGTAGCCGCCCATGGCGGCCGCGATCGCGACGGAGTGCAGCGGCATCCCCGCGGTCGCCGCGTAGCTGACCGCCGCGTTCAGGTTGGCCCGCTCGGCGTCCAGCCAGTCGCTCGCCTCCCGCGAATTGGTGAGCAGCGGCGCGCTCGCCGGCGGATCGGTTGGCGGCAGCCGTCCGCCGGCCGTCGTCCAGGTCGCGATGTGGCGGCTGGCGCCCGCCGCGACGTGAGCGTAGAAGTTGATCAGCCGCGCGACGGCGGCGGTCTCATCGGCCGCGGTGAGTGCGCGAGCGTACTCGCGCAGCAGGTCGTGCAGCAGGTACCGGCCGGGGGCAGGCTCGGTGATCAGGTGGTGATCGTAGAGCTCGTCGAGCTGACGCCGGGCCTCCGCGAGGCTGGTGTCGTCCAGCGCCGCGGCCGCAAACGCGTCGATGGCCGGCCCGAGCGCGAGGCCCAGCCGGCGGAACAGACGTTGCTGGTCAGCCGTGAGGTCGCGGTAGGAGAGATCGAACGCCGCCGCGACCGACAGGTTCTCTGCGCGCATGATCGCCAGCCGGTCCCGGGCTGCGGCCAGCTCACCGGCGAGCTCGGTGGCGGTCCTGGCCGGGTGATGCCGCAGGCGCCGGGCGAGCATTCCGATGGCCAGCGGCAGGTATCCGCACAGCCGGGTGAGCTCCCGCCCGGCGGCCTCCTCCTGCTCAAGACCGGCGCGGCCGGAGAGCCGGACCAGGAGCGCCCACGCCTCGTCCGGCGCCAGGGTGTCGATGCTGATCACTGCGGCATCCTCGAGCGCGGTCAGCCGCCGCCGGCTGGTGACGAGCACCAGGCTGTCGGCCCCGCCCGGCAGGAGCGGTCGCACCTGCTCGTGCCCGGCGACGTCGTCGAGGAGCAGCAGGACCCTCTTGCCCGCGACGTGGTCTCGCCACCTCGCCGCCCGCGCTTCCAGGCCGGGCGGGATGTGGTACGCCGGGACTCCCGCCGTCATCAGCAGGCTGGCCAGGGCATCGGCCGGGTCGACCGGTGGCTGTCCGGCGGTGTGCGCGTGCAGCGGCAGGAAGAACTGCCCGTCAGGGAAGCGGTCGGCGAGCCGGTGCGCCGCGTGGACGGCAAACGTGGTCTTGCCGATGCCGGCCATTCCGTCGATCGCGTGGATGCTCACCAGGCCGCTGTCCGCCATCGCGGCGAGCGATTTTTCCAGGCCGGCCAGCTCGCGCTCACGGCCGGTGAAGCCGCCGAGGTCGCGCGGCAGCGTGCGCGTCGCGGCGGCGGCCGACGACTGTGGCTCCGACTGCATCCTGGCGGCCAGTACCTCTGCCGGCTCCGCTTTCCCGCGCGCAGCGGCAACGAAGACCTCCGCCGCGGCCCCGCTCAGCTTGAGCGCGCCCGCCAGCATCATCGCGCTGTCCTTGCGCGCCGTGCGGTTGATGCCCCGTTCCAGATCGCTGACCGACCGAGGGCTCAGCCCCGCCTGCTCGGCCAGTTCCTCCTGCGTCAGCCGCGCCTGCATCCGCAGCTGCCGCAGCAAGTCGGCGAACCTCAGGCCTGGCTCCACAATTGCTGAGCTTACGTACCGTTGCCTCATGACGGCCTTTCCGATCCCCGAGTACCTGGCCGAGACCGCGCGCCGCGACGACGGCGTCGCCCGCTGGCTCGCCGACCTGCCGGGGACCGTCGCCGACCTCGCGGGCCACTGGGGCCTGCGGGTGGACGAGCCGTTCCGGCCGGGCGGGCAGTGTTCCTGGACCGCGCCGGCCACCGACTCGGCCGGGGCCGAACTTGTGCTGAAGGTGGCGTACCGGTTTGCCAGCGGCGAAGAGCGGGACGAAGCCGCCGGGCTGCGCGCCTGGGACGGGAACGGGGCCGTCCGGCTGCATGCCGCCCGCGATGGCGAGTCGGCCTCGGCGCTGCTGCTGGAGCGGTGCGTGCCCGGCACTCCGCTTGGCCAGGCGCTGCCCGAACCCGAGCAGGACGAGGTCGTCGCCGGGCTGCTGCGCGCGCTGTGGGCTCACGGGCCGGGGGACCATCCGTTCCGCTCGCTGGAAGAGATGTGCACGGCGTGGGCGGACGAATTTGACGGGGAGCGGGCGAGCCCGGTCGATCCCGCGCTCGCGGCGGCAGGAATCGAGCTGCTGCGCGGCCTGCCCGGCTCGGCGTCCGAGCGAGTGCTGCTCTGCACCGACCTGCACGGCGACAACATTCTCGCTGCTCGCCGGGCGCCGTGGCTGGTTATCGACCCCAAGCCGTATCTCGGGGACCCCTGCTACGACGTCGTGCAGCACATGCTCAACTGCGAGGAGCGGCTGGCCGCCGACCCGGCCGCGCTGGCGGACCGCATGGCCGGGCTGGCGGGGGTTGATGCCGGCCGGGTCCGGCAGTGGCTGTTCGCCCGCTGCGTCCGGGAGTCGGCGGGCAGCCCGCTGATGCGCGAGGCGGCCGGGCGGCTCGCGGCGTGCGTTTAGGGGCCGGCCGCGGAGCTCTACGCGCCCCAGTCCGAATCGCGCGGGAGACTTTCCGTCCGCACCGGACGGTTTCTCTCCCCTCTGATGCAGACGGGCGCACGGCGGACGCACAGGCCGCGAATCGGGCAGCGGCCGGGGTCCAGCCGTCCCCGGTGACTGGACCCCGGCCCGCCGGGCCCGGCCGGTGGGCCGGGCTAGGGCACCGCGCCGGGAGCGGGATCCGGCGCGGGGCGCGAGCGGATGGCGAGCCTGCCCTTGCTCATCACGGCCACCCGCAGGGCGCGGCTGGCGATCGCCGTTTCATGCGTGACGAGCACCATCGTCAGGCCGTGCTCGCGCCACAGCTTCTCCAGCAGCGCCATGATGTCCTCGCGGGTGTCCTCGTCGAGGTTGCCGGTCGGCTCGTCGGCGAGCAGCACCTTCGGCTGCTTGACCAGTGCCCTGGCGATCGCGACCCGCTGCTGCTGGCCGCCCGACAGCTCCGACGGCAGGTGCCGGGCCCGGTCGGTGAGACCGACGCTGTCGAGTGCTTCGGCGGTGCGGCGGCGCCGCTGCGCCCAGCCGGCCCCGAGCGGGATCAGCGCGGCTTCCACGTTGTCGGCTGCGGTCAGTGTCGGCACCAGGTTGAAGGTCTGGAACACGAACCCGATGTCCGTGGCCCGCAGCCTGGTCACCTGAGTCTCGTGCAGCTGACCGAGGTTCTGGCCGTCTAGGGCGACGGTGCCCGACGTCGGGCGGTCCAGGCCGCCGAGCAATTGCAGGAGGGTCGACTTGCCGTGGCCAGTGCGGCCCTGGATGGCCAGCCAGTCGCCGTCGGGGATCTCCAGAGTGACGTCCCGGACGGCGGGCACGACGTGCCTGCCCTTCTCGTAGAGGCGGGTGACGTTTGTCAGCGAGTACATGGCCGGTTTCTCCTTCCGCCTAGTCGACCCGCGCCAGCGCATCCGCGGGCCGCAGCCGGGCGATCCGCCAGCTGCCGAGGCCGCCGGATAGCAGGCCGCCGACGATGGCGAGCAGGACCGCCAGTCCGATGACGCCGAGCGTGACCGAGGCCGACCACGGCACCGGGATGCTCTGCGTGCTGGTCGAGGAGAACGTGCCGCCCGGGCCGGCGGACACCGGGCCGGACCCGCCGGCCGAGCCGATGCTCTGGGCGAAGTGCTGGCCGGTCGGCGCGGTAATGATCGCCGTCAGCTTGGGAGCTACCTTGTCGATGATCGCCGCGCCGGCGAAGCCCAGGGCGATGCCGGCCGCGCCGCCGATCAGGCCAGTCGCGATCGACTCGCCCATGACCTGGCCGATGATCCGCCGGCTGCGCCAGCCCAGCGCCTTCAGCGTGCCGAACTCCCGCGCCCGGCGGGACACCGCGGACATCGTCAGCAAGCCGGCCAGCACGAACGCCGCGATCAGCACCAGGATCGATAGCCACGTGCCCAGGTCGCCAGCGAGCTTCGCGGCGCTGCCCAGGGATCCGTTGATCTGGCTGGCCAGGCTGGAGGGCGTGGTCACGGTCGCGCTCGGCAGCAGCTTGCTGATCTCCTGCTGCACGGCGGAGATATCGGCGTCGCTGGCCACGGTCACGTAGATCGTGTTGACGTAGCCGGCCAGGCTCGAGCCGCCCGGGCCCTGGGTGCCAAGCGCCTGCGCCACCGCCAGCGGGATGTAGACGTCCGGCGGGCCGCTCGCCTCGGCCTGGGTGATGATGCCGATGATCGTGAACTTGTGCTTGGCCAGCGTCACATCCGACCCGACCTTGAGCTTGTTCGCGCTGGCGTAATCGGCGTCGACGACCGCCACGTAGGACTTGGCGTCGGCAGCGGCGAACGTCCGGCCCGAGCTGATCACACCAGAGCTCAGCGGGCCGAGGTTGTCGCGGGAGAGGTCGACGCCCTGCACGGACGTCTGCGTGGGCGGCGTCAGGCTCGTGGAGCTCACCGTGACCTTGGTGTCGTTGAGCGCCAGGCCGCCCGCCGCGGCCTTCACGTCGGCGAGTCCCGCGATCTTGCCCACGTCCGAGTAACTCAGCGGCCCGTTATTCGGGGTCGCAACGAGATTGTCCAGGGTCGTCGCCCCCGTGCGGCACTTGCCGTCGACGCAGACGGTCGGGTTGCGGCCAGGCCCGCCCTGAATCTGGATGCCCACCGAGCCCTTGCCCGGCGCCGCGATGCCCGATCCCGCTTTCGGCTTGAGCGCGACGGTGATGTCGGTGCCGACCCCGTAGAGCGAGTGCAGCACGCTGGCCTGAGCGTTCTTGACCCCCGCGGCCGCGGCGGACACGGTGATCACCAGGCCGATGCCCAGCGCCAGCCCCAGCGCGATGACTGTGGCCTGCCGGGCCCGCCGCCCGAGCTCGCGGCCCAGGTATCGGAGAAAGAATGACCGGCCCGGCGCGGGCGCTGACCTGCCCCGCGGCGGGACAGCCTCGACCTCGGTATTCAAAGCCATGTGCGTCTCCCTGTTGATTCGGCTGACCCCAGGGGTATCCGCTGGCGGGTTGCACGGCGGTTACGCCGAGCGACGACCGGATCAGCCGACGGCGGGAAGCGGTGTCGAGAAGAGCAGCGCGAGCAGTTCGGCCCGGCGCAGGATCGAGTCGATCTCGACGTACTCGCCGGCCGAGTGGGCGCCGCGGCCGTTCGGCCCGAGTCCGTCGACAGTCGGCACGCCGCTGGCGCCGGTGAAGTTGGTGTCGCCCGCGCCGCCGGCCGGCCTGGCGCCGATCTGCTGCCCGAGCCGCGCCGACAGCGCGCAGACGTGGGCCACGATCCAGCTGCCGGGCACGGGCTGCCAGGCAGGCCGGCTGGACAGGACGGCCGCGCGCACCTGAGCCCCCTCGCGGATCGGCGCGGCTGCGGCCAGCCGCGCCAGCACGGAGTCCTGAGCAGCGGCGGTGGCGAACCTGAGCCCGAGCTCGGCGCGGGCCTGGCCGGCCACGACGTTGGCCCGCGTTCCGCCGGTGATGTGGCCGACATTGCAGCTGACATCGGGCTGCCCGGCCAGCCCGGAGCGCAGCCGCACGAGCTGGTCGATGAGCTCGTCGATGGCCGACACGCCGTCGGCCGCGGCCAGCCCGGCGTGTGACTCGCGGCCTTCCACCTCGAGGCGGACCCTGGCCACCCCGCGCCGGCCGTTCTTGAGGTCGCCGCTGGGATGCGGGGGCTCGAGGCCGAGCACCGCGGCGGCGTTTGCCGCGGCGGCCATCACCGCGTCCCGGCCGGTCGGGCTGGAGATCTCCTCGTCGCAGACGAGCACTGCCTGGACCGGCTGGGCGAACGGGATGCGCATCTCGCTCATGAGGCGGACCGCGAGCTCCAGCGCTACGAGCGCGCCCTTCATGTCGACCGTTCCCGGACCGTACGCCCGCGGGCCAGTGATCGTGAACGGGCGGCGCTCCAGAGTCCCGGCCGGCCAGACGGTGTCGAAGTGCGCGACGACCGCGAGGTGCCGGCCGCGGGTGCCGGCGGGGCCGAGGGTGGCGCGCAGATGGTCCCCGGCCGGTCCGGGCACGGTGTCGACGAGCGCGCCCAGCTCCGTCAGCCGGTCGGCGAGCACCACGCGCAGCGCGCCAAGCAACTCGGAGTCGCCCGAGGGCGACTCGAGGTTCACCAGTTCGGCGAGCCGGCGCAGCACGTCATCTTGCGCCGCCGTGGCACGGCGGCGCAGCTCGGCCAGCGCGGTGGGAGATGACCGATCAGCGTCCATGCCAGTTCCTCCTGACCGCCGTCACGGCCCGGCCCGTAGTTCTGCGGCCCTGAGCAGATGATGCTCCACGACGGACTCGATCACCTCGTGCCCGAGCCCGGGCCGGTCGGCTGGCACCGGCACCCGGCCCCCGCAGGCGAGTACCGGCGGATCCACGACATCCTCCGTGAAGTACTTGTCCGAGCCGGACACGTCGCTCGGCAGCGTGAAGCCCGGCAGGCTGGAGAGCGCGACGTTCGCGGCCCGGCCGACGCCGAACTCGTGCATCCCGCCGCACCAGGCCGGGATCTCGTGCGCGCGGCACAAGTCGTGCACGTCTCTGGCCGGGCCGAGCCCACCGAGCCTGGACACCTTGATGTTGATGACACGGCAGGCCTGCAGGGCTAGCGCCGTGCGCGCCATCCCGATCGTCGTGATCGACTCGTCGAGGCAGACCGGCGTGCGGAGGCGCTGCTGGAGCCGGGCGTGACCGAGCAGGTCGGTCTCCGCGAACGGCTGCTCGATCATGAGCAGGCCGAGCTCGTCCAGCCGGGCGAACATCTCCATATCGGGCCGGTCCCCGTCATAGGCACCGTTGGCGTCGACCTGGAGTCCGATATCTGGGAACGCGGACCGCACGTGGCTGGTCGGCTCCGTATCCCAGCCGGGCCCGATTTTCAGCTTCACGCGCTCGTAGCCCTGCGCGACGTGCGCGGCCACCTGCTCAAGGAGCCCGTCGATCGTCGGCTCGATGCCGAGGCTGACCCCGGCCTGCACCTCGCGGGCCGTGCCCCCAAGAGCCCGCGCAACGGACAGGTCCCGGCGCCTGGTGGCCAGGTCCCAGCACGCGATGTCCAGCGCGGCCCGTGCGAACCGGTTGCCCTGGAACCGGCGCAGGCCGGCCGCGGCGTCCGCTGGCGCCTCCCACGGCACGCCGAGCAGCGCGGGCGCGAAGTACTCGCTGAGCATGAGCCAGCACGTCTCGACGGTCTCGCCGCAGTAGTACGGGTCGGTCGGGCACGCCGACTCGCCCCAGCCGGCGGCACCGTCGGTGTCGGTGATCCGGACGAGGATGTGGTTGAGATGACCCTTGCGATGCGAGCTGGTCTGGAACTCGTGCACCAGCGGCAGGCGGACCTCGAAGAGCTCGATCCGTTCCAGCGTGATCACGGCCGTCCCTCCCTGGTGAACCGGTACACGGCGGTGTCCCGGTCAAGCCGCCTGCAGGAGACCGCGACCAGGCCGGCGTTCAGCAGCTCCTGCGCATGGCCGAGTATCCGGTCGCGGAGCCGGCCCGCGGTCGCCGGCGACGAGCTCCGGAAGCGGCGCCAGTCCGCCGGCAGGCCAAGCAGGGCCGAGTCCGCGGTGGCCCGCAGCTCACCCGGCGCGATCGAGACGGGCCCCCGCTCGCACGTCGGGCCGCCCGGCCGCGCCACCGCCCTGGCGGCAACCGCCGGACGGAGTAGCTCCCAGTCGACGACGAAGCGGTCAGTCGGCTCGCCGCGGTCATCAGGCGCGGCCATCGGGCCGTAGAAATCACGCGCCAGGCTTGTCACCGACGCGCCGAGCACGTCCAGGTTGAAATGCGCGTTGACCGAGCGCAGCGGGTCGAATGTCCAGCGCACCAGGTCGATCCCCGCCTCCAGCGCGGCCGATCGCTGGCCGAACTTCATCGCCCGCCCGACGCTCTGCCCCTGCCAGGCGGGCAGGACCGCGGCGGTCTGCGAGTACTGGTAGAGCCGCCCGTCGTCCTGGCGGGCCAGGAAGCTGAGCGCGAAGCCGACCAGCTCAGCGTGGCTGTGCTGGCCCGGGGGGACGACCCCCCGAGTCCCCCCGACGAACGCGCCCACAACCATGCCGCTGTTGCGGCCGAGGGCCGTCAGCAGCCGGGCGTTGAGCGAGCCGTCACTCGGCGCGAGGCCGAAGACCTCGCGGTAGACCGAGACGCAGCGGTCGCAGTCTGCGGGCTCGCTGATCAGGCGGACCTCGATCCGCGGCAGTATCCCCGTCCGGCTCATCGCTGGCCGGGCGCCGGCCCGCCGGGGTCGGGAGGGACCTCGTCGGCCAGCGCGCCGCGGATGCTCCCGTCGGCGTCGGCCAGGGCCTTCGCCGCTGCCTCCGGCTCCATCCCGGACAGCAGGCACAGCATGGCCAGCCTGAGATCTCCGGCGCACCGCGCGAGCTGGTCGCGGCAGACGGCCTCGTCCGCTCCGGTGGCCTCGGTGAGGATCGTCAGCTGACGGCCGCGCAGCTTGTCGTTGGTCCCTGACAACGACACCATCAGGTTCGAGAACGTGCGGCCAAGGCGGACCATCGCCGCCGTCGACAGCGCGTTGAGCACGAGTTTCTGCGCCGTGGCCGCCTTCAGCCGGGTGGACCCGGCAATCGCTTCCGGTCCGGTGTCCACGACCACGACGTGGTCGGCGAGGCCGGCGAGGGGCGCAATGGGGTTGCTGCTGACCAGCACGGTGACGGCGCCGGCGAGGCGGGCGGTGGTCAGCGCCCCGGCTACGTACGGGGTCCGGCCGCTCGCGGTGATCCCGATCGCGACGTCGGCGGCCGAGACCGACCGCGCGTCGTTCTCGCCGAGCGACACGTCGTCCTCGGCGTCCTCGACGGCGGTGCCGAGCGCCCGGTCACCACCGGCATGGTGCGCGATGAACACCCCCTGATCGAGGCCGAATGTCGGCACGACCTCGGCGGCGTCGAGCACCGCCATGCGGCCCGAGGTGCCCGCGCCGAAGTAGTGCACCTGCCCGCCCGCGCGTACGCACTCGACAACCTTGTCGACCACAACGGCGAGCACCGGCAGCGCCTTCGCGACCTCCCCGGCAACCGTTGCGTCCTCAGCGTTGAGCAGCCGGAGCACCTGCTCGGTCGGGACGATGTCGATGTCGGCAGTCCGCGGGTTCCGCTGCTCAGTGCGCGAACGCGGCGGTATCAGGACGCCCGGCCCGTCCGGCTGCGTTTCAGTCGACACCAGCCCCTCCTCGGCTTTCACTACGCAGCGTCGGTGTCAGGTGCCTCACGGCCGGATTTCGACGGTGCCGACCGCCACTGGGTGACGGCTGACCCAACGTTTGCGTAGTAAATATCCATGCACGCGCGTTTGGATGTCAATAACTGACATAATCATAGCGGTGATCGTCCGCGCGACAGCATGGGCCAATCTGCCCGCTAGGCTGGGCAAATGCACGGAGGTACTACATCTTGAGCGGTATGGGGGCGAGTACCGAGCGAGCTGTTGACGATCTGAACGGCTGCCTGCTCGCCAGCTTCAAGGGCCCGGAGCCGCCGCCGTGGCTGCGCCGCCGGCTCGACCACGGCCTCGCCGGCGTGATGCTGAGGGCGGCGAACATCACCAGCCCGCGCCAGCTGCGTTCCCTTGTCGGGCAGCTGCGCGAGCACAACCCGGATGTGCTGATCGCGGTGGACGAGGAAGGCGGCGTCGTCACCAGGGTGGAGGCGGCGGCTGGGTCGTCGTATCCGGGCAACGCGGCACTCGGCGCCGTCGATGACCTCGCTCTGACCCGGCGGGTCGCGGTGAGCATCGGCGCGATGCTGGCCGCTGCCGGGCTGAATCTCAACCTGGCCCCGGTCGCGGACGTGTCCGCCCGGCACGCCAACCCGATCATCGGCGTCAGGTCCTTCGGCTCGGAGCCGTCGCGCGTCGCCGCGCACACCGCCGCCTTCGTGGCCGGCGTGCAGGCCAGCAACGTCGCCGCCTGCGCGAAGCACTTCCCCGGACAGGGCCGGGCGGCGGCCGACTCGCACCTGGAGCTGCCGTGCGTGCGCGCGACGCTGCCGGAACTGCGAGCCATCGACCTCGAGCCATTCCGCGCGGCCATCGAGGCCGGGGTCAGGTCGGTCATGACGGGGCACATCGTGTACCCGGACATCGATGATGCGCCCGCCACGCGCTCGCGCGTGCTGCTCGACGGCGTGCTGCGCCGCGAGCTTGGCTTCGAGGGCGTCATCATCACCGACTCGCTCGGCATGGCGGCGATCGGCGACGGAGCCGGGACCGCGGCCGGGGCCATCCGCGCCCTGGCGGCGGGCGCGGACCTGATGTGCCTGGCGCCGGGGGAGGACGCGCTGCGGCGGTCGGCCGACACCCTGTCCGCCGCGATGCACGGCGGCCTGGTCAGCCGCGAACGAGTGGCGGAGGCCGCCGCGCGGGTTCGCGCGCTGGCCGAGTGGGCGCGACCCGATCCGGCCGCGGACGCGGATCCCGCCGTCGGGGCGCTGGCCGCAGCGACGGCGCTGCGCGCGGAGGGGGTCGCGGTCCCGCTGGCCGGGGCACCCTACGTGCTTGACGCGGGCGGCCGGATGAGCACGCAGCTCGAGCAGTCCTCCGGCAGCCTGCTTGGCCTCCTGCGCGACCGGCTGCCGGAAACCGACGGCGTCCGGCTGACCGAGCGGGACGCGCTGGCCGGGCTTGACGGCCGGGTCGCCGCGGCGGCCGGGCGCGCGCTCGTCGTGGTGGTCAAGGACGCGCACTGGCACGACTGGCAGCGCGAGCTGCTCGGCCGCGTGCTCGGCCTGCGGCCGGACACGCTGGTGGTCGGCACCGGCACCGGCTACGACCGGGCCCTGGCCGGCCCGGCTTATCTCGGCACGCTGGGCGCCAGCCGGGCCAGCCTGACCGCCGCCGCCGACTTCCTGTCCGGGCGGGCGGAGTCGTGATGGGCAGCTCGGTCCCGGTCACCGCGCTGATCGATGACGCCGTAGCCAGCGGCCGGATACCCGGCGCCGTGCTCGCCGCCGGCCTCGGCGACGCCGAGCCCGCCGTGCTGCACGTGGCCGGCGACGCGCAGCACGACGAGGATGCCCGTCGGCCGATGTCGGCCGACACCATCTTCGATCTTGCCTCGCTGACGAAGGTGGTGGGCACGCTGCCGTGCGTGCTGCGTCTCATCGCGGCCGGCGAGGTCGGGCTCGACGATCGGGTCGACCGGTACCTGCCGGCCTTCACCGGCGCGGGCAAGGACCTGGTCCTCGTCCGGCACCTGCTCACGCACACCTCGGGCCTGCCCGCGCACCGGCCGTACTACGCGTTCCTCAGCGATCCGGAGCAGGTCCGCGCCGCTGCCCTCGCCGAGCCGCTGCTCACGGCGCCGGGCGGTTCGGCCTGCTACTCCGACATCGGGTTCATCACGGCGGGCGAGCTGTGCGCGGCCGTCGCCGGCTGCGGGCTGGAGGAGCTCGTGACCGAGATGGTCACGGGGCCGCTCGGCCTGAGCGACACCGGCTACCGGCCGTCCCCGGCGCTGGCCGGGCGGATCGCCTCCACCGAGCCGGTGGGCGACGCTCCCGCCAAAACCGGAATAGTGCACGACGAGAATGCCGAGGCGCTCGGCGGGGTCGCGGGTCACGCCGGGCTGTTCGGCACGGCCGCCGACCTCGGCCGGTATGCCGCCGCGTGGGCGGCCGCGGACTCCGGGCCGGCCGAGGCGCTCGGCCTGCCCGCCTGGCTGCGGACCGAGGCGCTGCGCTGCCAGACCGAGGGCCTTAGCTGCCTGATGCCGGGGGAGCCGAACTCTCCCGGCCGCCGCGGCCTGGGCTGGGGCCTGCGCGGGGACCGCTTCGACAACATGGGTGCGGGCTGGCCGGAGACCGGTGCCGGCCACACCGGGTTCACGGGCACCAGCCTGTCGTTTGACCCGGTCAGCGGCCTGTGGGCGGTGCTGCTGACCAACGCGGTGCACTTCGGCCGCGCTCCGGAGCACTCCGTGGTCGGACTTCGCAAACAGGTGCATGCCATGATCGGTGCGATGCTGGCTAACAGCGTCGTACAGTGACGCCATGCCGCAACCACCGCGGCGCCTGCCGTCACTGGACGCCTCGGCGCACACACCAGAAACCTTGCTTGCGCACGTGCGGGCGCTCATGCCCAATCTCGCGCCTGCCGAGCAGCGCGTCGCGGCCGCCGTGGCGGCTGACCCGGCGGGCACTGCGGCCAAGACCATCTCCGACCTGGCCGCGCAGTGCCACACCTCGGGCAGCACCGTCATCCGGTTCTGCCGGGCCATGGGCTTCGATGGCTACCCCGAGCTGCGGCTCGCGCTGGCGGCCGCGGCGCAGGCGGCCAGCGGGGACGCCGAGCGGGAGGTCGGCAGCGATATCGGCCCGCGCGACTCGCTGACCGAGATCATCAAGAAGATCACCTACGCCGACGCCAAGGCGGTCGAGGAGACCGGTGCCCAGCTGCGGCCGGAGCCGCTGAGCGCGGTCGTGGACGTGGTCGTCAAGGCCCGGCGCGTGGACATCTACGGCGTGGGGGCCAGCGCGTTCGTGGGCCTGGACCTGCAGCAGAAGCTGCACCGGATCGGCCACATGGTCTACGCCTGGCCCGACCCGCACAGCGCGGTGACGTCGGCGGCGCTGCTCGGGCCGCAGGACGTCGCCATCGGGATCTCGCACACCGGGACCACCGAGGACACGATCGCGAGCCTGGCCGAGGCCAAGCGCCAGCGCGCGGTGACCGTTGCCATCACGAACTTCCCCGGCTCCCCGATCGCGGCGGTCGCCGACCACGTGCTGACGACCGCGGCCCGCGAGACGACGTTCCGCTCGGGCGCGATGGCCAGCCGGATCGCGGCCCTGACCGTGGTTGACTGCCTGTTCGTCGCGGTCGCCCAGCGCAACTACAAGCAGACGATGCGGGCGCTCGAGCGAACCTACGCGGCGGTCCAGGCTCGCCGCTGAGGCTTCGCTCAGGGCAGGAGATCGGGACCG
>DAIOWC010000027.1:17715-21803 GCA_036758685.1 Streptosporangiaceae bacterium | reverse complement strand
CGCGCGTTAACAAAGTGCGACATGTAGTCTATTGACGAAAGATAGCGTTAGTCCGTAATATTTTTTCACAGTTCATTAGCCCCACGCGGCGGCCGCCCGCGGAGCCCCGGCGGGGCGCCCGGGCCAGGTACGCCGGCCCCCACGTGCCGATCGCCCCGTTGTCAGAGCAGGTGTCTCATGAACGTCCGCAGGCTCAAAGTCATGTCGTTGTCGGTCGCCCTCGCGACTTCGGTCACGGTAATTGCTGCGTGCTCCTCCTCCGGAGGGTCGAGCGGCAATTCCTACAGTAACGTAACATTCACGACGATCAGCCCGAACACGGTGATCACTCCGGGCGCGCCGATGAACCCGTTCAACGCGACCAGCAACGTGTTCCCCTCGTTCGACTCGATGACGCTGGCGTGGAACGCCAACGATTCGGCGAACCCCAACCTGGAGCTGCCGGGACTGGCCCAGTCCTGGTCGCTGTCGGCCAACGGGGAGTCACTCACCGTGCACCTGCAGCCGGGGGCCAAGTGGTCGAACGGGAAGCCGGTCACCGCGACCGACGTGGTCGACTCGGCCGCGATCTGGTTCGCCGAGGGGCTAGCGCCGGGCTACAACCTCGGCAGCGTCAAGGCCGACAACTCCACCACGGTCACGTTCACCCAGGCCCCCGGCGTCTTTAACAACCTGTTCGAGACCGTGCTCGGGGAAGGTTCCGGCTCATCGACCAACACCAATGACTGGATCGTGCCGTCGTTCGAGTACGGCAAGCTGCTGCCGGCCAACATCTGGTCGACTATCAGCGCCAGCCTGGGCAGCGGCGCCGCCAAGACCGCAGCCGTCACGGCGCTGACCAACCTGGGCAAGACGATCGCCGCGTACGCCCCGACTACCGACATCTCGGCCGGGCCGTTCTACATCAAGCGGCTCAACAACAGCCAGGCCCTGCTGGTCAAGAACCCGGACTTCTACGCAGCCAGCAAGGTGCACGTCGGCAACGTGATCATGGACCACGACAGCACCAACCAGCAGATCGCGAGCCTCCTGGAGAGCTCGGCCCTGGACACCTCGCCGTTCGTGGCCATGTCGTCGAGCGTCAACTCCCAGATTGTCTCCGCAGGCAACCAGAAGATCACCTGGCCGGCCCTGGTCGCCTCCGCGATCTCGTTCGACGAGAACGTCGCTCCGTACAACAACGTCAAGGTCCGCCAGGCGCTGGCCTACGTGCTGAACCGGACTGCCATCCAGCAGGTGGGCGAGCCGGTCGTCGGCACCCCGGCCAAGACGACCATCGGCGCGGTGAGCGCGGCGCTTCCTGATTACGTCACCGCCACCCAGGAGGCGAGCCTGAACTCCTACGCCCCCAGCACGGCCACGGCCACCTCGCTGCTGAAGAGCGCGGGGCTCACGCAGAAGGGCGGCCAGTGGTACCTGCCGAACGGGAAGGCGTGGACGATCACGCTGCCGGTCGCGCAGGGATTCTCGGACTGGCAGGATGCGTCCTCGGTGATCAAGTCCGAGCTGGACGGCTTCGGCATTCCGACCACGATCGCGACCGGGCCCCAGTGGCCCCAGTACCAGCTGAACCTGTTCGCGGGCAAGTACCCGGTCGCGTGGTGGCTCATCGCGCTCGGCCCGGGAGCGAACCCCACCTTCTCCCGCATCTACGGGGAGTATGACGGCTACGTCGGAGTGGGCAGCTCGCCCACCCGGTACCCGGCCGGCAACCCGGCGGCGAAGAACTTCTTCAACACGCCGAATACGGTCACGGTGCCCGGTGTCGGCACGGTCAACCCCGGCTCGCTGACGGCCCAGCTGGCGAGCCTGCAGCTGGGCACCTCGACCGGCCTCACCCAGCAGAAGCAGATCGCCTCCGAGCTGGTGCAGACCATCAACTACGAGGTCCCCGTGGTCCAGCTCTGGGACTACCAGAGCCTGGCCTACATCAACGGCAAGCGGTTTGCCGACTTCCCGACCAGCACCACGCTGCTCGGCCAGAACCCGGGCGTCTGGATGGCGGACGGATATCTTACGAAGAAGTAGGCAAAGCGGCTGAAATTTGTGGCGGGCAGGACCGGTCCGGTCCTGCCCGCCACGACGCAGGGAACGGAGTGGCAGGTGAACCTGGCGCGCAAGCTCGCGGCCAAGCTAGTCACGGGCCTGATCATGATCTGGGTGGTTGCCACCGCGACGTTCTTCCTGGTCCTGGAGATGCCGGGCAACCCGGCGCTGACGGTCGAAGCCAACGACATGTCGCACGGCATGTCGCCCCAGCAAGCGGCCAGCGCCACCGCCGCCATGTTCGGCTTCGTGCCCAAGCAGCCGCTGGCTGACCAGTACCGCCACTACATCTGGCAGCTCCTGCACTTCAACCTCGGAGTGTCGATCGCCCAGGAGGGCACGCCGGTCTCGCACATCGTCGCCTCCGCGGCCCCGTGGACCGTGATCCTCGCGGTCTTCGGCATCATCTTCAGCTTCCTCATCGGCGTCTGCCTGGGAGTCCTCACCGCGATCAGGCGCACGACCAGGCTGGCCGACGGCATGACGCTGCTCGGGGCGATCATCAATGGCCTGCCCGTCTACCTGATCGCGATCCTGCTGTTCTACGTCTTCACCACCATCTGGGCGATCTTCCCGCAGGGTGGCAACGTCAGCGTGCTGGAGAACCCGGGCTGGAACGCCGGCTACATCGGCTCGATCATCACCCACGCCATCCTGCCGGTGGCGTGCTACACGCTGGCCGGCGTGGGCGCGTGGCAGCTGACCACGAAATCCAGCGTGATCTCGGTGCTGGGCGACGACTTCATCCTCGCGGCCGAGCTGCGCGGGCTGCGGCCGCTGACCGTGGCCAGGTATGTGGCCAGGAACGCCATGCTGCCGCTGTTCACGATCCTGGCTATCTCGCTCGGGCTCATGTTCGGCGGTGCGGTCTTCATCGAGGACGTATTCAACTACCCGGGCCTCGGCCAGCTGATGATAAGCAGCATCACGACGAAGGACTTCCCGGTCCTGGACGGCGCGTTCCTGCTGATCATCGTGGCGGTCATCGCCGCCAATATCCTGGCCGATCTCGCCTACCCGCTCATCGACCCGCGGATCCGCAGCGCTGCCGGAGCTAGCTCATGAGTACCAGCAGCATCAGCAGTATCGCGCTCCCGCCGGAGCAACTGCACGAGGCCCTGCAGCGCTCGCGCCGCCAGCGCGCTACGCGCCGCTGGCGGCTGTTCGTCAGCACACCCGGCCGGATCGCCGCGTCGGTCATCATCGTGTTCTTCACGCTGATGGCGATCATCGGGCCGTACCTGTATCCCAAGAACCTGCCGATCAACCCGCATGACATCTACGGCGCGCCGAGCCTGGCCCATCCGCTCGGGACGGACTTCGAGGGCACCGATGTCCTGGCGCTGCTGGTGACCGGGTCGAGGTACGTCCTGTTCGCGGCGGCGGTCGCGGCCGTGATCACCCTCGGCATCGGGACCCTGGCCGGTCTCGCCGCGGGGTACTATCCCCGGCTCGCCGGCAGCGCGATCATGCGGGTCGCGGACTTCGTGCTGGCCATCCCCGGCTTCCCGGTCCTGATCGTGCTCGCGACCATCTGGCAGTTTGGCTCGCCGGTGGCGATGGGATTCGTGATGGGCGTGTTCGGCTGGGGCGGGATCGCCCGAGCGGTCAGGGCGCAGACGATGTCCCTGCGCGAGCGCGGTTTCATCGAGGCCGCTCGCGGGCTCGGCTTGCCCGGGCGGCGCATCATCTTCGCCGAGGTGCTGCCGAACATCGCGCCGTACATCGGAATGAACCTCATGCTCGCCGTGACCGCGTTCATCTACACCGAGGTGGGCTTGTTCTTTATCGGCGTGGTCTCCTACACCACCAGTAACTGGGGCGTGATGCTCAACCAGGCGGTCTTCCAGGCCGGCGCGGCCACCAGCACGCGCGGCCTGTCCTATCTGCTCTCGCCCCTGATCTGCATCCTGCTGATCACGATCTCACTGGTGACGCTCTCTGGCGCCGTCGATGAGTTCTTCAACCCCCGGCTGCGGAGGATACGGTGACGGCGGGCGCCGAGGCGGCACGGTCTGAGCCAGCACGGTCTGAGCCAGCAC
>DAIOWC010000027.1:0-17615 GCA_036758685.1 Streptosporangiaceae bacterium | reverse complement strand
GCACGGTCTGAGCCAGCACGGTCTGAGCCAGCACCGGCGCGGGCGAGCGAGCATCTGGACGGCTCCGCGGCGGTGCGCGTACGCGACCTGACCGTCGCGTTCCCCACCCCGGACGGACCGCTGCCGGCCGTATCCAGCGTGAGCCTGGACCTCGTTCGCGGCCAGATCACCGGCCTGGTCGGCGAGTCTGGCTCAGGCAAGTCCACGCTCGCGCTGACGCTGCTGAACGCGGTCTCTGACCCGGGCCGGGTGATGTCGGGCTCGGTCACCATCGATGGCGTCGGCGACGTGCTGGCGCTGCACGGCAAGAGCCTGCGGCGGGTCCGCGGCGCCAGCATCGGTTACGTTTTCCAGGCCTCGCAGAACTCGCTGAACCCGCTGAAGCCGGTCGGCAAGCAGGTCCTCGACCTCGGCCGCTCCCACGGGGTGGCCGACCTGCGCGGGCTGCTGCGGGAGGCCAGGTCGCTGCTGGACGACATGGGCATGAACGCCGAGCGGGTGCTCGCGTCCTACCAGCACGAACTGTCGGGCGGGATGCGGCAGCGGGTGGGCATCGCGCTCGCGCTGGTGCTGAACGCGCACCTGGTCATCCTGGATGAGCCCACCACCGCGCTGGACATGCTGACGCAGGCGTCGGTCCTGGAGATCATCAGGAAGGTTCACGCCCGGCGGCACCTGACCACGCTGATCATCTCCCACGACATCGGCGTCATCGGCGACCTCGCGGACCGGATCGCGGTGATGTACGCCGGGCGGATCGTCGAGGACGGACCGACCCGGCAGGTGCTGGCCAGTCCGCGCCATCCCTACACCCGCGGCCTGCTGACGGCGATGCCCCGGATAGCCGGCGACATCGGCCAGGCGCAGCCGCTGCCAGGACGGCCGCCAGACCTCACCTCCATCCCGCGCGCGGGCTGCGTCTTCCGGCCCCGCTGCCCGCTCGCGACCGACGCCTGCGGGCAGGCCGAGCCGCCCGTTACCGAGCGGGGCGATCAGCGGTTCGCCTGCTTCGTGGCCGCCGGGGAGGCATCGTGATCGAGATCCGCGAGCTGACCAAGACGTTCGCCGGGCGTGGCGGAATGCTCGGCCGCAGTGCTGTGCCGGCCCTGCGCGGTGTGGACGTCACGATCCCCGATCGCGGCGCCGTATCGCTGATCGGCGAGTCTGGCTGCGGCAAGACCACGCTCGGCCGCATCCTCTGCGGGCTCGAGCCGTTCGACGGCGGTGACATCATCATCGACGGGCAGTCGCTGCGCGCCCTGAAGCCGAAGGACCGCGTGCGCTACTTCCGGCGCGTCCAGATGATCCACCAGGACCCGTACTCGGCGCTCAACCCGACCCGCACGATCGGCCAGATTCTCGCTGACCCGCTGGCGCTGCGGGCCCGGCAGCGGGACGCCGATCGCGACTGGGAGCGCAGCCGCCGGGCCGAACTGCTCGAGCTGGTCGGGCTTGACCCTGACTATGTGCTGCCGCGCTACCCGCACATGCTGTCCGGCGGGATGCGGCAGCGCGTGGTGATCGCGCGCGCCCTGACCGTCGACCCGGAGGTCCTGGTCGCGGACGAGGCCGTTTCCATGATCGACGTCTCGCTCCGGCTCGGCATCCTGCAGCTGCTCGGGGACCTGCGCGCCAAGGTTGGCGTGTCGGTGCTGTTCATCACGCACGACGTGGCGACCGCGCGGTACATCGGCGACGGCGGCGAGCTGTACGTCATCTACCGGGGCATGGTCATCGAGCAGGGCCAGACCGACACGATCATTCACCGGCCGGCCCATCCGTACACGCAGAGCCTGATGTCAGCGATCCCGGTCCTGCGCGGCATCGAGAATCCGGGCCCGGACGCGGTGATGCCCACCGGGCCGCTGGACGAGAGGGTCGAGTCGCCCGGCTGCCTGTTCGAGCCGCGGTGCCCGTTCGCGGCCGCCGACTGCGCCGCCGCCGTGCCACGATTGAGCCAGCTCGGCGGCACGGAGCAGCAGCACGCGTGCCTGTATCCCGAGCGCCGGTCGGTTGTTGCCGTCCCCTTTGCCGGGAGTGCCACGTGAAGATCCTCATCTCCGCCGACATGGAAGGCGCGACCGGCGTTACCTGGCCGGCCGACGTCAAGCCGGGGACGGAGCAATGGCAGCGGTGCCGGCGGATGTTCAACTCGGACGTCAATGCGGCCATCGCCGGGTTCTGCGCGGGCGGCGCAACGCAGGTACTGGTCAACGAGGCGCACGCCACCATGCGCAACCTGCTGCTGGAGGAGCTCGACGAGCGAGCCGTCCTCCTCACCGGCAGGCATAAGGAACTGTCGATGCTCGAGGGGATCGCGGATCCGGACGTCGACGCCGTCGCGTTCGTCGGCTACCACGCGGGCGCCGGAGCCGAGGGCGTGCTCGCGCACACGTTCCTGGCCAACTCGATCACCGGCGTCTGGGTGAACGAGCAGCCGGCCGGGGAGGGCCGTCTGAACGCGCTGGTCGCGTCCGAGTGCGGTGTCCCGGTCGTGCTGGTCACGGGCGACGACCGCGCCTGCGCCGAGGCGGCCGGCTACGCGCCGGAGGCCGAGCGCGTGGTGGTCAAGGAATGCTCAAGCCGGTACGCGGCCCGCTGCCAGCCGCCTGCGATCACGGCCGAGGCGATCATGGCCGCCGCCAGGCGCGCGGCGGGGCTGGCCGGCCGCGGGCCGGGTGTCAGCGAGGCTGACTATCACGTGCGGGTCGAGGTCGACGCCGCGCAGCTGGCCCAGGCCGCGGCGATCGTGCCGGGCGTGACCCGGACGGCCGATCGCGAGGTGAGTTATCACAGCCCGACGGCGATCGAGATGATCCGCTGCTTCAAGGTGGTCTGCACGATGATCACCGCGGCGATCGAGGAAAGCTACGGCTGAGTTTTCTACTGCTCGGCGGCCGCGGCCGCCGCGAGCCTGACCGCGCCGGCCACCGGCGGGTTGCCGAGGATCCGGGCGGAGCTGCCGGGAAGGGCGGCCTCGACGGCGGAGATCGTCGCTGCGAGCAGTCCCTGGTTTGCCATGAGGCCGCCGGCCAGGACCACCGGAATGCCGCCCGCAGCCCCGAGCCGCTCCGCGACCTGCGCGGCCAGGCCGGCGAGCGCCTGCGCGGCTGCCTCGGCGATGCGCGCCGCCGCCGGGTCGGGACAGTCCAGAACCGCGGGCGCGTGCCTGGCCCAGTGCGACGGCTGCGGCTGCCGGTAGAACTCGCCCCGCAGGGCGGTCAGGTCGGGAGCGCCCGCGCAGGCCAGCAGGCACGATCCCAGCGGCCCGGCGTCGGCGCCGCGGTCGGCCCTGGCCAGCAGTTCCCTGACCGCCGACCGCACTATCCAGTAGCCGCTGCCCTCATCGCCAAGCAGGTAGCCCCAGCCGCCGGCCCAGGCGCTGCGGCCGTGCCAGCAGCCGGTGCCCATCGATCCGGTCCCGCAGATCACGGCGATGCCGTCGGTCAGGCCGGCCGCGGGCAGGACCAGCGAGGCATCGTCGACGACGACCACCCGTCCCGAGGTGGTGAGCGGAGCCAGCCGGGCCGTGATGAACTCGCGTGTGCCGGGCGCGGTGATGACTCCGGCCGCGCCCACGCCGACGGCATCCAGGCTCGCCGTCAGCTCGGGCAGCTGAGCCAGCAGGTGCGCAATCGCGGCGTCGGCGCGGGCCGGCCCGGCCGCGGTCATGCTGGCGCTCGCGGCTCGCGCCTCCGCCACGACGGAGTCGTCGACCACTAGCTGCGCCCTGGTCGTGCTCGCGCCGATGTCCAGGCCGAGGACCCGAGTCATTACCCTGTACCGCCCGTTCTGTGTCGATGCCGGCTCCGCCATCATCGCCGGCGTTCCTAGGTCCCAGTAGGCAAAAAGTTAACCGAGTTGCTTCCTTCTTCGTCTAAATCCGACGTAATCTTCTGTCATGTTGCGTTCAGCTGAGGTTAAGAAATTGCTCAGGCCAGGACCGTCGTCGCGGACCTGGGCGGTCGGCGCTACCACTCTCGTCCTGCTCGGCGGCTCGCTGCTTGCTGCCTGCAGCTCGTCTCCGTCCGGCGGCGGAAGCGCGAACTCCGGCACGCTGAGAATCATCACCTGGGAAAACCCGCCGGCGGTGACGGCCCTCAAGCAGATCGACGCCGAGTTCCAGAAGGCCTATCCGAAGGTTAAGGTCGAGCTCGGCACGGCCGCGAACGTCAACGGGCCGTACTCGCAGCTGCTCCAGACGTCGGTGGACTCGGGCACCGCCGACATCGTCACCTGGGTGCAGCAGCTGCAGCCGCTGCCGCTGAAGATCACCTCCACCAACCTGACGCCCTGGCAGAAGTGGACGACCTCGAAGGTGTTCGCTCCGCTGAACGGCCAGTCGTTCATGGCCGACTACACGGCGGGCGCGAAGGCCGCCGAGACCTACCAGGGCAACGTCTACGGGGTGGTCAGCGGCGTCTACCAGGAGGGCGTGTTCTACAACAAGGCGATCTTCGCCCAGTACCACCTGTCGCCGCCCACCACCTATAGCCAGTTCATCAGCGAGCTGGCCACGCTCAAGGCACACCACGTCCAGCCGCTCTGGCTGGCCACCGGCGGGCCCGGTGATCCGGGTGGCACCTACCTGCAATTCATCTACTACAACCTGATGTCGAGTCTGTGGCAGCCGTACGTGCCGGGCAAGACGCTGGCGACCGACCTGGAGAACGGCACGGTCAAGTGGACCGATCCGCACTTCACTCAGGTCATGAACGAGGAGAAGCAGATCGCCTCCTACCTCGAGCCGGACTACACGGGCCAGTCGTGGCTGCTGATGCCAACCGACTTCGCCGCGGGCAAGGCGGCGATGCTGCTCGACGGCTCGTGGGACATGGCCCTGGTGCAGGCGGCGCACCCGAAGTTCAGCGTCGGCTTCTTCCCGCTGCCGGGGAGCAGCATCGCCGCGAACAATCAGAGCGAGCTGCAGAACGACCTGACGTTCTCGGTGCCGAACGGCTCCCCGCATAAGGCGCTGGCGATGGAGTGGCTGAAGTTCTTCTCGCAGCCGAACATCTACAAGCAGTACGTCGACGACACCGGCATCTCCTCCAGCCAGGTGAGCGGCACGTTCAACAGCTACTCCGCCCAGGTGCTCGGCAACTGGTTCGGCAAGGGCGACTACTACACCAGCTACATGCCGATCCTGTCCACGACCAACAGCTACTACGACCAGCCCGTGAACTGGTCGAACCTGCAGCAGTCGATGGTCTCCGGCCAGATGACGGCGCAGCAGGTCGAGCAGAAGTACCAGTCGGGCTGGCAGAGTCAGTGACCGCTGCCCCGTCGGCCGCCGCCGAGGCGGCGGCCGCCGGGCAGCCGCTCGCCGACCGGCGGACGCTCGCCCGGCTGCGGCGGATCGGGGTGAAGCGAAGCCGCCGGGGACGGCAAGCCCGGCTGCTGTCGGCCAGTTCCCGCACCGTCATGTGGGCCGGGCTGCTGCTTGGACTCTGCGTCTACGCCGCCTTCGGGCTGGCCCCGGCCGTCCTGAATGTGCTGTTCTCCTTCACGAGCTACTCGCTGTATCCCGGAGCTCCGGTCAGCTGGGCCGGGCTGCAGAACTACACCACGATGTTCACCTCCGAGCTGCCGGGGGTGGAGCCTGCGCTCGTCGCCACGGCCGTCTTCGTCGTCGCGGTGACCGTGCTGCAGAACGTCATCGCGCTCGCGGTGGCTCACCGGCTGGTCGGCGACAGCCGGTGGAACGGCTTCCTGCGGCTGCTGGTGTTCCTGCCGATCGTGCTCGGCGTCACGATCGTCGGGTCGATCTGGCTGATCATCTTCAACCCGACGCAGAGCCCGGCGGCCTCGCTGTGGGGCCTCTTCGGGGCCAACTCGGCGTTTTTCGGATCCGACTCGCTGGCCATGCCCCTCGTCATCGGCGTGCAGGTGTGGCAGAACATCGGCTTCACCGCGTTCGTATTCATCGGCGCGCTCAAGGCCATCAATCCGGATATCTACCAGGCCGCGGCGCTGGACGGGGTCAGCCGCTGGACGCGGCTGCGCCGGATCACCTGGCCGCTGCTGGCCCCGGCGGTGACCGTGAACGTGCTGCTCGCGGTGGTGGGCTCGGCCACCCTCTACAGCCTGATCTACGTGCTGACCAGCGGCGACCACGGCACGATGACCCTCGGCATGCTGTCGTTCAACGAGGCCTTCACCAACGCTGACCTTGGCTTCGGGGCGGCGCTGGCCACGATGCTGTTCGCGATCACATTGATCGTGGCGGTGCCGCTGATGGTCTACCTGCGGGGCCGGGAACGGCGGCTGCTGGCATGACCACCATCGCCGGCGCGCGGCACGCAGGCCGGGCACCCAGATCGCAGCTACTCGCCCGGCTGGTTACCGGCGCGGTCATCGCGGTGGTGTTCCTGCTGCCGGTCCTGTACGTGCTGATGATCGCCTTCGAAACGGACAGCCACTACGCCAGCAATCCGATGGTCCCGCCCTCGAGCCTGCACCTGCAGAACTTCTCGGCGGCATGGACCCAGGGGGACATCGGCCGCCAGCTGGTTAACACCGTGCTGTACGCAGTCGTGGCCTCGGCAGTGGCCACGGCGCTGGCGCTGCTGATCGCCTACCCGCTCGCGCGGCGCCTGGTGCGCGGGCACAACCTCGTGTACGGGCTGGTCGCGGTCGGGCTGTTCCTGCCGTTCTCCATCATCCCGCTGTTCATCGAGGCGCGCTCGCTGCACCTGTTCAACAACACGCCCGGATACATCATCCTGCACATCGAGCCGGGCATGCCGCTCGGCGTTATCCTGCTGACCGCATTCATCACAGCGGTGCCGGGTGAGCTGGACGAGGCCGCGTGGGTCGACGGGGTCAGTTACCTGAAGTACATGAGCCGGGTCATCGTGCCGCTGACCCGGCCGGCGCTGCTGATCACGTTCCTGTACGGGATGCTCGGGGTGTGGAACGACATCATCGGGCCGGTGGCGCTCCTCGGCCCGACGAGCACCAACCTCTTCCCCATCACCCGCGGCATCTACAACTTCTATAGCGGCTACCAGAACAACTATCCGGTCTTCGCGGCCGCGGTCATTCTCGCCAGCCTGCCGCTCGTCGCGGTGTTCGCCGGCACCCAGCGCCAGCTGATCCGGGCCGCGATCGCCGGCTCGGTCAAGGGCTAGCGCGAGTGCCGCCGGCGGACGGAGTTGACCGGCCAGCGTCAGCCGCGTTCCCGCCAGAATTGCACTGAATGCGGGTGCGCAACGGCAATGTCTGCCACCGAACAATGATCTAGCTTTTGAGCGCACAAGGTTCTATTGTTTACCTGATGTGAACGCTCACATCACCAGGCAGCAGGGCTGCCAGCAGCCGCCGTACGCGGCCGGTGCTCATGGGTGCGGTGCGCAGCCGGAGGGCAGAAAGCAGGTCGCGTCGGTGCGATGTCAGGTGGCTGCGGGCTACTTGCTCGTTGCTGCCGGCCTGCTGCGTCGCCCCCCGATACTCAACGCCACCGCATTGGCAGGTTTCCGCCGGCAGAAATAACTGGAGGTTCGCGATGAGGAAAGTCGACCCAAAGGTCGATGAGGCAATCGAGACGCTGAACATGAAGGACGGGCCGACGCGGCGCACGCTGCTGTCGGGAGCAGGGATGGTCAGCGCCACCGCTGCGGCCGGCGCGCTGCTGGCGGCGTGCGGCTCGACCGGCAGCCCGGCATCGGCGAGCGCGAAGGGACTGGCCGGGGACTTCCCGAAGACCCCGACCTGGCAGTTCTGGTTCGTCAACCACGTCACGACGAACAGCTTCTTCGTGCCGACTCAGTACGGGTTCCAGGACGCGGCCGCGCTGCTGCACCTGCCCACCCCCAAGTGGACGGGGTCGACGAACTCGATCGCCTCGCAGATGACGGCGCAGATTAATGCCGCGGTCTCGGCCGGCGCGGCCGGCATCGCCACCACGCTCATCAACTCCACCTCGTTCACGGCGCCGGTCGGGAGCGCGATGAGCGCGGGCATCCCGGTCATCAGCTACAACGCCGACGGCCTGGTGAGCAAGACCGGCGTGGCCAACATCGGCTGCAACCGCCTGTGCTACGTCGGCCAGGCGCTGTTCACGTCCGGCCAGCAGCTCGGCGTGCGCATCCAGTCGCTGGTCCCCACCCCAGGCGAGGTGGTCATCTTCATCGAGACTCCCGGCCAGGGGAACATCCAGCCGCGCTACGACGGCGCGGCCTCGGTCCTGACGCCCGCGGGCTACACGGTCTCCGAGATCGAGACCACCACGGTTCCGGCCACGATTCTCGCGAACGAGAAGGCTTTCCTGCTCGCGCACAAGAACGTCAAGGGCGCGTTCGCCGTGGACTCGACGTCGACCTCATTCCTGGCGCAGGCGCTCGCCGAGACCGGCCTGACGCTGCCCAACGGCGGCTTCGACACGGTCCCGCAGACGCTGACCAACATCGCAGGCGGCAAGACCGACTTCACCATCTACCAGGACCCGTACCTGCAGGGCTTCCTGCCCACGCTGTACCTGTACCTGTACAACATCTCCGGCGGAACGCTGCCCCCGTCCGACACCGACACGGGCCTGTCGTTCATCACGAAGAGCAACCTCGCCGAGTACAACCTGGCCAGCCGGTACCAGGGCTCGACCACCGCGCAGAAGGTCCTGACGCGGCCGTCGGGCGCGATCCAGAACCCCATAGCGACCACCAGCACCTGACGAAGGCGCCACGTCCTGAGCGAAACAGCGAAATCTGGGTTTGAATTGGACAAGTCGGCGGCGGGCGACCGGGCCTGGACAGGCCGGCCGCCCGTCCTCCGGTCAGGCGCGCGCGCGTGAGCGCAGGAGGTGACGTGAGCGACACAGTCGAGTCAGGCGCCACGGTCGTCGGCGGTCTAGGACCCGGCGGGGGGAGCGGGGCCCGGCAACTGCTGCTTGGCCGCCTCGGCGGGTTCGGCCGCCAGCGCGAGGCCACCGTCCTGGTCGTGGCCGCGGCGCTGCTGCTGTATTTCGGGCTGACCCACACGTCCTCGTTCGTCAGCGAGACCAACGCCGCCGACCTGCTGTCCGAGATCATGGCGCCGATCGCGATCATCGCGATCGGCGAGGTGCTGCTGCTGATCTGCGGCGAGATCGACCTGTCGGTCGGCTTCATCTACACGCTCGCGCCGTTCTGGACGTACTTCGCGGTCGTCGATTACCACGTCCCGGCGCTCCTGGCGGTCATCATCGGGCTGGCTTCGGGCGTGGTGGTCGGCTGGGTCAACGGCTTCATCACGGTGGCGCTGGGCGTGCCCTCGTTCATCACCACGATCGGCACCGGGTTCGTCCTCCTCGGCGTGGCCCTGGTTGTCTCGCACGGCGAGCCGTTCGAGATCCCGCCGATCTCCAACAGCGTCGGGAAGTACCTCGGCGTTCCCGGCAACCCGTGGCAGTGGGCGCCGCTGATCTGGGCGGTGCTGCTGGTCGCGATCTTCCACGTGGTGCTGACCCGCACCCGGTGGGGCTTGTACACGATCTCGGCCGGCAGCAACCTGCTCGGCGCCAGGGAGGCCGGCATCAACGTCGGCCGGATCAAGTACGGGAACTTCATGATCACCGGGTTCATGGGAGCCCTGGTCGGCCTCCAGACCGCGTTCTATACCAACAACGTCGACCCGTCCGCCGGGGGCTATACGCCGATGTTCTACGCCGTGATCGCCGCGGTCATCGGGGGAACGGCCATGCTGGGCGGCTCGGGCACGATCCTCGGGGCGTTCCTCGGTGCGGTCGTGCTGGCCACCCTGCAGGACGGCTTCGACATCATCGGGGTCAACGCGGACTGGCTGGGGATCATCTTCGGCGGCGCGATCCTCGTCGCCATGATCGCGAACGTGCAGCTCGCGCGGCTGCGGCAGGCCGGGAGGACGTTGTGACGGCTTCGGACCAGGTCCCTGCGGCACCCGGCGATGCCGGGCCGTCGCCAGCCGACGTGCTGCGCGCCGAGCACATCAGCAAGCGCTACGGCGCGGTCACCGCGCTGCGCGACGTGACGCTGCACCTCGGCCGGGGCGAGGTCCTGGGCCTGATCGGCGACAACGGCGCGGGCAAGTCCACCCTGCTGAAGATCTTCTGCGGGTTCCAGCAGCCCGACACCGGCCGGATCGAGGTCAACGGCGAGGAGGTCACGCTCCGGTCCGTGATGCACGCGCGCTCGCTCGGCATCGACGTGGTCTACCAGGACCTCGCCCTGGTCAACGAGCTCAGCGTGTACCACAACATGTTCCTCAACCGGGAGCTGGTGCGCTGGCCGCTGCTGTCCAACCGGTCCATGCGCCGCATCGCGGCCGAGCACCTGGCGGAGATGGGGGTGCACATGCCCTCGGTCAGCGTGCCCGTGGCCAGTCTCTCCGGCGGCCAGCGGCAGGCGATCGCGGTCGCGCGGGCGGTGTTCGCCAACGCCAAGATCCTGCTCCTGGACGAGCCCCTCGCGGCCATGGGCGTCAAGGAGGGTGCGATGATCCTCGACCTGGTCCAGGACCTCAAGCGCCGCGGCGACGTCTCGATCATTGTGATCGCGCACAACTACGGGCAGGTCCTGGAGATCTGCGACCGCGTGAACCTGCTCCAGCACGGCGCGATCACCCTGGACAAGCGGACGCCGGACACCTCGGTGGAGGAACTCAACGACATCGTCGTCGCCGAGTACCGGCGGGCAATGGAGGAGCGACAGCGCTCCGCGTGACCGTCAGACCTGGACGAACTCGATCCCGGCGAGCCGGCCGAACTCCTCCCAGTCCGCCGCGTGGTGGCCCAGGTTCATGACCTCGTGATGCGGCCCGCCCGCGCTGAGCCAGCCGTCCAGGCAGGCGCGCAGGCCGGTCGCGGGCCGGAACTGGCCGTAGGGCATCTCCAGCGCGGGCAGCTCCGGCGT
This sequence comes from Streptosporangiaceae bacterium, assembly GCA_036758685.1. Lineage (GTDB taxonomy): Bacteria > Actinomycetota > Actinomycetes > Streptosporangiales > Streptosporangiaceae > JAJYUU01. The sequence goes on along the minus strand of DAIOWC010000027.1, from coordinate 6,750 downwards.
GTCCAGGTTCTCGCCCTCGGCGACCACCAGCCGGAATCGCTCGCCCTCGAGCGACACCAGCGCCGCGAGCGTGGCCGGCCCCGGCTCGTACTGGAACAGGAACGTCGGGGGATCGGCGAGCCTGCCGATACCGAGCGGCCGCTTGATCAGGCGGACCGGACGGTCGGAACGCGCGATCCGCCAGTTGCCCTCGCCCATATGGCTCATGAGCACCGAGTCGGAGGGGAAGTCCATTGCGTACATCTCGGTGAAGTGAGCATCGCCGATCAGGGTGTGACCGGCGGCCACCAGGCACGCGGTGAGCACGTCGCCCTCGGCGGCGTAGCCGTAGCCCTTGGCCATGAGGCTGGAGGCGGCGGCCAGCGGCAGCCGGCTGAACCGGCCATCCTCGCCGATGGCGTCAAAGTGCGCGGTATAGGCGCCGAAGCCGCGGTCGATCAGGATCTGCTCGATCGCCGCCTGCATGCGGGCATGGTCCTGGCGTTCCTCCGCGGACAGGCGGGGATCGATCTCGAATCGCGCGTCCTCGTACGCGATGATCTCGTCCGCCTGGGCCTGCGTGACGGCGAGCATGCCGCGGTACATGTCACCGGGCGCGACCGCGAGGATCTCCGGGCCGAGCGTCCGCACCAGGGCGCTCTCGTCGACCCGGATATCACCCATGTCGTTCATGGCGTAGCCGAAGATCGCGGTCTTCAGCGACTTCCAGCGGGTCACGGCGGCGGCAGCGCGGGCAAACCGGCCGACCGCGACCTTGAACGAGTCGGCCTTCCAGTCGTCGGTGATCACGGTGAATCTGCGCCCGGCCCGCACCATCGCGTTGGCCGTGTCCTGGGCGCCGTGCACGCCCTGGTTGTAGGTCATATCGGCCATGTCCCAGGCGGCCGTCACCGCCGGCTCGGGCTGGATGTTCGCCAGGCAGACCGGCAGGCGTGACTGCGCGAGCAGCCGCGCGACCCGCATCGCCGGCCCGTAGGTCAGCATCACGACCAGCACGCCGTCAAGATCGGAGTCCTCAAACTCGCGCATCGCGCGCTCGGCGTCCTCGCGGTACTTCACCGGCTTGCCCGGCACGAAATCGCCGACGGCGGCCAGGCTCGCGGCGAGTTCGGCCGCGTATCCCTCCTGCCGCTGGGCGATGCCGGGGATCATGTCGTCATACAGGTCCTGCATGATGCCGAGGATCCCGATCCGCGGTCTGCGCTCAGTCATGACAGCCTCCTTTAAGGTTTCAGTTCGCAACTCGCCCGGCTGGCCGTCAGCGCTGCCCGTACTCCTCCTGGTACCGCCGGTAGAGGGCATCGACCTGGTCCTCCGGGAGCGGGGTGAGCTCGCCGCGCAGACTCGCCAGCAGCACCGTGCACGCGGCGTCCTCGCACATCACCGCGGCCTTGACCGCGTCGCCGGGAGTGGCGCCCACGGTGAACACGCCGTGGCTGCGCAGCAGGACGGCGGGCGAGCGGTGACCGGCCAGCGTCGCGACCACGGCCCGGCCGATCTCCTCGCCGCCGATCGGCGCGAACGGCCCGATCGGGATCTCGCCGCCGAACTCATCGGCCATCGCGGTGATCACGCAGGGGATCGGCTCGCCCCTGGCCGCCCAGGCCGTCGCGTACCGGGAGTGGGTGTGGACCACGCCGCCCACTCCCGGCAGGTTCCGGTAGATGTAGGCGTGTGACGCGGTGTCGCTGGATGGCCGGAGGTCGCCGCTGACCCTGGCGCCGGTCAGATCGCAGATCACCATGGACTCCGCCGACAGATCGGCGTAAGCGACGCCGCTCGGCTTGATGACCATGAGGTCCTCGCCGGGCACCCTGGCCGAGATGTTGCCGGACGTCCAGGCGACCAGGCCGTTACGCACGAGCGCCAGGTGCAGCTCGGCGACGGTCTGCCGAAGCTGCCCGACGGACACTGCCGTCGCCTGATCGGCGGTCACCGGCGCGTGCTCTCGGGGGCGGCGGGCGCGGCGGCCGGCCCGGCGATCACCAGGGGATCGGGACCAGCCAGGACCCGCTCGCGCAGTGCGCGCAGCCGGTGCATGACCTCGTTGCCGCCGCGGCCGAAGTAGTCGTGCAGCCCCACGTACTCCGCGTACAGCTCGTCGTAGACGTCCGCGCTGGCCGGGTCGGGCAGCACGACGGCGGCTGACCTGCGGCCCATCGCGTTGGCCGCCGCAGGCACATCCGGATAGGCGCCCGCGGCTACGGCCGCGTGCAGCGCCGAGCCGAGCGCCGGCCCCTGCTGTGAGCCGGCGAGGCTCAGCGGCCGCCGGGTGACGTCGGCGTAGATCTGCAGCAGCACCTCGTTGCGCATGAGGCCGCCGGCGATCACCAGCTCGGCAACCGGGACGCCGGCGCCGGCAAAGGCATCGATGATGACCCGGGTGCCGAACGCCGTCGCCTCCAGCAGCGCGCGGTAGATCTCCGGCGGCCGGCTCGCGAGCGTCAGGCCGACAATCGCGCCGGACAGATGATGATCGACGAGCACGCTGCGGTTGCCGCTGAGCCAGTCAAGCGCGACCAGCCCGTGCGCGCCCGCGGGCTGCGCCGCCGCCTCGGCCGACAGCAGCTCGTGCAGCGACAACCCGCGGCGGCGCGCCTCATCGTGGTACTCGGGAGGCACGGCGTGGTCGGCGAACCACGCGAAGATGTCACCCACGCCGCTCTGCCCGGCCTCGTACCCGAACGTCCCGGCGACGATCCCGCCGTCGACCACGCCGCACATGCCCGGCACCTCGGCGAGCACCGCGGCGTTCATCACGTGGCAGGTGGACGTCCCCATGATCGCGACCATCTGCCCGGGCCCGATCGCGTTCGCGGCCGGGGCCGTGACGTGCGCGTCGACGTTGCCCACCGCGACGGCGATGCCTGCGGGCAGGCCGGTCCAGGCCGCGGCCTGCGGCGTCAGCGAGCCGGCCCGGCCGCCGAGCGGGGAAATGGGATGCGCGAGCCGCGTGGCGGCGAAGCTGGCAAAGCCGGGGTTCAGCGCCGCGAGAAAGTCAGGCGACGGGTACCTCCCGTCCTGCAGGATGCCCTTGTAGCCGGCGGTGCAGGCGTTGCGCGTCTCGCGGCCGCACAGCTGCCAGATGATCCAGTCGGCCGCCTCGATCCAGCGCTCGGTCCGCTGGTAGGTATCGGGATCCTCCTCGAGCAGCTGCAGTGCCTTCGCGAACTGCCACTCGGCCGAGATCTTGCCGCCGTAGCGCGCCAGCCACGGCTCGCCTCTGACCCTGGCCAGCTCGTTGATCCGGTCAGCCTGCGGCTGGCTCGCGTGATGCCTCCACAGCTTCGGATAGGCGTGCGGACGCGCGGTCAGGCCGGGCAGCTGGCAGAGCGGCGTCCCGTCCGCGGTGACCGGCAGCACCGTGCACGCCGTGAAGTCGGTGCCAATGCCGATGACGCGCGCCGGGTCGACACCGGCGTCCGCGAGGGCGGCGGGCACCGCGTGGCGCAGGACGTCCCGGTAATCCTCGGGGTCCTGCAGCGCCCAGTCGGGCGGCAGCGGCTCACCCGTGGCCGCCAGTCTTGAGTCCATGACGCCGTGCCGGTAGTCGTGCACGGCGGTGCCAAGCTCCGCGCCATCCCGGACCCGCACTACCAGGGCACGCCCGGACAGTGTGCCGAAGTCAATGCCAACGACGCAGCTGTCCGCACGGGGGATGTTAGCGCTCACATCCATAGTGTGACGTAACTTCGCTCTCGCGGCGATACTTCCGGCTCAGGACAAAGTGGCTCAGGCGACAACCGCGGAACGGCGGCTGGCCGGCACCGGCGCCGTGCTCGCCCGGACCACGAGATCAGGAGTGATCGGCAGCGACGGACGGAACTGGTAGTCGCCGGAGATCCTCTCGATCAGCAGGTGCAGGGCCCGGCGGCCGAGCTCGCCGAAGTCCTGGCGCACCGTCGTCAGCGGCGGCACGAAGAAGGCGGCCTCGGGGACATCATCGAATCCGACCACGCTCACGTCGCCGGGTACGGGCCGGCCGCGCTCGGCGAACGCGCGCAGCAGCCCGAGGGCCATCGGGTCGTTGCCGCACAGCACGGCGGTGACGTCAGCCACCCCCGCGAGCTCGTAACCGGCCTCGTAACCGGACCGCGCCGACCAGTCGCCGTGCAGCAGCCTCGGCTCGGGTGCGCCCGCGGCCCTGAGCGTGTCGCGCCAGCCGGCCACTCGCTGCTGCGCGTCCAGCCAGCTGTCGGGTCCGGCGACGTGGTACACGGTCGAATGGCCGAGGTCGAGCAGGTGCCTCGTCGCCTGCGCCGCGCCCCGGTAATTGTCGATGGCGACCGAGGGCAGCGGCGCGCCCGTGCCGCAGCCGACGGCGACGACCGGGATGTCGTGCGCGATCCCGCCCAGCGCCGCGACCGCGGATGTCTCCGGCGCGATGACGATGATGCCCTCGGCGGCCTGGTCGATGAACCGGTCAACCGCCTCAAGCAGGGTCTGCCGGTCGAAGGCAGGCAGGCTGGCGATCGCCACCGAGTAGCCGGGATGCGCGGCCCGCTCGATTCCGTACAGCATCGAGGCCGGGCCGTAGAGGGTGGTGTCGAAGCTGATCACGCCGAGCGTGTTGGTCCGCCCGGTGACCAGCGTCCGCGCCGCCGCGTTCCGCCGGTAGCCCAGATCGCGGATCGCGGCCATCACGTCGGCCCGGGTCTTCGGGCTGACGTTCGGGTGGTCGTTGAGCACCCGCGACACGGTCTGATGAGACACTCCCGCGCGCCGCGCAACGTCGACCATCAGCGGCCGGGCAGGCCCGCCGCCAGCTCCAGACGCCATCTTCCCCCCAGCCGGGCCAGGCCGCGCAGCTCTGCCGATCAGTCCGCGATTGTTCAGCGCTCACATTTCGGTGAAGTCGCAAGAACTATAGCTCAGGCTCGCGAATGGCCGCCGGTCCAGGACCTCAGCCGCCGGTGCCCGCGGCGCGGACTCAAGGCGCCCGGAAGATTTGAATATTTTTGCCAGCAAACGGGTGACAGATCCGTTGTTAGCGTTAACAATATTGGACTGTGCGTTCACCGGAGCGGATAGGAGGCTTCATGTTTACTCGCTTAGCAGCCGCTGCGTTCAGCTCGCGACCGGCCCGGATCGGCGCGGTCGCGGCGCTCGCGGCCGCCGGGATCGCCGGCACCATGGCCGCCAGCAGCGCATCAGCCGGCACGACGGGCGCGCACTGCGCCGGCGCGCCCACGGTCTCTCGCCAGTTCTTCGGCAAGGCGTTCGACCTGTACGCGGGCAGGCAACTGCCCGTCTACCGGTACACGCTCGGAAACTGCCGGGGCATGAAGGTCAGGATCCTGACGTACGGCGGCACCATCCAGTCGATCACCGTGCCGTCGCGCTCCGGCCGGCCGACGGACGTGGTGCTGGGATTCAAGACCCTGAAGGACTACGTCAGCGAGGACAGCCCGCCGGTCACCGCCAACGGCGGCCCGTACTTCGGCGAGACCATCGGCCGGTACGGCAACCGGATCGCCAAGGGCACGTTCAAGCTGGACGGGCACACCTACACGCTGCCGATCAACAACGGCGTGAACAGCCTGCACGGCGGTCTCGTCGGCTTCGGCAACCACGTCTGGGCCGCCCGCTCGGTCACGAGCCCCGGCGCGGTCGGCGTGCAGATGAAGCTCGTCAGCCCGAACGGTGACGACGGCGCGAACGTCGGCTGCAGCTGCACCGGGTATCCGGGCACGCTGACCGTGTTCGTGACCTTCACCCTCGACAACGCCAACCGGCTGCGGATCCATTACCGCGCCACGGTGGCCGGCCAGGCGACGGTGCTGAACCTCACGAACCACAGCTACTTCAACCTCGGCGGCGAGGCGTCGGGACCGGTCTACTCGCAGCGCGTCTACATCAACGCCAGCCGCTACACGCCGACCGACTCGACCCAGATCCCGACCGGCGTCATCGCTACGGTCAAGGGCACGCCGTTCGACTTCACGACGCCCGACACCATCGGCAGCCGGATCACGCAGGACAACGAGCAGCTGCTCATCGCCCAGGGCTACGACCACAACTGGGTGCTCAACCACACCGGCCCGCAGCTGAGCGGTCTGCGCCTGGCCGCGCGCGCCTGGGACAGCGGCACCGGCATCGAGCTCGGCGTCTGGACCGACCAGCCGGGCGTGCAGTTCTACTCGGGCAACTTCCTGAACGGAACGCTCGTCGGCATCAGCGGTCATATCTACCGGCAGAGCTGGGGCTACACGTTCGAGACGCAGCACTTCCCGAACTCGCCGAACCAGCCCAACTTCCCGAGCACCGTGCTCCGGCCGGGGCAGGTGTTCAGCTCGTCGACGATCTTCCAGTTCGGAACGTTCTGACGAGTAGCCGGTCCGGCCCTGTACCCAGCCCTGGGTACAGGGCCGACGACGTAATCTGGCCGAAAGCATGCTGAGCAATCCTTGCCGCGATCTCACGAAGGCGCGGGGCGGGACGTCTACTGGGCATGACCGGGAAACAGCCGTTCGAGGTAGTCGTGACCAGGCACGGCGCAACCGTGCTGCGGGTCTGCCGGGCCGTGCTTGGCCCGGCGGACGCCGATGATGCCTGGTCGGAGACGTTCCTGTCGGCGATGAAGGCCTACCAGGACCTGCCCGCGGGCGCGAACGTCGAGGCCTGGCTGGTCACCATCGCCCACCGCAAGGCCATCGACGTGACGCGGGCAGCCGCCCGCCGGGCCCTGCCGGTCGCCCAGCCGCCGGATGGCGCGGTGGCACACGCGACCGACCTGGACGATGACCTGGC
>DAIOWC010000026.1:0-38686 GCA_036758685.1 Streptosporangiaceae bacterium | reverse complement strand
ACCGGTTCGTGTTCCGCAGCCTGTATGAGGTGCACGCGTTCAACGGCGACCCGCATCCGGGGAACTACCTGTTCCACGGCGGCGGCAAGGTCACCTTCCTGGACTTCGGGATGGTGAAGCACTTCACCGACGCCGATCTGCTGCCGCTGATGCACATGGCCAGGAACCTCTGCGTGAACGACGATCCGGCGCGATTCCGCTCGAGCATGGAGGAGGCCGGGTTCCTGGTGCCGGGCGCGCCGCTGAGCGACGAGCAGATCGTTGACCACCTGGCGGTGTTCTACCAGCTGATCCGCGAGTCCGCGCCGGTCGAGGTCACGGGGGACTACGCCTCGGCGGTGGTCCGCCGGTTCTTCGACATGCGCAGCCCGGTCGCGCAGTACGCGCGCATCCCGCAGTCCTACGTCGTGCTGCAGCGGATCAACCTGGGCCTGTTCGCGCTGCTCGGCGAGATGCACGCCACGGCCAACTGGCGTGCGATCGCCGAGGAGATCTGGCCGTTCCTGCAGGCGCCGCCGTCGACCCCCATGGGGCACGCCGAGGCCGCCTGGCGCGCTCGCCACCCGCTGCCGACGACATCGCTCGCGGCCTCGTAGCTCACCTACCGAACCGGGGGCAAGTTGCGTGGCGCTCCAACTCCGTACCGCTCTGAGCTCGGTGGGCGACCCTTTTAGCAGGATTTGCGTGGCGCAAGCAGCTACGAATTCGGGCTGGGCCTCGCCGGAAAGTCGCGAGACGGCCAGTACGGCTGATAGAGCATCACTACTGGCCGTCTCGCGACTATCGGGCGGGCGCGAATCGATGGGCGACGTCTACATGTGGTCGGGGGCCGTGACGCCGAGGAGGGCGAGGCCGTTGGCGATCACGATGCGGGTCGCTTCGACGAGCCAGAGGCGGGCGGTAGTTACCTCTGGCCCGGGCTCGCCGTCCCTGGGCAGCACCCGGCAGGCGTCGTAGAAGCGGTGATAGCTGCCCGCGAGCTGCTCGAGGTACCTGGCCACGCGATGCGGCTGGCGCAGTTCCGCCCCACTGGCCACGACGCCAGGGAAGCCGGCGAGGTCCAGAAGCAGGTCGCGCTCGCGGTCGTGGGTCAGGAGCGCCGGCTCGTAGCTGGCACCGCGGTCGATGCCTTCCGCGGCCGCGGCGTGCAGCAGCGAGCAGATCCGCGCGTGCGCGTACTGCACGTAGTACACGGGGTTGTCGTTAGTGCGCCGCGTCCACAGATCGAGGTCGATGGCGATGGGCGAGTCCAGCGAGTAGCGGGCCAGGGCGTACCGGGCCGCGTCCGGGCCGATCACGTCCACGAGGTCGGCCAGCGTGATGACGTTGCCGGCCCGCCGGGACAGCCTGACCGGCCGGCCGTCGCGCTCGAGGGTGACCAGCTGGCCGATGAGGATCTCCAGGGTGGCGTCCGGATCGTCACCGAAGCAGGCGGCCATCGCGCGCAGCCGGCCGACGTAGCCGTGGTGATCGGCGCCGAGCACGATCATCACCCGGCCGAAGCCGCGGCGGCGCTTGTCGAGGTAGTAGGCGCAGTCCGCGCCGAAGTAGGAGTACGCGCCGTTGCTGCGCCGGAAGACCCGGTCCTTATCGTCGCCGAACTCGGTCGTGCGGACCCAGGCAGCGCCGTCGGCCCGGTAGACGTGACCGAGTTCTTCGAGCCGGGCGAGCGCCGCGGCCAGCGCGTTCCGGTCGTGAAGGGCCTGCTCGGAGAAATACACGTCGAAGTGCACGCCGAGCCCTTCCAGCGACGCCTTGATCTCGTCGAGCATCAGCGCGACGCCGTCGGCACGGAAGACCCGGGCGGCGTCCGGCCGCCCGGCCGCGCCGGGATGCCTCGCCTCGATGGCGGCGGCGATCTCGCCGATGTAGGCGCCGGCGTAGCCATCCTCGGCAACCGGCTCGTGCCGCGCGGTGGCCAGCAGTGATGCGGCGAACCGGTCGATCTGGGCGCCGGCGTCGTTGAAGTAGTACTCCGTCGTCACGTTCGCGCTCTGCGCTCGCAGCAGCCGGGCGAGTGCGTCGCCGACCGCCGCCCAGCGGACGTGGCCGAGCGTCAGCGGGCCGGTCGGGTTGGCCGAGACGAACTCCAGGTTCAGGCGCTGCCCGGCCAGGGCGTCACCGCGGCCGTAGGCGCCGGCCTCCAGGACGATGACGCCCGCAATGCTGCCCAGCGCGGCGGCGGTCAGCCGGACGTTGATGAAGCCCGGCCCGTCCACCCGGACGTCGCGGATCGCGGCGGAGGCGCCCAGCCGGCTCGCGAGCGCGCTGGCGACCTCCCGCGGCCGGGCGCCGATGACGGGCGCCAGCTGGAGTGCGATGTTCGACGCGTAGTCGCCGTGCCCCGGATTGCGGGGCCGCTCGACTGTGACCGCCGGGAGCAGCTCGGCGTCGCGGCCGCGGTCGGCGAGCTCGGCTGCGGCTGCGGCGGTCAGGGCCTGCGTGAGCTGGGCGGGCGTCATCGTCATGAGATTAGCCAGACCGGCACGGAGGGCAACTCATTTGCGGTCAGGTGGGTATGACCCAAGGTATGAAGGGCGACCGGGTCGAGATTGTGGTGGACGCGGGCGGCGCGACGAAGACGTACGAGGTGGAAGCCACGCGCGCCGGGCGCCGGGTCGAGGTGGTGAATCGGCGCGGCCTGATCGAGGTGGTCGAGCTGACCAGGGGCGGGACCGCGGTCCGCACCGCGAGGTTCATGGCGAGCCGGGTCATCGCGCTCGTGGAGCATCCGGCCCGGCGGGCGCGCAATGCGGCGGGGAATGCCCAGGCGAGCCCGGCCGGCCAGTAAATTAGGGCTCCGCACGAGCGGACGGAGCGGATGAAGGTCCTCATCACCGGCGGGGCCGGGTTCATCGGCAGCACGATCGCGTCGGCCTGCCTGGACCGCGGGATCACCCCGGTGATCATGGACAGCCTCGTGACGGGACGCCGCGAGTTCACCAGGGGCCGGATCTTCTTCGAAGGCGACATCGCCAACGGCCCCCTGGTCGACAAGGTCTTTGCCGAGCACCCCGACATCGAGGCCGTCGTGCACTGCGCCGCGCTGATCGTCGTGCCCGAGTCGGTTGCCGACCCGCTCGGCTATTACCAGGCGAACGTGGTCAAGAGCCTGGAGCTGGCCGGGCACCTGCTGCGAAACCGGTGCGCCCGCATGGTGTTCAGCTCCTCGGCGGCGATCTACTCACCGGGCGGCGACTTCAGCGTCGACGAGGGCTCCCCGCTCGGGCCGCAGAGTCCGTACGCGCGCACTAAGGCCGTGTGCGAGGAGATGTTCGCCGACATCGCCGCGGCCGAGCCGCTGCGGATCCTCTCGCTGCGGTACTTCAACCCGATCGGGGCCGACCCGCAGCTCCGGACCGGGCTGCAGATCCGCGAGCCGACGCACGCGCTCGGCCGGCTGATCATGGCCATGCAGGCGGGGGAGCCGTTCCGGATCACCGGCACCGACTACCCGACCAGGGACGGCACCGGCATCCGTGACTACATCCACGTGTGGGACCTGGCCGAGGCGCACCTCAACGCGCTCGACGCCTTCGATCGCGTGCTGGCCGACCGCGACAGCTATGCGATCAACCTCGGCACCGGAACGGGAACGACGGTGCGCGAGCTGGTAACCGCCTTCAACGAGGTCGCGGACACCCCGGTGAAAGTCATCGAGGCGCCGCGGCGGCCCGGGGATCCGGCGGGTGTGTTCACGCGAACCGACCGGGCGGCGCGGGTGCTCGGGTGGCGCGCCCGCTACTCGGTCGCCGATGGGATCGAAGACGCGCTGCGCTGGGCCGCCGTCCGCGACACGATTCTGCCCTGACCAGCCTTTTCAGCGCCTTTACTGATCGTTGCCCGCGATTTGATCATGGCCTGCGGGCCGCGCAGTTGCGCCGGCATACTGATTCGGAGAATCGGCCGACCTTGGCTGATTCTCCGGATCGGGGGAGCGAATCCGGGACAGCGGAGCTACTCACGGAGGGGGCCACTTATGAAATTGACGAGCCGCGGCAAGGCGATCATCGCCGGTGCCGCGATCGCTTGCGCTAGCGCGCTGGTGCCGGCTGTCGCCATGGCGACACCGGCCGCGCCGCAGGCGCCGCAGATCCGGCACTGCGGCCTCGGCGGCATTCTCGACTGGCTGGCGAACGCGCCGCAGGGCGCGGCCGGGACGATCTTCTACCCGGTCGAATTCACCAATGTCAGCGGTCGTACCTGCTGGCTGCGCGGATACCCGAGGGTCGCGGGCGTCACCACCAGGCTCCGGCAGATCGGTCCCGCGGCCGCGCACCTCGGCGGGCGGATACGCAAGGTGACGCTGCGCCCGAACCAGACGGCACACGCGTCGCTCGGGATCGTCGTCGCCGGGATCATCGCCGGGTGCCATGCCAGAACCGGTGTCGGGCTGGCCGTCAACCAGCCGGGCTCACGCAGCCGGCAGTTCGTGATGAACTTTACGTTCCCCGCGTGTACCAACCGGGTCTACATGCGCGTGTCCCCGGTCCAGCCGGGTATCGGCGTGCCGTAGCCGGCGTTATGGGTGCGGAGTTGCCATGGCAACTCCGCACCCATTTGTATTGACGCGGTCTCCTCAATTGCTCGCGAAACCCGGATACTTGGGTCGGATCCGGGACGCCGGCCGTTACCAGGAGGGGACCATCTATGAAACTCACGAACCGCGGCAAAGCGATCGTCGCTGCCGCCGCCATCGCCGGCTCGGCCGCGCTGGTGCCAGCCGTCGCACTCGCGTCCTCAGCCGCGCCCCAGGCGCCGCAGGTCTCCAGATGCGCCCTCGGCAGCGTGCTCGACTGGATCGCCGACGCACCCAACGGCGCTGCGGGCACGCTGTACTTCCCCGTCGAGTTCACGAACGTCGGACCGCACGCCTGCTGGCTGGAGGGCTATCCGAAGGTCGCCGGCATCACGAGCAGCATCAAGCAGATCGGCCCGGCGGCCGGGCACTTCAAGGCAACGGCGCACCGGGTTGTCCTCGGACACAACCAGACCGCGCATGCGCTGCTCGGGATCGTCGAAGCGGGCATCATCGCCGGCTGCCACGGGGCCACCGGGGCCGGCCTTTCCATCACCCCGCCGGGTGTCAACGACCGGCAGTTCGTCTTCAACTTCTCGTTCCCGGCCTGCAAGAACAAGGCGTACATGCACCTGTACCCGGTGCAGCCAGGTATCGGCGTGCCGTAGGCCGATGGCGGGGAAACGCTAACGCGGTGTAATCGGGACCTTTCCGCCCGACCTGACCGTTTCGTGATGACATAGGGCTAGCGAATGCGCGGGTCTGTATGCCATCGTTCGGCTTAGTCGACTTTTGCGAGCACCCGCGCCTGCGGGCAGCCAGGAGGGCAGGTGCCTGCTCGGTGACCGGGGCACTCGCGCAACCAATGGCGATCGTGTTCGCCCTGGCCGGAGCGGGCTGCTACGCGCTCGCTTCCGTCACCCAGCAGCAGGCGGCCTCCAAGCTGCGTTCCTCGACGGCGGTGGACCCGGTCCTGTTGCTCCGCCTCGCGCGGGCGCCTCGCTGGCTGGCCAGCCTCGTCGCGGTGATCGCCGGGTTCGGGTGCCAGGCGGTCGCGCTGTCACTCGGCCGGCTCGTGGTGGTCGAGCCCGTATTCCCGGCCGGGCTGCTGTTCGCCCTCATGCTGGCGGCGCGCGCCGAAGGCCGCCGCCTCAGGCACGCAGAGTGGACGGCGGCAGTCGCGGCGATCGCCGGACTCGCGGTGTTCCTGGTGGCGGCCGAGCCATCCGGCGGTCATACGACCGCGCCCGCGGGGATCCTGGCCGTCGCGGTCGGCACCGCGGTCGGCTTCGCGGTTACCTGCGGCCTGCTGGCGACGCGTGTTACGACCGCCCACCGGGCCCTGGTGCTGAGCATCGGCGGCGGCGTCGGGGCCGGCGTGACCGACGCGGTGACCAAGACGGTCGCCTCGGTGGCCGGACGCGTCAACGTCGGCGTCTTCGCCGACCCGCGCCTGTACCTGCTCGCGGTCATCGGCCTGACCACCTTCACGGTGCAGCAGAACGCGTTCCGGGCGGCCGGGCTGGCCGCTTCGCTTCCGGCGTTCGCGGTGCTCGAGCCGGTCACCGGATCGGTGCTGGGGCTGCTGATCTACCATGAGCGCGTAGGCGTCGGTCCGCTGCGGATCGCCATCGAGGCCGTCGCCGTCGTCGCGGCCCTGTGGGGCATTGCCCGGCTCGCGAACTCGGTCATCGCCGTCAGCGCCAAGCTCGCCAAGGCCGCCGCAGCCGCCGCGACTCCGCCGGCCGACCCGGTCGGCTGAGCCCGCTGGCTAACCCGGCCGGCTGGCCCGCCTAGCTCAGCCCGGCTAGCGCAGCCCCGGCTAGCGCAGGTCCGCCGTTCTCTTATCCCGACTCTCGTCCGGAGCTTTAACATGGCCCGTTACGTGCTCACTGGCGCGCCCGGCGCCGGGAAGACGTCGATCCTGCTGGCCCTCCAGGAGGCCGGCCACGCCGTGGTGGCGGAGGCCGCGACCGACGTTGTGGCCGCTGCGCTGGCCCGCGGCAAGGCGGCGCCGGAGGCCGGCCCCGAGTTCATCGGCAACATCACCGATCTGCAGCGCGCGCGGCAGCGGGCCGCGCCGGACGGCGGGCTGGTGTTCTTCGACCGCTCGCCGGTGTGCACGCTCGCGCTCGCGCGGTTCCTCGGGACGCCGGTGCCGCTCGCCCTCCGCGCCGAGGTCGACCGGATGATCAGTGAGCAGACCTACGAGCGGCGGGTCTTCTTCGTGCGGCTCCTGGGCTTCATGACGCCGACCGCGGTGCGAAGGATCAGCCTGGACGGCGCGCGGGCGTTCGAGGCAGTGCACGAGGACGTCTACCGCGAGCTCGGCTTCGAGCTGATCGACGTGCCCGTGGCACCGCTGATGGAACGGGTCGCGCTCGTGCTCACTGCAGTTCTTCGGCCGGACGGCGTAGCATAACTGCCCGGTATGTGACGCAAATGGAGCTGATTGCACTACGGGATGGGAGCGACATGAGCGGACCGGTAGCCGAAGGCGCCAGCGAGTTCGCGGCGAAGCTCGCCTCGTTCGTCAAGGACAACCGCCTGGCCGGTACGGTGGCGGCCGTCGTGCACGGCGACGAGATGGCCTGGTCGGGCGCAGCCGGCTTCGCGGACATCGCGGCGAAGCGGCCCGCGCGGCCGGACACCCTGTACCGGATCGCGTCCATCACCAAGACGTTCACCGGCACCGCGATCATGCGGCTGCGCGACGAGGGGAAGCTGGACCTCGACGACCCCGCCGTGCAGTGGCTCCCCGAGCTCGCGGGCGCCGGTACCCCGCGGGAGATCGGCCGGGTCACCATCCGGCGTCTGCTGTCGCACGAGTCCGGCCTGATGGGCGACCCGCCGGGCACGGAGTGGGCGGGCACCGGGCCTCACTATGACGGAGTCGTCAGCCGGAACCTGGCCCGGGCCGCCGAGATCGTCACCGCGATCGGGCCGAACCTGCAGCCCAAATACTCCAACCTCGGCTACCAGCTGCTGGGCGAGATCGTCGCACGGGCCAGCGGGCAGGACTACCCGGCCTACGTCCGGGAGCACATCCTCGGCCCGCTTGGCCAGGCGGACACGAGTTTCGAGCCGCTTACCGAAGCGCTGATGGCGCGGTGTGCAACTGGGTACACGGGCCGCGCGTACACCGACGAGCTGGACGTCGCGCCGACGCTGACCGGCATCGGGGCCGAGGGCGGGCTCTGGTCGAGTGCCGAGGACCTGGCCCGCTGGCTCAGTCTTCAGCTCAGCGCCCACGGGGACGCGCCGAGGCAGTCCGCCGTGCTCAGTGCCGACTCGCTGCGGGAGATGCACAAGCCGCGCTACCTCAGCGACGAGACCTGGACCAGCGCCTGGGGCATCAGCTGGTACGCGGTCAGGAAGGACGAGGTGGCCTGGGTCCAGCACTCCGGCGGGCTGCACGGCTTCACCAGCAACGCCTGCTTCGACCGGGACTCCGGGGTCGGCGCGATCGTTTTGGTCAACGGCATCGCGGACGCACCGGCCCTGGCCATGGAGCTGGGCGCCATGGCCCGCCGGCTAGCGAACGCAGCCGCTCCCGCCCTGCCGGTCAGGCCGCCGACGCCGGAGCAGTACCGGGCGCTGCTCGGGCCGTATCTCTACCCTGGCTCGGCTGAGCTGTGCCGGATCGAGTGGCGCGACCGCAAGCTGGTGCTGATCAGCCCGGCCACCGCGGACCCGATAGAACTCAAGCCGGCCGGCGAGCCGGACAGCTACATCGTCGGACCCGGCTTCCGTGATTCGGGTGAGAGGGTTTGCTTCAGTCGGGCCGCCGACGGGCGCGTCGCCTCGGTCCTGATCGGAAGCGGCACCCTGCTGCGGCTGGACCCGGTCGACGCCGGGTGACCGTCAGACGAACGCGCCGATCCCGGTGATGGCCCGGCCGACGATGAGCGTGTTCATCTCCCTGGTGCCCTCGTAGGAGTAGATGGCCTCGGCGTCGGCGACGAACCGGCCGACCTGGTAGTCGAGCAGGATGCCGTTCCCGCCGAGGAGCTCGCGGGCGTAGCCGACGGTTTCGCGCATCCGCACCGTGCAGAACGCCTTGGCCATGGCCGAGTGGTGATCGGCGGCCTTGCCCTCGGCCTGCAGCTGCGACAGGCGCAAGCACATGCACGCGGACGCGGTGACGTTGGAGAGCATCTTGACCAGCAGGTCCTGGACCAGCTGGAAGCCCGCGATCGGCTTTCCGAACTGGTGGCGCTCGCGGGCGTAGGCCAGCGCGTGCTCGTAGGCGCCGCGGGCGCACCCGGTCGCCATCCAGGCGACGCCGGCCCGGGTGAGCCGCAGCACCTTGGCGGTGTCCTTGAAGGAGTTCGCCTCCTGCAGCCGGTCTTCCTCCGGGACGCGGACGTCGTCGAGGGTGATCAGCGCGTTCTGCACGACGCGCAGTGCGATCTTGTGCGTCATCTTGGCCGGGGAGAACCCTTCGGCGCCCTTATGCACCACGAAGCCCTTGACCTGGTTGTCGTCGACGTCACGAGCCCAGATGATCACGTGGTCGGCGAAGGTCGCGTTGCCGATCCACTTCTTCTGGCCGTTGAGCACCCAGACGTCGCCGTCCCGCCGCGCCGTGGTGGTCAGCCCGCCCGCCGCGCCCGACCCGACCTCCGGCTCGGTGAGCCCGAACGCGCCGATCTTCTCCATCCGGGCCATCGCGGGCAGCCAGCGCAGCTTCTGCTCGTGTGACCCGCACAGGATGATCGAGCCCATGGCCAGCCCGCCGTGCACGCCCATGAAGGTCGCGATCGAGGAGTCCGTCCGGGCCAGCTCCATCGCGACCATGCCGTCCAGCAGCGGGTCGCCGCCGGGGCACTCGTAGCCCTCGCAGGCGAGGCCCGCGATCCCGAGCGCGGCCAGGCCGGGGATGACGTCGAACGGGAACTCCTCGCGTGTCCAGTACTGGTTGATGACCGGCGCGACCGACTTCTCCATGAACTCTCTGACCTGCAGGACGAGCCGCCGCCCGTCGTCGTCGAGCAGCTCCTCCAGCTGATAGAAGTCGGCGTCGAGGACTGGCTCCATAACCTCTCCCCTCAGGGCTCCGCGGTGAGGAATGCGCTGATGACCGGGGCGACCTGCGCGGCCTCGGTGACCAGGCCGAGATGACCGCCGGAAAAGACGTGCAGCTGCGAGTGGGGGATCAGCCTGCGCATCAGCCGGGCGTTGGCGAGCGGGATGATCGGGTCGTCGTCCCCCGAGACGATCAGCGTCGGCTGGCGCACCAGCGGCAGGAACGGCAGGCTCGTCCATCCCGCCCCGGCCGTCAGCTGATAGAGGTAGCCGCGGCGCGAGCCCACGCGGTTATGCGCGTTCATGGTGGCGACGATCGACCTCGGGTCGGTCCTGGCGCTGCCGCCGTACAGCTCGCCGGCCACCTGCTCCAGGTAGCTGCGGTCGGTGTAGCGGCGGGGCGTCACCATGCGCGCCAGCACCACGGGCCTGGCCGGCACCATGAGCGAGCCCGTCGCGGTGCTGACCAGGACGAGCCGCCGGCACCGGGATCGCTCGAACGCGGCGAAGTGCTGCGCTACGCCGCCGCCCCACGAGATGCCGAGCACGTCGGCGCGGTCATGGCCGAGCTCTGTCAGCAGCTGCGCGATGAGCCGGCACAGGCCCGTGAACCGGTAGGGCCGGGCCGGCATGGGGGAGCCGCCGACACCGGGCACGTCGAAGCTGATCACTTCCAGCGCCGGGTCCAGCGCGTCCACGAACGGCGCGAGCAGCTCGAGGCTGGCCCCGATGCCGTTGATGAGCAGCAGGGGAACGCCGGCGGGGCGCCGCACCCGGCCATTTCGCGCCGCCGCGTCGCCGGCGGAGGGCGCCGGCGCCGGGGAACCCGCGTTCCCGGCATGGGAGGCGGCCGCCACGCGGGCAGCGTCGCGCCGGCGGTTAGCGCGGGCGGGGCGGATGCTCACGCGCAGCAGCTGGTCGCCGACCGCGACCGTGCGCAGGCTACCGGTCGTGGACATACGTTCCCGGAGCCGGAGCCAGCACGTCGTAGCCCTTCTTGCCGAGCCTGGCCCTGGCCTTGCGCCGCCCGCCGCTGCGCTCGCCCAGCCAGGCCGAGTAGTGCGGCCACCAGCTGCCGCTGACGACCTGCGCGGCAGTCTGCCAGTCGCGCGGGTCGGGCGGGTTGTCGGGTGCGGTATGGAACGTCGCCTTCGGGTTGCCCGGCGGGTTGACCATGGACGCGATGTGCCCGCTGGTCGACAGGACGAACGTGGTCGCGCCGCCGAGCATCTGCGTCGTCCGGTAGCAAGACTGCCACGGGCAGAGGTGGTCGGCCACGCCGGCGATGACGTACGCGTCGACGTCCACCTTCGACAGGTCGACCGGCGAGCCCAGCATGGTCGCGGCGTCCGGAACGGTCAGCGCGTTCGCCAGCGCGAGCCGGATGAAATCGGCGTGGAGGGCCGCGGGCAGCCGGGTCGTGTCGGCGTTCCAGTACAGGATGTCGAAGGGCGGCGGGGTCTTGCCCTGGAGGTAGTTGTTCACCCAGTAGTTCCAGATGAGGTCGTCGGGCCGGAGCCAGGCGAACACCTCGGCCAGGGCCCGGCCATCCAGGTAGCCGCGTGCCCTCGAGACGGCCATCGCGGCGTTCGCGGTCGCCTCGTCGATCATCGCGCCCGCGGTCCCGGCCCTGGCCTGGTCCAGCACGGTCACGCCGAGGCAGATGCTGGCGACCTCGTCGAGTCCGCCGATCGCGCTGAGATGCGCGCCGACCATCGCGGTCGCGATGCCGCCCGAGCACAGCGCGCAGACGCTCGCCTTGGCTGCGCCGGAGATGTCCCTGGCCACCTCGAGCGCGTCGATGATGGACTGGCCGTAGCTATCGAGGTTCCAGCCGCTGTGGCGCTCGTCCGGGTTGCGCCAGCTGATCGCGAACACCTGATGACCCTGGCTGACCAGGTACTCGACCATGCTGCGGCCCGGCGCGAGGTCGGTGATGTAGTACTTGTTGATCATCGGCGGCACCATCACCACCGGATACCTGAACACCTGCTCGGTCGCCGGAGCGTACTGCAGCAGCTCGAACATCTCGGTCCGGTACACGACGGCGCCGGGGGTGACCGCGAGGTCCTTTCCCACCTCGAAGGCGTCCGGTTCAACCATTGCGGGAACGCGCGGCTGCGTGGCCAGGTCACGCACGAACGCGCGCAGTCCCCGGGCGGCACTGACGCCCCCGGTGTCCACGAGCGCCTTGAGTGCCAGCGGGTTGAGCAGGGGGTTGTTGCTCGGCGCGGCTGCCGCGACGAGGTTGGTCAGCGTGAAGTGGAGGCGCTCGTTGTCCCGCCAGTCCAGCTCCGCGCCGGCGAGGAGTTCCTCGGCGGCCTGGCCGCCCGCCAGGTAGGCCTGCATGACCCGCTTGTGCACCGGGCTCTGCGACCAGGCCGGCTCGCTGAACCGGCGGTCCCGCCGGGCCGGGGCCAGCTCGGAGCGGCCGGCCGCGATCTGGGCGAGCTGCGTGCCGAGTAGGGCCAGCTGGCTGCCGACCAGCTGGGGGCGCCGGGCCAGGCTCGCCGCCAGCCGCAGGCCGGCGCCGTCCGGCCGGAACCGCCGCAGTACCCCGAGCGCGCCGTCGGTCAGCAGCAGGTCCAGTGCCCCGGCGAAATCGCCGGCCGCTTCCTGATCCGCACTGGCCTGGCCGCTTCCCGGCCGGCGGGCTCGGTCGTCGCTGCTGCTCATAACTCCCCCTCCGGGGCGGCTGCGCGGGTCCGTTCCAGTATCGGCTGCTGCCTGGTGTACCACTAGGTGTCCGGGACCGATGTTGGCCGCCGGCGTTGGCCTCGGAGGACGAGCAAGACACCTTGCTCAACATATCTTGAGCAAGGTATGTTGACGTCATGCCTGATAGCAGTGACTACCTCCGGATCCTTGCCGACGCCGAGGGGAAGACCGAGTCGGCCAGCTGGCCGGCCGCCGCGGCCCTGTGGGCCCGGGTAGTCGCGCTCAATCCGGTGATCGGCCGCCACTGGGCCTATCTCGCCGAGGCGCGCTACGAGGCCGAGGATTTCCGCGGCGCCATCGAGGCCTATGCACAGGCGGAGCAGAACGGGGTGTGGATCCGCGGCCGCCAGGAGCTGGAGACGATCTACCCGCCGGAGATCCCCTACCGGATGGCCACCTGTCACGTGCGGCTCGGCGATAACGCCGCCGCCGTGGCCGAGCTCCGCCGGGCGGTCGGCCTCGGACTGCGAGACCTGGACCGGCCGAAGGAAGACAAGCACTGGCAGCCGCTGCTCGAGGACGAGACCGTGCGTGAGCTGCTCGGGATCGTCGATGTCGTCGGCATGAGCCGCGATGAGGGCTGGCGCGCTGACCTTCAGTTCCTGGCCCGCGAGATCAAGCGCCGGGCGTACGCGCCGTTTGCCGTGGTGCCGGAGCCAGCGTTCGACGCTGCGGTCGCGCGACTGGGCGAGGAGGTGCCGCGCCTTTCTGACTTGCAGATCATCGCCGGGATGATGAAACTCCTGGTGCCCCTTGGGGACGGGCACGCGTTCATCATCCCTGATCAGGAAGACGAGGCCGTGCAGCTCGGGCTGCCGGTGAAGTTCTACGCGTTCACCGAGGGCGTGTTCGTGACCGCCGCGACCGATGCGCACCGTGACCTGCTCGGCGCGCAGGTGCTGCGCTTCGGCCCGCGTGCGGTCGATGAGGTGCTCGCCGCGATCGAGCCGCTGAAGAGCCGCGACAATGCCCAGCAGGTGAAGTGGATCGGGCCGGAACTGCTGCGCTGGACGCCGCTCATGCACGCTGTTGGCATGCTGGACGACCCCGGCCGGGCCGAGCTGACCGTCCGCCTGGCCGACCAGAGCGTTACGACGGTCTCGGTCGAATCGGTATCTGTCGGCCCGCACGACTATCCGACGGTCGCCCCGCCGCCTCGCCCGACGCGGCCGCGGCCGGAGGGCTGGATCTCGCTGCCCGACACCCTCGCGGCGCCGATGCCGCTGTACCTGCGCAACTGCGATGTCCTGTACTGGTTCACGTACCTGCCTGGGGATGGCACCGTCTATTTCCAGTTCAACGGCGTTGGCGACCAGCCGTCCGAGCCGGTCGCGGAGTTCAGCGAGCGGCTGTTCGCCTTCGTCGAGGATCACGAGGTCAGCAGGCTGATCATCGACCTTCGCTGGAACGGCGGCGGCAACACCTATCTGGTCCAGCCGCTCCTGCACCGGCTGATCGGCTGCACCAAGATCAACCGGCGGGGGTCGCTGTATGTGATCATCGGGCGGGGCACGTTCTCGGCCGCGCAGAACACGGCGACCGCGATCGAGCGCGAGACGAACGCGATCTTCGTCGGTGAGCCCTCCGGGTCGCGGCCGAACTTCATCGGGGAGACGATCCCGTTCAAGCTGCCCTACAGCAAGGCCCTGGTCAACGTGGCCGACCTGTTCTGGCAGACCTCGTGGCCGATGGATCACCGGCCGTGGATCGGACCCGACCTGTACGCGCCGCCCTCGTTCGAGACCTACAGCCAGAACCGGGACCCCGCGATGGAGGCCATCTTGTCCGCCGGCGAGCACCTGCCCGGCTGCTGAGAGCTTGCCGCGGAAGCCATAGCGGCGGAAAAGCGTTAGCGACCTGGGGCCCTTGCTGGCCATCCTTGTCGGGTATCCCGCCGCCGTCCGCTTCTGGAGTTTCCGCCGTGCCATCCTCGCTCGCCAGGCTGCGTGCCCGCCTGCCCGAGCTGATGCTCTCGGATCAGCGGCGGCTCGAGCGCACGGCCGACCGGGCCGGGTCGCAGCGCGATCCGGGGGCTCGCGAGCAGGCGCTGGCAGGGCTTGAGGCCCAGATTGATGCGGCGGCGGCCCGGATCGCGGCCAGGGCCGAGGCGGTCCCGGTCATCACCTATCCGCCCGACCTGCCGGTCAGCCAGCGCCGGGACGAGCTGGCCGCGGCCATCCGGGACCACCAGGTCGTGATCATCGCGGGCGAGACCGGCTCGGGAAAGACCACGCAGCTGCCCAAGATCTGCCTGGAGCTGGGGCGGGGCGTCGCGGGCCAGATCGGCCATACGCAGCCGCGCCGGATCGCGGCCCGCACGGTGGCCGAGCGCATCGCCGCCGAGCTGCGCACGGACCTCGGCGCGGCGGTCGGGTACAAGGTCAGGTTCGCGGACAGCTCCAGCGACGGCACGCTGATCAAGGTGATGACGGACGGCATCCTGCTGACCGAGATGCAGCGCGACCGCCTGCTGCTGCGCTACGACACCCTGATCATCGACGAGGCGCACGAGCGCAGCCTGAACATTGACTTCATCCTCGGCTACCTCAGGCGGCTGCTGCCGCGGCGGCCGGATCTCAAGGTCATCATCACCTCGGCGACCATCGATCCGGAGCGGTTCAGCCGCCACTTCGCGACCGGCGGGCATGATGCCCCGATCCTGGAGGTGTCCGGCCGCACCTATCCCGTCGAGG
Source organism: Streptosporangiaceae bacterium (assembly GCA_036758685.1). Classification (GTDB taxonomy): domain Bacteria; phylum Actinomycetota; class Actinomycetes; order Streptosporangiales; family Streptosporangiaceae; genus JAJYUU01. The sequence goes on along the minus strand of DAIOWC010000026.1, from coordinate 23,728 downwards.
TGCGGTATCGCCCGGTGGCCGACCCGGAGTCACCTGATGCGGAGCCGCGCGACCAGGTTCAGGCCATCACCGACGCGGTCGACGAACTGCGGGCCGAGGGCCAGGGCGACATCCTGGTCTTCCTCAGCGGCGAGCGGGAGATCCGTGACACCGCCGACGCGCTGGCCGGTGCGCCGGGCATCGAGATACTGCCGCTTTACGCCCGGCTGTCCGCGGCCGAGCAGTACCGGGTGTTCCAGCCGCACTCCGGACGCCGGGTCGTGCTCGCGACCAACGTGGCCGAGACGTCGCTGACGGTCCCCGGCATCAAGTACGTGATCGATCCGGGCACCGCCCGGATCTCCCGGTACAGCCAGCGAACCAAGGTCCAGCGGCTGCCAATCGAGGCCATCTCGCAAGCATCGGCCAATCAGCGCAAGGGCCGTTGCGGGCGCACGTCGGACGGGATCTGTATCCGGCTGTACAGCGAGGAGGACTTCGCGGGGCGGCCGGAGTTCACCGACCCGGAGATCCTGCGCACGAATCTGGCCTCGGTCATCCTGCGGATGGCCGCTCTGGACCTCGGCGCGATGGCCGACTTCCCGTTCGTGGAGCCGCCGGACGCGCGAAACGTGGCCGACGGAGTCCGCCTGCTCGAGGAACTCGGCGCGATCGCGCCGGGGACCGGCGGCAGCGGCGCCACCCCGCGGCTGACCGCTACCGGCCGCAAGCTTGCCGACCTGCCCGCCGATCCCCGGCTCGGCCGGATGATCCTCGAGTCCGGCCGGAATGGCTGCGCCCGCGAGGTGCTGGTCATAGCCGCCGCGCTGTCGATCCAGGATCCGCGGGAGCGGCCCGCGGACGCGCGCGATGCGGCCGACGCCATGCACCGGCGGTTCGCCCAGCCGGGGTCGGACTTCCTGGCGCTGGTCGCGCTCTGGGACTACCTGCGCGAGCAGCAGCGGGAGCTGTCCGGATCGGCGTTCCGGCGGATGTGCCGCCGCGAGTACCTGCACTACCTGCGGGTGCGGGAGTGGCAGGACGTGTACGGCCAGCTGCGTCAGGCGGCCAGGGAGTTCGGCGTGGTCGTCGGCCGGGAGCCGGAGCGAGCGGTGGCTGCCGGCGCTGACAAAGCAACGGTGCAGCCGGCCTCGGAGGGCCGGTACGGGGCCGACCTGGCTGACCGGGTGCACCAGTCGCTGCTGGCCGGACTGCTCTCGCATCTGGGGATGCAGAACACCGAGCGCAAGCCGGCCGAGCGTGGCCGGCGCGGCCCGGTCGAGTTCCTCGGCGCCCGCGGTGCGCGGTTCGCGATCTTCCCGGACTCGCCGATGGCGCGCAAGCCGCCGGCCTGGGTTATGGCGGCCGAGCTGGTCGAGACGTCCAGGCTGTGGGCCAGGACCGTGGCGAAAATCGAGCCCGAGTGGGCCGAGGAGCTGGCCGGCCATCTTGTGCGGCGCAGCTACAGCGAGCCTCGGTGGGACGCCCGCCGCGGTGCCGTGATGGCGACCGAGAAAGTGTCGCTCTACGGCCTGCCCATCGTCGCCGACCGCACCGTGAACTACGGCCGGATTGACCCGGCGGCGTCGCGTGACCTGTTCATCCAGCACGCGCTGGTGGAGCGGGACTGGGAGTCGCACCACAAGTTCCTTCGCCACAACGAGGAGATGGTGGCCGAGGCGACGCAGCTCGAGGACAAGGCCAGGCGGCGCGGGATCGTCGCGGACGAGTCGGCCATCTTCGACTTCTACGACCAGCGCATCCCTCAGGCCGTGACGTCGGCCCGGCACTTCGACTCCTGGTGGAAAAAGGCCAGGACAACCGAGCCGGCCCTGCTCGACCTGACCCTGGACGACCTGATCAGCCCAACGACCGAGCCCGTGCGGGCCGAGGATTACCCCGCGACGTGGGGCCCGTTCCCGCTGAGCTATGCCTTCGCTCCGGGAGAGGCCGACGACGGCGTCACGGTGGATATCCCGCTCGAGTCGCTCAGCCGGCCGGCCGGGGCGGAGCTTGGCTGGCAGGTGCCCGGCCTGCGCGGGGAACTGGTCACCGAGCTGATCCGCGGGCTGCCGAAGGACCTGCGGCGGCTGTTCGTGCCCGCGCCGGACACCGCCAGGGCCGTGCTGGCCGCGCTCGGCGAGCCGCACGGCGACCTGCTCGACGCCCTCAGCCGGGAGCTCAGCCAGATCGCCGGCATGCCGGTGCCGCGGTCGGCTTTCGACCTCTCCCGGCTGCCGGCGCATCTGCGGGTGACCTACCGGGTAGTGGCGGATGGCCGGGTCGCGGCCTCCGGCAAGGACCTGGGGGAGCTGCGCCAGCGGCTCCGGCCCCGGCTCCAGGCGGTGATCGCCGACGCCGCCGCTGAGATCACCCGGACCGGACTGACGGACTGGACCATCGGGACCCTGCCGCGAGTCTTCACGAGCGGGCAGGTCACCGGTTATCCGGCGCTGGCCGACGCGGGCAGCAGCGTTGACGTCCGGCTGTTCCAGACCGAGGCCGAGGCGGACCGCTCCATGCGCCTGGGCCTGCGGCGGCTGATCGCGCTTCAGGTGCCGTCCGGCGTGCGGTCGATCGCGGGCCGGCTGCCGGTGGCCGCGAAGATGGCGATGAGCAGGCACCCGTATTCGAGCGCCGCCGCGCTGCTCGATGACTGCGTCGCCTGCGCGGCCGACGTCGTGATCGACAGTGCGGGCGGGCCGGTCTGGGACGAGGCCGGGTTCCAGCGGCTGCTCGCGGTGGCGCGAGACCGGCTGGCCGTCGAGACCGCGAAGGTCGTCGAAGCTGTCGCCCGCGTGCTGGGCGAGGCCCACGAGGTCGAGGTGCGGCTGTCCAGCCAGCCGGCCCCCCCGCTTGCGGCTGCGTTCGCCGACATGCGGGATCAGTTCGCGGGTCTCGTCTTTTCAGGTTTTGTGGCGGCCGCTGGTGCTACTCGCCTGCCCGACCTGGTGCGGTATCTGCGGGCGATGGTGCGGCGGATCGACAAGCTGCCGGGGGAGCAGAGTCGCGACGCGGAGCGGATGGCCACCGTGCACCGAGTGGCCGATGAGTACCGCAGCGTCCTGGCGGGCCTGCCCGCGGCCGAGCGGGAGAGCCCGGACGCTCTCGCCGTGCGCTGGATGCTGGAGGAACTGCGGGTGAACCTGTTCGCCCAGGTGATCGGGACTCCCATGCCGGTCTCCGAGAAGCGCATCGTGACCGCGCTCATGGCGCTCGCCGAGCACCGGTCCTAGCCGGCCGCATCGGCTCAGCTGGCGGCGCGCCGTAGCCGGGCCTGGGTCGCCGCGCCGCGCTCAAACGCCTTCCTCAGCTCGGCGGCGACGAGGTTGTGGTTGTAGTTGATGTCCTGCCAGGTGAAGTGGACCACCTCGTAGCCCTCCGCGCGGAGCGCGGAATCCCGGCGCAGCTGCTCTCTGGCTCGCTCCGGGTTGGCGTACTTGAGGGCGCCGTCGACCTCGGCGACGGTCCGGAACTCCTTCCAGAAGAAGTCGACCCGCCCCGCCGGCTGCGGGCCGCCAACCCAGACCTGCAGGTCAGGAGGCGGCAGCCCGAGAGCCTTGAAGAGCACGCGGGCCAGGGACTCCAGTGGCGACTCGGCGCGCTCGTCAGCACATTCCACCACTGCTCGTGCCCGGCTGATGCCCCGCCGCCGCGGCAGGGCCTCAATGACCGCGAGCATCTCTGCCTTTGTGGCCAGCTTGCGATGCAGCGCCGAGTCGGCTGCGACTACCCCCGCCTTGAATTCCAGGACCCGCGCCAGGTCGACGACCGTCCGCGCCGCGGTTGTCGACGGAAGGCCAGCGAGCGCGCCGACATGCTCGCGCGGCAGATCGGCCGCGTAGACATGAATTCCGGTCATGCCTCGTCGGCCGAGCTCTGCGGGCCAGGTCAGGGTGACCTCGTCGCGGACCTTCCCCAGCACGTCGATGCCGAGGAGCTGGGCAGCCGACTGGTGGCTAACGACAGCGTCGGGTCCGGCAACGGCCAGTGCGGCCCCTAAACGCAGCAGACACTGGCCGGTGTCGCCCTGATACCTCGTCGCAAATCTGGTTCGGAGGTATACGCCCTGCCGGAGATGGATCAACACGCCTTTTGTTACAAAGGTCTTGATCTCCTGAACGGACTTACCCAATGCCCGTAGCTCGGCTGTGGTGATAATTCCGGCTAAGCGGGCAGGCCTACGCCCCTGTGATTGGCTCACGGGTGTCAGCATCGGCCGCAGGTCTGACATAGTGACACTTTGGGTTGCACTTATGGGCGTTTTGTTCTAGTTCTCAGCAACCCAAAGTGTCACTATGTCGAGGATGGCGCGGACGGCAGCAACCCTGGCTGGTAGCGATGGGGACTGTGGGGTGCCTAGTGCCAGCGGGGTTGCCAGGCGGCGCAGTGCTTCGCGGAGGAGGGCCGCGGGCCACAGGGCGAGCTCGTCCGCGGTCCAGGGCCGCGCCGAGCCCAGCAGTTCGAGGCTCCGAAGGAGCCGGGGCACGTCGGCATGAGCGCGACCGTAGACGTGGTACCAGTACAAGGCCGTCGCCGCCCCGAACAGAGCCGACTCGTAGTACGGAGTGAAGTCCACAACCGCCACCACCGCGCGGCCGTCCATGAGCACGTTGTCTGGGCCAAGGTCGCCGTGGACCACCTGCCGGGCGAGGCTATCCAGCGCCCGCTGGCTGCCGGAGAGGGCGGTCACGGCGCCGAGCAGCTCGGAGTCCGCCAGCCCGTACTGGCTCAGCAAGCCAGGCAAGCGCGAGACCAGCCAGTCACCGTCGGCGACCAGTGCCCAGACCGAGTCCGTATCCGGCTCGTACCCGCCGGGCAGCCGGGCGAGCACGGAGTGGAAGAGTCCGACGTGGCCCATCACGGCATCCACCTGGGCCGGGTCGGGACGGAGCACGGCCCCGCCCGGCAGGAGTTCCTGCAGGTAGTACCCGGAGGTGGTGACCAGCGCGCCACTAGCGCAGGGCAGGATCCGGGCCTGGCGGATGCCCGCACCCGCCAGCAGCGAGGCGCAACGGGACTGCAGATCGACATCGGCCGCCCGCGCGGCCGGCTTGAGCACCAGCCGCCCGCCAAGCGAAGTCCGGACGGCCAGCGCCGTCCCGCTCCCGCCAAGCGGCGTGATCTCAACCACCCGGCCCAGGCCGTCGTACTCGCTGAGCGCGACGGCATCCGGCTGTACTGAAGGTGCCATTGAGCCCTAGCATCTCGCGAGGACCACGAAGAGGGCGGCCAGCGATGAAGTACGTAGTGTTCTACGAGTCCGCGCCGGATGCGGCCGAGAAGATCATGAAGCACATCGAGGCCCACAGGGCCTGGTGGGGCGAGTTCCGGGACCGCGGCACGCTGCTGGCCATCGGTCCTTATTCGGACGGATCCGGCGCCATCGGCGTCTTCACGAGCCGCGAGGCCGCGGAGGAGTACGTCGAAGGGGACCCGTTCGTCGTCGAGGGCGTCATGCAGACCTGGACGATCAGGGAGTGGAACGAAGTCCTGCTATGAGCGGCGGCTCCGCTGGGCGTGCACGAGCCAGAGGAACCCCAGCACGGCGAGGACGAGCCAGAGGCTGTAGATCTCCCTCAGCACTCGGCCAGTGACCAGGATGACGACGACGGCCAGCACCAGCACCGGCAGCTGACGTATGGAGTACCACCGGTGTTCCCTGATCTGGCGGCGGTGCTCCCGGCGCTCGTGCCGCAGCAGCTCGCGCTCCCGTTCCAGCTGAACGCGCAGCAGCTGCCGCAACTGCCGCTTCTCGCGGCGGCCCGCGTCGGGCGGGAGGGGCGGCACCGGGGTCGCGAGCGGGGCCTCGCCGGGCAGATCGGCCAGCAGCCCGGACAGGTCGGCCCTGGTCTTCGCCCGCATCGCCTGGTCCAGGCGCTGCTCGAACTCGGCCTGGTCGAGACGCCCGTCGCTGTAGTGCTTCGCGAGCCGGTCAGCGACCTCCGCGCGGTCGGCGTCGGACACGCGCATGAGGGCCTGGCCTGACGGCGGCTTGCGCAGGGCCGAACCGTTCGGCCCGGACGGGCCCGATGGATGTGACATTGGGCTGTGCCCCTTCCCCGTTACTCTCGCCAGCCCTGCATACTGCGGAGGAATTCGCTCGCTATCGACTCGTCGGAGCCCTCTTCCGGGATCAGTACCCAGCTCGCCAGGTACAGCGCGATCCCGACGCCCCCGACAAAGCACAGCACGACGATCGCGATCCGGACCAGCATGGGGTCGAGGCCGAGGTGGCGCGCGATTCCGGATGCGACCCCCGCCAGCATCCGGTCCTGGACGGACCGCCGGAGGGGCGGCGGCGGGGCGGGCCGGATATCCGAATCCCGGGTCGTCGCCGCACTACCCTGGGCCGATCCTGATTCCGTCGTGTTCATGCGACCAGCCTCGCAGCCACCCTGGCGCCGCGGCCATCAGGGACAACCCTCATTCGCCCCCGAGGCCACCCCGACCGGCTGTGACCAGGACCAGGGATCGCCCGGATAGCCGGCGCACGCGCGCTCGCGCGATGATGGGCGTATGACCGGACGAGCAGACTACGCCACCCCCTGGCGCGCCGAGCAGCAGAGCGCGACGGGTGATTACGACGGGAACGGCGGCTCCGCCGGGGGGCACGGCAGTCAGACCGAGCATCACCACGGGCTCCTGGGCCGGTTTCAGCGCGGACCGGGCAGCAGGCTGCCGCTGCGCCGGGAGCGGCAGGGCAGGCTCGCCGGGGGAGTAGTCGTCGGCATCTCCGCCAAGACCGGCGTGGACGTGACCGCCCTGCGCGTCGGTCTCGTGGTGCTGACGCTGCTCACGTCCGGGTTCGCGGCCGCGATCTACGTGCTCACGTGGGTGCTCCTGCCCATGACGGGCGATACGTCCAACATCGCCAGCCGTGCCCTCACCGACAAGCGCGGCATCGCGCTCGCGGCCGGCCTGGGCTCGGTGCTGGGGGTCGTGCTGATCGTCGCGTCGTCGCTGCAGGCCGAATGGCTGAACGCCGTCGCCTGGCCGATCATCATCTGCGTCTGCGGCCTGGTGCTCATCTGGCGCAACGCCGATGAGGACGAGAAGGCGCTGCTCCACCGTCTGGCCGAGCCGGTCATCGGACCGCTTGAAGGCCGCGGCAACGACCGGGTGTTCCTCCGCTGGTTCATCACGGCCGCGCTGCTGATCGCCGGCCTGGTCATTTTGCTGAACGGGCACGAGAGCTACCAGCTGCTCGCGCCGCTCGGCGGGATGGCCCTGGTGCTCGCGGCGGCCACGATCGCCCTCGGGCCGTGGTGGCTCCGGATAGCCAGGGACCTGGTCCAGGAACGGCAGGCCAGGATCCGGGCCGAGGAACGAGCCGAGATGGCCACCAGGGTGCATGACTCGGTGCTGCAGACGCTCGCGCTGATCCAGCGCCGCTCCACCGAGCCGCAGGAGGTCATCCGGCTGGCCAGGATGCAGGAGCGTGAGCTGCGGGCCTGGCTGTTCGACGGCCGGGCGCCGGGCTCGATTGACGGCGACGGCGTGACGCTCGGCGCCGGAGTCCGGCACATCCAGCAGGAGGTCGAAGCGCAGCACCGCATCTCCGTCGACGCGGTCACCGTCGGCGACTGCGAGCTCGACGATGACCTGCAGGCTCTGCTCGGCGCTGCCCGTGAGGCCACGGTCAACGCGGCGAAGTGGTCGGGCTCGGACACCGTCTCCCTGTTCGCCGAGGTTGAGCCGGACTCGGTCTCGATCTTCGTCCGGGACCGCGGCCGTGGCTTCGATCCCGGCTCGGTGCCCGACGACCGGAAGGGGCTGGCGGAGTCGGTGCAGGCAAGGATGGCCCGCCGGGGCGGCTCAGCGACGATACGCAGCGCTCCCGGCGAGGGGACCGAGGTTTCGCTGGTCATGCCGAAGGTCGCTGACCGGACACCGAGGCGGCCATGAGTTCCGTCACGAGGGCCGGCCTGACCCGGGTGTTCCTCGTCGATGACCACGCGATGTTCCGGTCGGGCGTTCGCTCGGAGCTGGCGGGCCACGTCGAGGTGGTTGGCGAGGCCGAGGACGTCGAGCCGGCGATCAAGGCGATCACCGAGTGCGTGCCCGACGTCGTGCTGCTTGACGTGCACCTGCCCGGTGGTGGCGGCCAGGCCGTCTTGACCGCGATCAAGCCCGCTCTGCCGGACGTGAAGTTCCTCGCGCTGTCCGCGTCGGACGCGCCCGAGGATGTCATCGCGGTCATCCGGGCCGGTGCCCGCGGCTACGTGACCAAGACCATCTCCGGCTCGGACCTGATCGACGCGGTGCAGCGGGTCGCGGCCGGCGACGCGGTGTTCTCGCCGCGGCTGGCCGGGTTCGTTCTCGATGCGTTCGCGACCGGGCAGGCCGCCACCGACGACCGGCCTTCCTTCGACCCCGAGCTCGACCAGCTGACGGCCAGGGAACGCGAGGTGCTGCGGCTGATCGCCCGCGGCTACACCTACAAGGAGATCGCCAAGGAGCTGTTCATCTCGGTCAAGACGGTCGAGAGCCACGTCTCCTCGGTGCTGCGCAAGCTGCAGCTGTCGACCCGGCATCAGCTCACGCGGTGGGCGACCGAACGCCGGCTCAACTGAGCCGCGCCTCGCTCCGGAGCAGCATCGGCAGGTCAGCGGGCTCGGGCGTGGCGCCCTGCAGCCCGCGGGCCGCGAACCAGCGCCCGACATTGGCCGCGTCCCGGTCCAGGAACGACGCGCCCCGCGGATTGGCGATCACATCGACGATCTGCGGCATGTCGATCATGACAAGCCGGCCGCGATGGACCAGCACGTTGTACGCGGACAGGTCGCCGTGGGCATAGCCCAGCCTGGACAGTTCGAGCAGGGCCTGGACGAGCTGATCCCAGAGCGCGGCCAGTTCGCCGGCCGCCGGCCTGGTCTCAGCCAGCCGGGGTGCCGGGCTCCCGTCGGGCTCGCCGATGAACTGCAGCAGCAGCTCGGTGCCGACCACCTGAACCGGATAAGGGACCGGCAGGCCGGCGCTGTAGAGCTGGCTCAGCGCGGCGAACTCGGCGTTCGCCCATTCCACGGAGATCATCGCGCGACCCGCGGTGGAGCGGCTGGCCATCGCGCGGTTCGCCCGCGATTCACGGACGCGCCGGCCTTCCAGGTACTCGGTGTCGCGCTGGAACATCCGGTGCTCGGACGCCCGGTATCGCTTGGCCGCGAGCAGGCACGACCGGCTCGTGCCGGGCACCTCGCGGCGCAGCAGGAAGACGTCGGCTTCCTTGCCCGTCTTCAGGACGCCGAGCTCGATGTCGACGGCGGCAAGGTCGGTCACCAGCCACGTCGGATACGGCTCCGGGCCGCGCTCGGAGGGCTTGGACTGGTCCCAGGTAGACCAGCGATCACCGGCGGTCAGGCCGAATGTGTCGTCGTCGGCGGGCGCTGGTGGCAGCGAGCGACGGTGCCGGCTGCGCTTGGCGAAGCTGGGCTCGTCGTCGTCAAGCCGCTGCTTGCGGCGATAGGGAGAGGCAGAGCTGGGCACGGATGAAGCTCCTGACGCAGGAAGGTCGGGCGGGCAGCATGAACTCGGTTACGGTCACGTGCGTCCTCCCTCCTGCTCAGCGAGCATCCGAACGGTCCGCTGAGGCTGCCATGGCGGCAGCAGCGCCGCAACTGATTTTCAGGCGGGCGCGGTGCCGGCGAGCGTCCTCGCCTGGTCCTCGGTCAGCACGCGGGCAATGCCGACAGCGGTCCAGCCGGCGCTCTCCTCGAGCTCGTCCCTGATCATCGCGGCCTGATACTCGATCGACACCGGCCCGATCGCAACCAGTTCGTCACGCTCGTTCTTCATCACCAGGATGTAGTTCACGCGAGGATCGTGCCATGCATTGGCGGCCGCTGCGGAAGGATCAGTCGGGTGCAACTGGACGAACTTGCGGAGCGCGCGGCCGGGCGGTGGCCCGCTCCGGTCAGTGAGTACTTCAACCAGGGGGCCACGGCCGGCATCAGCACGAGCGCCGCTCCGGGAGCCTGGGACCGGCTGCGGCTGCGGCCGCGCGTGCTGCGCGACGTTTCCAGCGTGTCGGCCCGGACTTCGGTCCTCGGTCACGAGGTCGCCGCGCCGATCCTGGTCGCGCCGACAGCGCTGCAGCGCGCAGCGCATCCGGACGGCGAGCTCGCGACGGCTCGCGGGGCGGCGGCGGCCGGATCCCTGATGGTCCTGTCGAGCAACTCCGGCACGCCCGTGGACGCGATCGCCGCGACCGGCGCGGCCTGGTGGCTGCAGGCGTACGTGCTCCGCGATCGCGGCCTGACCACTGCGATGCTCCAGAGCGCGCGCGAGGCCGGCGCGGGCGCGGTCGTGCTGACCGTCGATACGCCGGTGGTGGGCCGCAAGTACAACGCCGGTCAGCAGGCCTTCGACATCGTGCCTCCGGACTTCCTGCGCGCGCGGCTGTACGGCAGCGACGTGCCCTGGAGCACCCTGGACAAGGCCGAGGACCTGACTCCCGACTCCATCGGCTGGCTCCACGACGTCACCGGGCTGCCGGTCGTGGTCAAGGGCGTCCTGCGCGCCGACGATGCCCGCACCGCCGTGGCGGCGGGCGCCGCCGCACTCTGGGTCTCCAACCACGGCGGCCGCCAGCTCGACCAGTCAATCGCGACCGCGGACGCGCTTCCGGAAGTCGTCGCGGCGGTCATGGGCAGCGGCGCGGAGGTCTATGTCGACGGCGGGCTGCGGCGCGCCGAGCACGTGCTGGCTGCGCTCGCGCTCGGAGCCAGGGCCGTTTTCCTTGGCCGCCCGGTGCTCTGGGCGCTCGCAGCGGGCGGCGACACGGGCGAGGGCGGAGCCGACGCGGTGGCCTGGCTGCTGAGCGGAATGGCCGCGGACTTGCGGCACGCGATGACCCTCGCGGGCGCCAGGGACGTCGGCGAGCTGACTCCCGACCTCGTCGTCTAGCCCGCCGGCCAGCCGATCGCGTCCTTGGCCGTGTACCAGTCCATCGCCCGGATGTTATAGAGGCCGGCCCGCACCGCCGGATCATCCTCCGCGAGCCTGCGGGCGCGGTCGGGCGTCCCGGCCCGGTAGATGCTGATCCCGGCGATAGCCGGGTCGCGAATGGGCCCCGACACCAGCAGGACGCCTGCGGCCCGCAGCTTGGCGAAGTGACCCAGGTGCTGGCGCTGGATGTCCTCTTCCGCCTCCTCGTCCAGTTCCGGCGCGTCCGCCGCGCGCTCGAGCAGGACGAGCTGGTAGTGGTCGAACTCGGCGGGCGGGCCAGCGCGCCAGTCCGGGCCGAGGGCCTTGAGCTGGCGTAGGTGCATGTCCAGGTGGAAGCTCGCGTTCCCCTCGCAGAAGGCGCCGATCGGCATCTGCTGGTCAACCGCGATCTCGCCGCCGTCGCGAATCAAGACCGGTATGAGCGTGTCCGCGCGGTCGCCCAGTGCGTCTCTGGCCGCCGCCAGCCGGGCGGCCGAGCGCTCGATGTCGCTGGCCAGGCCCGCGAGCCCGCCGACGGCGCTGGCGTACGCCGTGAGTTCGGCGTCATCGACGCCGGCCTCGTTGTCGTAGCTGACTTCCTGGCCCGCCGCGACCTTCTCGGCGGCCTCCGCGATGAGATCGTTGTTCAGCGTGATGTGCGCCGCGATCTGCTCGGCGGTCCACTCACCGTCGGCCGGCAGGCTGAAGCCTCCGGCCAGCAGCGACGCGACGAACGGGGCGTAGGCGGCTTCGAGGCTGTCAGCAGACATGCGGCTTACTCCCTTGTCGGCGAGCGGCCATCTGACGCTCCCAGGCCGCCGGATGCTGGTCAAGATGCACTGGCGGTCAAGTTACCCACGAAAACGGTCAGCCGACGTCCAGATCGGGCATGTTCGCCAGGGCAGGCTCGAACATCTCGTCGCTCCAGGTCAGGGCCCCCGACTCCAGGTCCTTGATCACGCCCGCCAGCCACGCTAGCTCGGCAGCGTCAAGCGCCCGCTGGTACTCGTCATCCATGAGCGTCACCCTGGGCAGGGTGCCCTGGTGCAGGGCCAGGCCGGCCTCGACGTGGGCCAGCCTCGCCGCAACCGCCTCTGCGCGCTCGCGCAGCATGCCGAGCGCGAGGCCGGGCCCGAGCAGCATGAGGAATGAGAGCGCCGCGGGGAACTGCGGGAACTCGTTGCGCGGTGTCCGCACCATGTCGGCGATCCAGGCCGTCGTCGCCGTCCGCCCGGCATCGGTCAGCTCGTAGACGGTCCGCTCCGGGTAGCGCTGATCGCGCTCGGTCTGGAGGACGGCGATGAGGCCGGCGTCCTGGAGGCGCCTGATCGTCTTGTACAGGTTCGCCCGCTGGCCGACGTTGACCACCTCGTCCTTGCCCCACTGCTTGATGAGGCGCTGCATCGCGTAGGGGTGCAGCGGGCCAGCGTGCAGCAGGCTCAGCACGGCCATCGCCAGCGGCGACGGGCGGATCTCCGCGTCCATGCCACCAGCTTACTAGTCGCGCGTCGTGATAGTTTCTTAAAAACTAGTTGCTAGGAGACTAAGCATTCGCGTAATGTCGCGTCTGTAGCAAGGCTCACGCAGAAGGGACGAGACTGATGAACTCGCAAGCGATGGTTATGACGGACCTGGCGGACGCGCAGCCGGTGCCGATCCGGGCGCACGGCGCCGTCACGCGGAGGCTTGGCCACTGGACGGTCTCGCGGGATTTTGACGTGCGCGCCTCCCGCGGCGTCGTGACGCTGGACCTGCGCTCGACGCAGATCCCCCCGGGCGACATTGAGATTCACCTGGACATCGACCACGCGGTCGTGCGGCTGCTTGTCCCCGACGGCGCCGTCGTGGACAGCGACGAGATCCGCCGGGTCGGCCGCGGCCGAGTGAAGGACTGGTTCTGCCCCGCGGGGGGTTCCGGGGGGTCGTCCCCCGGGGCTAGCACAGCCGGTGGCCGGCGGATCGTCCTCGGCGGCGAAATGCGGCAGGGTGAGGTGCGCGTGTACCGCGGCGGCATCGCGATTCTGGCCGCCATGGGTTCCCGTGAGTATCTGGCGGACGCGCGGCGGGCGCGCCGCGAGGGCCGCCTGCCCACGACCTGTGACCCGAGCCGATGAGCACGGCCAGCGGGAACGACGCTCCGCTCCTGGAGGCGCGCGGCCTGCGCGTGCGGTTCGGCAAGGTCACGGCGCTGGACGGGCTGGAGCTCACCGCGCCGCCCGGCCAGGTGCTGGCCCTGCTCGGCCCGAACGGGGCGGGCAAGACGACCTTCGTCCGGACGATCGCGACGCTGATCAGGCCGGATGGCGGCGAGCTGCGGGTGCTCGGCTGGGACGCGGTCAGGGACGCGCGCCGGGTGCGCCGCGAGATCGGCCTGGCCGGGCAGTTCGCGGCCGTCGAGCCGGCGATGACCGGCCGGGAGAACCTGGAGCTGATCGGCCGGCTGTTCGGGCAGTCACGGCGGGCAGCGCGGGGCGCGGCCACGGCGGTGATCGAGCAGCTCAGCCTCGGCGAGGTCGCCGACCGGCGGTCCCGTACCTACTCAGGCGGACAGCGGCGGCGGCTGGACCTTGGCGCCAGCCTGGTCGGTGCGCCCCGGCTCCTGCTGCTGGACGAGCCGACGACCGGCCTGGACCCGGTCGGCCGGCGCGAGGTGTGGGAGGCGGTGCGCCGCCTGGCCGCCGGGGGGACCAGCATCGTGCTGACCACCCACTACCTGGAGGAGGCCGACGAACTGGCCGACCAGGTCGTGGTGATCGATCACGGTCGCGCGATCGCATCGGGCTCGCTCGGCGAGCTCAAGGCCAGCATCGGCGCCGACATCATCGAGGTCTCGGTGGCCGACACTTCGCAGCTGGACCATGCGGGCCAGATCCTGCGCCAGGTGGCGGGGGCCGAGCCGCGGCTGGACCGGGTGGGCCACCGCGCCTACGTCCCGGCGGCCGGCGGGCCCGCTGAGCTGGCCGAGGTCATCGCGGGCCTGGCCGCCAGCGGGGTCGTGGTCGATGAGATCGGAGTCCGCCGGCCAACGCTGGACGAGGTCTTCCTGACGCTGACCGGCGAGGATTCCGCGGCGCTGGCGATGGCCGGCCACGTAAGCGACGGGAGTCAGTCATGACCATGACCCAGACCATCGCCCGGCCGTCCGGGCCACCGGGCGCGACCGGCGCCGCCCTCCAGGTGGCCAGGCGGGCGCTGCTGAAGTACTTCAGGACCCCGGGGCTCTGGGCCATGGGCATCATTCAGGCCGGGATGTTCCTGTTCAGCTTCCGCTATGTGTTCGGCGGCGCGATCCACGTGGGCTCAACGAGCTACGTCGACTTCCTGGTGCCCGCGTACGTGGCCACGATCGTGCTCTTTACCGGCGGCGGCATCGCCGTCGCCGTCGCTGAGGACAAGACGCAGGGATTCACCGACCGGCTGCTGTCGCTGCCGGTGCCGCGGGTGGCGCTCGTGCTCGGCCGCACCCTTGCCGACTCGACGACCAACATCTGGTCGATCGTCACCACGGCCGCGCTCGGGTTCGCGTTCGGCTTCCGGCTGACGGGCACCCTGGCCGACGGGCTGGCGGCGTTCGGCCTGTGCCTGGCCTACGCGGTGGTGTTCACGGTCGTGTTCATCGTCATGGGCCTGTTCGCGCCGAACGCGCAGGCGGCCCAGGGCATGTCGCTGATCGTGTTCGTGTTCGCGTTCATCTCCAGCGCCTACGTGCCGGCGACCTCGATGCCGGGCTGGCTGCAGCCGTTCTCGAAGTACCAGCCCGTGACGCCGATGGTCGACGCGGTCAGGTCGCTCCTCGTCGGCAGCAGCAGTGACGTCGGCCTCGCGCTGGCGTGGTGCGGCGTCCTGGTGGTCGTGTTCACGCCGATCGCCGTGCTGCGTTACCGACGAGCCTGACCGGGGGTGTCCCGCGGCACCACGAGGCCCGACTCGTAGGCGGTAATGACAGCCTGCGTCCGGTCCCGCAGCCCAAGCTTGGCCAGGACCCGGCTGACGTGCGTCTTGACCGTCTCCTCCGAGACGACCAGGCGCGCCGCGATCTCCGGGTTGGACAGCCCCTCGGCAATGAGGCGGAGCACCTGGGTCTCGCGCGGGGTCAGCGCGGCGAGCGCCACCGGCGGCGCGCTGGCCGCCGCGCGCGGGCGCAACTGGGCGAACTCGCTGATCAGCCGGCGGGTGACCGTCGGCGCGAGCAGTGCCTCCCCGGCTGCGACCACCCGGACGGCGTCGAACAGGTGCTCGGCGGTGACGTCCTTGAGCAGGAAGCCGCTGGCCCCGGCGCACAGCGCGTCGTAGACATACTCGTCCAGGTCGAACGTGGTCAGGATGAGGACGCGGGGGATATGCGGGCCGGGCGCGTCTGGGCCGGCGAGCTGCCTGGTCGCCTCGATGCCGTCCATCCCTGGCATGCGAATGTCCATGAGGACGACATCGGGATACAGACTCTGGCTGGCCCTGACTGCACCGTTCCCGTCGCTGGCGGTGCCGACCACCATGAAGTCCGGCTGCGTATCGAGCAGGGCGGCAAAGCCCGCCCGCACGACCTCGTGATCGTCGGCGACGATGATGCGCACTGCCGGGGACACGGCCGTCATGACCGGGCCGCCCGGTCGGGCTCAGGGGTCGGCGCGACCTCGGCCTTGGCCGGCAGCCGGGCCTCGACCAGGAAGCCGCCGATGTCGGCCGGGCCGGTCCGCAGGCTGCCGCCCACGGCCGCCGCGCGCTCGCGCATGCCGAGCAGGCCGTTGCCGCCGGCCTGCGCGGCATCGGCCAGGCCGTCGCCAAAGCCGGGGCCGTTGTCGCGGACCCGTACCAGCAGCGCGTCGTCGGCAAAGTGGAGCTCGACGTCGACGGCGGCTCCCGGAGCGTGCCGCCTGGCGTTCGTCAGCGCCTCCTGGATAATCCGGTACGCGGCTACCTCCACGCCTGGGTCGAGCGGGGCCGGCCAGCCGCTGATGATCAGCCGGGCGCCCGCATCGGAAACGTCCCTGGCCTCGTCGATCAGCTCGTTCAGCTGCGCCAGGCCCGGCTGCGGATGCCGGTCGGCGACCGGGTCCCCGCCCGTGTCCTCGCGCAGCACGCCGAGCAGCCGGCGCATCTCGGTGAGCGCCGTCCTGGCCGTATCGCCGATGGCCGACAGCCGCTGGGCGCCGGAGTCGGGCAGCCCGGGGGTGGTGAGCCTGGCCGTCTCGGCCTGCACCGCGATCATGGAAATGTGGTGGGCCACCACGTCGTGCAGCTCGCGTGAGATTCGCACCCGCTCGCCCCTGACGGTGTGCTCAAGCAGCGCGCCGGCGATGTCTTCCTGGGTCTCGCTGTGCTCGCGGGCCGTTAGATGGGCCCGCCGGGCGGCTCCGGCCCAGCCCAGCAGGGGCCCGAGCGAGGCCAGGAGGATCGCCAGGGGCCGGGCGCCAGGGGCGGTGATGTGGAACCCCCCGGACAGGGACAGCAGCAGGAACGGCACGGCGAGCGCGGCGGACAGCAGCTGGGCCCCGGCCCGGCCGAGGGCGTACACGAGGATCAGCTGCCCGGCCACCCCGGCCACGGTCAGCGCGTGCAGGACCCAGAACGACATCAGGTTGGCCACGGTCACGGTGATGGCGGCCGTCACCGGGAAGCTGCGCACAGCCCCGGCCGGCAGGGTGGTGATCAGGCTCAGCAGCACCAGGGCCAGCTCGGTATTGCTGACCGGGCCGCCGTAGTGGAGGCCCGAGATGCTGGCCGCCTGCGTGCTCGCCTGCACAGCTCCGGCCAGGGCCAGGAGCGCGGCGGTCACGGCAGGCGCGCTCGGCGCCGACGCGATCTGCCCGGCCGCACGCTCCCATCGCGCCCGCCTGACCTGCCAGATTGCGCCCACATCACATATTGTCGCCGCTGAGTGGCACTGTGGCGTCCCCCTGACGTGCATCGCCGGGGTCCCCCTTGCGGGGGACGGGCCTGGTCACCCTCCCTCGCGCCGGGGCTTCTCAAGACGGCTCTGCGGCGTGACGTAATGACCGGGCCGGCTGCCTAGCGTTGCCGTTGATTGGAGGCGACTCATGGAAGCAACTATCGAGATCAACGGCCTGCGCAAGCATTTCGGGTCGACTGTGGCGCTGGATGGGATGTCATTCACCGTGCTGCCGGGCCAGGTCACTGGCTTCGTCGGCCCGAACGGGGCCGGGAAGTCCACCACGATGCGGGTGGCCCTGGGCCTCGACTACGCCGACGAGGGCAGGGCGCTCATCGGCGGGCAGCCCTACAAGCGGCTGCGCCATCCGCTCAGCCAGGTCGGGTCCCTGCTCGACTCCGCCGCCCTGCAGCCGAGCCGGACTGCCCGCAACCACCTGCTCTGGCTGGCTCACTCGCAGGGCCTCGGGGCCCGCCGGGTTGACGAGGTCATCGAGGAGGCCGGCCTGGACAAGGTGGCCCGACGGAAGGCGGGCGGTTACTCCCTCGGCATGCGGCAGCGGCTCGGCATCGCCGCCGCGATGCTGGGCGATCCCGCGGTGATCATGCTGGACGAGCCGTTCAACGGCCTGGATCCCGAGGGCATCGTCTGGATGCGCGGGTTCCTGGCGGCACTGGCCGCCGAGGGCCGGGCCGTGCTGGTATCCAGCCACCTGATGAGCGAGCTGCAGGACACCGCGGACCACCTGATCGTGGTCGGCCGTGGCCGGGTGATCGCGGACCGGGCGGTTTCCGACCTGCTCGCCGAGGCATCCGGCGACCGGGTCACGCTGCGCACCACCGAGCGCGGGCTGGCGACGACGGTGCTAGCGCACGCGGGGGCCACCGTCATCGCCAGCGAGCGGGACACGCTCACGGTCGCGGGCCTGCCAGCCGAGCGCATCGTCAGGGTGCTGGCCGAGGGCGACGTGCCGTTCTCCGAGGTGTCGGCGCACCGGGCCTCGCTGGAGGAGGCCTACATGGAGCTGACCAGGGACGCGGTCGAGTTCCGGCCAGTTTCCGCCCACGCTGTCTCACCCGTGCCCGCCGAGACCGTGCCTGCTGAGGGAGAAGCGCGATGAGCACCGGCACGATGACCCCCTACCGGTCGCCGCACCAGCCCGGGCCGGACGGGTTCGCGCAGTTGCTGCGCGCCGAGTGGACCAAGCTCCGCACCGTGCGCGGCTGGGGGATCGCACTGCTGGCGGCGGCGGTACTCGCCGCCCTCGCGACCATCCTCATCGCCGGCTCGGCGAACGGAACGGGGAACCCTGGCGCCCAGGCGCCAGGGCCGGTCGACTCGAGCGGGCAGGCCGTCACCGACCAATTCACATTCGTGCACCAGCCGCTGGCGGGCAACGGCAGCATCACCGTCGCCGTGACCTCGCTCACCGGCCACATCCTGCAGTCGGCCTTCGGCGGGTCCACCCCGCCGGGCGTGACTCCCCTGCAGCCCTGGTCCAAGGCCGGCCTCATCATCTCGGCCAGCACGAAGCAAGGCTCGGACTACGCCGCCGTCATGGTCACCGGCCAGCACGGCGTGCGGATGCAGTACGACTACACCCACGACATCGCCGGCCAGTCCGGCCTGCCGTCAGCAAGTAGTCCGGCCTGGCTGCGGCTGACCCGGTCCGGGGACACCATCACCGGATACGACTCCACCGACGGCAGGCACTGGACGCAGATCGGCTCCGCCACCGTGTCCGGGCTGCCGTCCACGGTGCAGGCCGGGCTGTTCGCCACGTCGCCCAACGTGGTCATCGCTGAGCAGGGGGTGGCCAGCAACAACGGGCAGGAGCTCAGCACGGTTGCCTCCGCCAGCTTCGACCGCCTGAGCCGTCAGGGCACCTGGCCGGCGTCGTCGTGGTCGAGCACCATCGTCGGCGGAGGCGGCCGGACGGTGCGGAAGGTCATCGCGTGCGGGGGAGCCTGCGCCAGGCTGGCCCCGACCGCCAACCCGGGCGGATATCAGGCCGCCGGCGGAACGTTCACGGTCACCGGCACCGGTGACATCGCCCCGTACGTCTCGGTCCTCGACCCGCTCGGGCTCAGCTTCAAGGGCGCGCTCGTCGGGCTGATCGCGGTGATCGCGCTCGGAGCGCTGTTCATCACGACCGAGTTCCGGCGCGGCATGATGATCCGCACCACATTCACAGCGAGCCCTGGACGCAGCCGCGTGCTGGTGGCCAAGGCGATCGTCATCGGCTCCGTGACGTTCGTCGCCGGACTTGCCGCCGCCTCGGTCGCGTTCGTGGTCGCGCAGGCCAAGCTCAACGCCAACGGATGGGCCAAGTCGGTCTACCCGGCCGACTCGCTGTTCAGCACGCACGGACTGACGGTGGTCCTCGGCACCGCCGGGGTGTTCGCGCTGGCCGCGGTGCTGGCCATGGCCGCGGGCGCAGCGATCCGGCGCACCGCGGGCGCGATCGCGGCGGTCATCGGTCTCGTGGTGGTACCGCTGATCCTGGCGACGCTGATGCCGCAGACGCTGGCCGACTGGCTGCTGCGCCTGACGCCGGCGGCCGCGTTCAGCGTGCAGGAGAGCAGCCTGATCCCGCACCAGGTGCAGCAGGCCTGCCTGCCCTACAACGGCTGCTATCCGCTCTCGCCGTGGCACGGGTTCATCGTGCTGTGCGTCTGGGCGGTCCTCGCGGTGGGCGGCGCCGGCTACCTGATCCGCCGGAGGGACGCATGACCGGCACGCAGGCAGTGACGGAGCCAGTAGCGCGCAAGGTTACGTCCCGGCTGGCCACGCCAGCCGGGGCGGGCCTGGCCGGCCTGCGGGAAGCGGTGCACGCCGAGTGGACGAAGTTCCGCACCGTGTCGATCACCGGATGGCTGCTGCTGACCACGGTCATCGTGACCATCGGCGTGAGCGTGATCGCGTCCTCGGTGATCAAGTGCGGAACCAGTGCGAAGTTCTGCAGCGTCGACCCGACCGTGATCGGTCTCACCGGCGTGACGGTAGGCCAGATCACGCTCGCCGTGCTGGCCGCCCTCTTCGTGACCAGCGAGTACAGCAGCGGCATGATGCACATCTCCCTGACGGCGGTACCGCGGCGCGCCACGATGCTCATCGCCAAGGCCATTGTCGTCACCGCGGCCGCGCTCGTCGCGGGAGTAATCGGGGTGCTCGCCTCGGTCCTGATCGGCCAGCCTCTGCAGTCGGAGAACGGCCTGACCGCGCACAACGGATTCCTGCCGATGAGCCTTACGCACGGGGCCGTGCTGCGGGCCGCCGGCGGCTCGGTGCTGTACCTCGTGCTGGTCGCGCTGCTCAGCCTCGGCCTCGCCACCGCGCTGCGGGACTCGGGACTGGCCATCACGGTCGTGCTCGGCCTGGTGCTCGTGCTGCCGCTCATCGGCAAGCTGGTGTTCAACGCGCACTGGGAGCGCCGGTTCCAGCGCTACTCGCCGATGGACGCGGGCCTGGCGGTCCAGGCCACGAGGAACGTGGCCAGGCTGCCGATCGGTCCGTGGGAAGGGCTCGGCGTCATGGGACTGTGGGCCGCCGCGGCCCTGCTGGCGGGCTGGCTCGTGCTCCGGTTCCGCGACGCCTGATTTCAGGAGGGAACGAGGCTGCGCCGGCCCGCGTCAGCCTCGTTCCCGTAAATGTCGGTCTTTGGTTGATATCAAGGGCAAACCGGGGCTCATTGTGGCGCGTGTCGAGCGTCTGGCGGCCGGCCTACGATGAGGGGATGCGCCGCGAACCAGTGAAGGGCCGGCCGTCATGACGACGCCGCAGACCAGGCAGCGGACCGCCATCGTGAGCGTGGATGACGACCAGGGCGTGTCCCGCGCGGTCGCCCGCGACCTGCGCCGGCGGTTTGGCGAGCAGTACCGGATCGTGCGAGCCGAGTCGGGAGCCGACGCGCTCGAGGCACTCCGGCAGCTCAAGCTGCGGGGCGATCAGGTCGCCATCATCCTCGCCGACTACCGAATGCCGGAGATGAACGGCATCGAGTTCCTCGAGCAGGCGATGGACATTTATCCGGCCGCGCGCCGGGCGCTGCTCACCGCCTACGCCGACACCGGCGCGGCCATCGACGCGATCAACGTCGTCGATCTCGACTATTACCTGATGAAGCCGTGGGATCCGCCGGAGGAGAAGCTTTACCCGGTCGTCGACGCGCTGCTGGACTCCTGGCTGTCCGCCGATCACCGGCCGGTTCCGGAGATCAAGGTCGTCGGGCACCGCTGGTCGGCGCGCTCGTCCGAGGTGCGCGAGTTCCTGGCCCGCAATCAGGTGCCCTACCGCTGGTACACCTCGGAGGAGCCGGAGGGCCAGCGGCTGCTGGCCGCCGCGGGCACCGACGACCGTGAGCTGCCGCTCGTCATCACGCCCGACGGCGAGTCCCTGGTGCAGCCGTCTGACCCGGAGCTGGCCAGCCGGGTGGGCCTGGCAACCACGCCATCGGCGGACTTCTACGACCTGATCGTGATCGGCGGGGGTCCGGCGGGGCTCGGCGCGGCCGTGTACGGCGCCTCGGAGGGACTGCGCACCGTGCTGGTCGAGCGGACCGCTACGGGCGGCCAGGCGGGCCAGTCATCCCGGATCGAGAACTACCTCGGCTTCCCCGACGGCGTGTCCGGTGCCCAGCTGACCGACCGGGCCCGGCGGCAGGCAACCAAGTTCGGTGCCGAGCTGCTGACGGCCAGGGAGGTCACCGGGCTCGAGGTCAACGGCGCGGCGCGGACGGTCAGGTTCGACGACGGCAGCTCCGTCAGCGCGCACGCCGTGATTCTCGCCACCGGCGTCACCTACCGCCAGCTGACTGCCCCGGGCGTCGCCGAGCTGACCGGGCGCGGCGTCTACTACGGCTCGGCGCTGACCGAGGCGACGGGCTGCACCGATAACGACATCTACATCGTGGGCGGCGCCAACTCGGCCGGGCAGGCCGCGGTCTACCTGGCCAAGCGCGCTAAGTCGGTCACGATCCTGGTGCGGGGTCCGTCGCTGACGGCGTCGATGTCCCACTACCTGATCGAGCAGGTTGAGTCGAGGCCGAACATCAAGGTCCGCACCTGCACCGAGGTGGTGGAGGCGCACGGCCACGATCACCTGGAGCAGCTGACGCTCGCCGACAGCAACACCGGTGCGAAGGAGACCGTGCCCGCGCAGTGGGTGTTCGTCTTCATCGGCGCGGCGCCGCTCACCGACTGGCTCGAGGGCGTCGTGCAGCGCGACTCGCACGGCTTCGTGCTCACCGGGCCGGACCTGCTGGTCTCCGGCCAGCCGCCGAAGGGCTGGCCGCTTGACCGTCCGCCGTATCACCTGGAGAGCAGCGTGCCCGGCGTGTTCGTCGCCGGCGACGCCCGCGCCGAGTCGGCCAAGCGAGTGGCGTCGGCGGTCGGCGAGGGCGCTATGTCGGTGATGCTCGTGCACCGGTACCTGGAGCAGCTGTGACCACCGAGGGAGCGGTGGATCGCTGCACCGCCGACGAGCTGCGCCACCTGTTCCTGTTCGAGAAGCTCACCGATGACCAGCTGAGCTGGCTGTGCCGCGAGGGCCAGGTGATCTCCGTGGCGGCGGGCCCCGTCTACGTCGAGGGCGAGCCGGCGGAGAGCCTGTTCGTGCTGCTATCGGGGACGATCGCGCTCTACCGCCGCATCGGCGTCGATGACATCGAGGTGACGAGGACCTCTAATCCGGGCGTGTACGGGGGAGCGTTCTTCGCCTACCTCGGTGACCGGGTGCCGCAGGTGTACAACAACACGCTGCGCGCGATCGAGCCGAGCCGGTTCTTCGTGCTCGAGGCGGCCAAGTTCGCGCAGCTGATGAACGACTGGTTCCCGATGGCGGTGCACCTGCTGGAAGGCCTGTTCTTCGGGACGAAGAATGCCCAGGAGGTCGTCGGCCAGCGCGAGCGGCTGCTTGCCCTCGGATCCCTGTCGGCCGGCCTCACCCACGAGCTGAACAACCCGGCCGCCGCCGCGGTCAGGGCCACCGGCTCCCTGCACGAGCGGCTGGGCGCGCTGCGCGCCGGCCTGCGGTCGATAGCCGCTGGCCCGCGCGACGGTGATCTGCTGCCTACGCTGCTGCGGCTGCAGAGCGAGGCCATCGACAGCGTCGCCCGGGCCCCGGCGCTGAACCCGCTGGAGTCCAGCGACCGCGAGGACCAGCTCTGCGACTGGCTGGACGACCACGACGTCGCTGATGGCTGGCAGCTCGCGCCGTCGCTGGCCCAGTCCGGCCTGGACTCCGACTGGCTCGATCAGGCCGCCGAGGCGGTGACTGCCGCGGATGCCTCGGACCTCGCCCTCGCGCTGCGCTGGCTGAGCGACTCGGTCGACTCCGAGCTGCTGCTCACCGAGATCGCCGACTCGGTCAAACGGATCTCGGTTCTGGTCGGCGCGGCCCGGCAGTACTCCCAGCTCGACCGCGCGCCGTATCAAGTCATGGACGTCCACGAGCTGCTCGACAGCACCCTCGTCATGCTGGGCGGCAAGATCGCGCCCGGCATCACGGTGTCCAAGCACTACGACCGGAGCGTGCCGAACGTCCCCGGTTACCCGGCGGAGCTGAACCAGGTCTGGACCAACCTCATCGACAACGCGGTTGCCGCGATGGGCCAGGAAGGCACCCTGACGCTCACAACCGCGGCCGACGGGGACCGGCTGCTGGTGGAGATCGCTGACACCGGGCCGGGCATTCCGGCCGAGCTGCAGGAGCGGATCTTCGAGCCGTTCTTCACGACGAAGCCGGTCGGCCAGGGGACCGGGCTCGGGCTGGACATCAGCTGGCGGATCGTGGTCACCCGCCACCACGGTGACCTGCGGGTGGAGTCAGCCCCTGGCAACACCCGGTTCCAGGTCCGGCTGCCGCTGACGCCGGCTAATTCTTGAAGAGCTTCGCCGGCGTAAGGAGAACCGCGGCGCGGCGGTCGGCGGCCATCAC
>DAIOWC010000025.1:0-39011 GCA_036758685.1 Streptosporangiaceae bacterium | reverse complement strand
TCGACGTGTTCCGCTCCAGCGGCCCCGGCGGCCAGGGCGTGAACACGACCGACTCGGCCGTCCGGATCACCCATCTGCCGACCGGCATCGTGGTGTCCTGCCAGAACGAGCGCAGCCAGATCCAGAACCGGGCCAGCGCCATGGCGGTCCTGCAGGCCAAGCTGCTCGAGCGCAAGCGGGAGGAGCAGGCGGCCAAGATGAATGAGCTGCGCGGCGACGGCGGCCGCAGCTGGGGCACGCAGATCCGCAACTACGTGCTGCACCCGTACCAGAACGTCAAGGACGTCCGCACCGAGTACGAGACGGGCAACACGGCTGCGGTGATGGACGGCGAGATCGATGACTTCATTGAGGCCGAGATCCGCTGGTTGCGCACTCAGGGCCTATAGCTCGCCAAATCGCATCAATTACGCCTAGTCACGGCGTAATTACGCTAGCTGGCTTCTGGTCGGGCGCGACCTAGTGGGCGAGACGCTCGGCCGCCAGCGCTAGCAGTGCCAGCACGAGCAGGACAGCCATGATCAGCTGAATGCTCAGGCCATGTGACTCGTGGTGCACGTGCGCCCGGGCGTCCCGACAAACCGGGCAGCGACCCTCCGCTACCGGCCCGGCACACTGGGCGCAGATCAGGTGCTCGCAGCTCATCCAGGCTCCTAACGGACTCTGGGCTCGCCCAGCCACTTCGGCGATGTTGGACGTTCCTAGCCAGTTTCCCCCCTAGACTGGCCCGAGGCCAAACCGGGGCAGGACAAGAAGCTCCCGGGCAACCCGACTCAGTATCTCGTCTACACGTGTGATGGGCCAGTGATCCACTTCGATAACGTCACGAAGACGTACCCGAACCAGGGCCGACCGGCTCTGGAGAACGTGAATCTGGACGTCGAGAAGGGCGAGTTCGTCTTCCTTGTTGGGCCCTCGGGCTCGGGAAAGTCCACTTTCCTGCGCCTGGTACTCAAGGAAGAGCGGCCCTCAGAGGGCAGGATCCATGTGGCGGGCAGGGATCTGGCCAGGCTGACCAACTGGAAGGTGCCGCAGCTGCGCCGCCGCATCGGCTGCGTGTTCCAGGACTTCCGGCTGCTTCCCAACAAGAACGTCTACCAGAACATTGCCTTCGCCCTTGAGGTCATCGGCAAGCCCCGGCGGTTCATCCGCAAGGTCGTGCCGGAGGTCATCGACCTGGTTGGCCTGGAGGGCAAGCGCGACCGGATGCCTGACGAGCTGTCCGGTGGCGAGCAGCAGCGGGTCGCGATGGCCCGTGCGTTCGTCAACCGGCCGATGATCCTGCTGGCCGACGAGCCGACCGGCAACATCGACCCCGCTACGTCCATCGGGATCATGAAGGTGCTGGACCGGATCAACCGGACCGGGACCACTGTAGTCATGGCGACGCACGATGCGGCGATCGTCGACTCCATGCGCAAGCGGGTCATCGAGCTTGAATACGGCAAGGTAGTGCGCGACCAGTCGCGCGGGGTCTACGGCCAGGCCTACTGACCACGATCTCCGCCGTCAGACGGATTACCAAGAGGATTCAGCGACATGCGTGCCCAGTTTGTTCTCTCCGAGGTATGGATCGGCCTGCGCCGGAATCTGACGATGACGATCGCCCTCGTGGTTGTCGTCGCGATCAGCCTTTCGCTGCTGGGCACCGGCCTGTTGTTCGTGAAGCAGGTCGACAACACGAGGACCTACTGGCAGAGCCGGGTCCAGCTGTCGGTCTACCTGTGCTCCAGCCAGGCCTTCATCCAGCAGTGCAAGGACGGCCAGATCACGAATAGCGAGCAGCAGACGATCCAGCAGGACCTCCAGCAACTGCCGCAGGTCATCTCGGTCACGTACGTGAGCCAGGAGCAGGCCTGGCGGCAGTTCCAGTCTGAGTTCGCCGACAGCCCCACGCTGGTCAGGTACACCTCGCCCAGCCAGATCCCCAGTTCGTTCGAGGTGAAGCTCAAGAATGCCGAGGCCGACGCGGCCCCGGTGAGCCAGATTGTCGATGGCTACGCTGGCGTGGCCCAGGTGGTCGACGACTCCTCGATCCTGGACAACTTCTACAAGCTGCTCGACGGGGCCCGGAATGCGGTCGTGATCATCGCGATCTTCCTGCTCGTCGCCGCGATCTTGCTGGTGGCCAACACCATCCGGCTCTCGGCGTTCAACCGTCGGCGCGAGACGTCGATCATGCGGCTGGTCGGCGCCTCGAACTTCTACGTCCAGCTGCCCTTCCTGGCCGAGGGCATGATCGCCGGCCTGTTCGGCTGGCTGGTCGCCAGCGGCCTGCTGATCGCGGTCAAGTCGCTCTGGCTGAACGGCCTGCAGGCGTACTTCCCCTACGGAGTTGTGCTCAGCTCGTCTGACCTGATTGAGGTCGTAATCATCGCTCTGGTGACGGGGCTGCTCATCTGTGGCAGTACATCGTTCCTGACTCTGCGGCGCTACCTGCGTGTTTGATGCTAGGTAGTTGATAGACAAGACCCGTGGCTGCGGAACAGGGCACCAAGATCATCGCCAGGAATCGGCGTGCCCGGCATGAGTACACGATCGAGGACACCGTTGAGGCCGGAATCGTGCTGACCGGGACCGAAGTCAAGTCGCTGCGTGCCGGCCGGGCCTCCCTGGCCGATGGGTTCGGCCAGATTACCGATAGTGAACTCTGGCTACACGGGGTACACATCCCCGAGTACACGCAGGGGACCTGGACCAATCACGAGCCGCGCCGCGTGCGCAAGCTTCTGCTGCATCGCAAGGAGATCGACAGGCTGGCCGTCGCGACGCGGGAACGGGGACTGACACTCGTCCCGCTGTCCTTGTACTTCAAGGACGGCAAGGTCAAAATCGAGCTAGGACTGGCGCGCGGCAAGCGTAGCTATGACAAGCGTCGTGACTTGGCGAAGCGGGACGCTGCCCGAGAGGTCGACCGTGAGCTGCGGCGGCGGAGATAGCGAAGTGAGTCATGGCGCTTCGCACCGGTAACCGCGGCCCGCGGGCCGGCGCGCACCGCGCTCCGCGGTCGGGGGCTCCGCGTCGGCTCTCTGGGGATCGCGGGGAGTCGGTCTCTCGCGGGAATGGCTCCCGGGCCAGCAAGGCCAGGGACGGGGAGAGCAAGGCCGGGGTATTCGGGGTGAGACTACGGTCGCGGTCGACGCTCGTGCGGGCGTCGGTCGCGATAGTGCTTTGTGCCGCGGTGGGCGTCGGGGTGGCCCGCGGCGGGAGAAACTCGCCGGAATCGACCGTCTACCAGTTCCTGCTGGACTGGCAGCAGGGCGACTACCGGCAGGCGGCGGCGCTGACCACGGGCGCACCCGCCGCGGTCGCCACCGAGCTCAGCAGCGCTTACCAGCAGCTCGATGCCACCGACCTGTCGCTCAGCATGAACCATGTCAGCCAGCAGGGCGGCATGGCGACCGCGGTCTTCGACGCGTCGATCGACCTCGGCAGCACGGGCGAGGTGTGGCGGTACTCGAACACCTTCCTGCTGCGCCAGGTGGGCTCGAGCTGGCGCGTTGTCTGGAGCCCGTCGGTGATCGCTCAGGGCCTGACGGGCAAGGACCGGCTGGCGGTGTACTGGAAGTCCGGCGGGCGCGCTCAGCTCGAGGCCGCCTCGGGAGTCCCCCTCACGGTGCCGACGCTGACTTACGAGCTCGGCGTAATCCCCGCGGACCTGCACAGCTCGGCCGAGGTGCAGGAGATCGCCGACCGCCTCGCGACGATTTTTCACCTGCAGGTCCAGGCGGATCAGATCGCAGGCGACATCTTTGCGCTGCCGTCGGGCTTCCAGGAGCTCATTACGCTGACGGCCGGCCAGTACCAGAAGGTCAGCGGCACCCTGCGCGGGATTCCGGGGCTCAAGGTCAAGTCGGTCAGCAAGCCGCTGTTCGAGAGCATCGCGCCCGATGTCGTCGGCGCGGTCGGCACCGAGACGGCACCGATCCTCCGCACGGACGGCGTCCCGTACCGCCCGGGCTGGACGATCGGCCTGTCCGGCTTGCAGGCGGCGTATAACCGCCAGCTGACCGGCCGGCCGACGATCGCCGTCGTGATCGAGAACGACCGGGGCGTCGCGGTGCGATCGATCACCAGGTGGAACGGCGGACCGGGCACGGCCGTCAGCACCACCATTGAGTACAACGTGCAGCAGGCGGCGAACGACGCACTGACCGGCCTGCCGACGTCGGCGGCGGTGGTCGCAGTCCAGGCCAATACCGGAAAGATCATCGCGGTGGCCAACCACGACGTGGCCGGCCTGCCGTCGCTCGATCCACTGGATGGCCGCTACGAGCCGGGTCAGGCGTTCACGCTGATCTCGTCCGCGGCGATCTTGTCGAGCCCGCAGATGACGCCGAGCACCGTGATCCCCTGCCCGGCCAGTTACCCGGTGAACGGGCAGAACTTCGCTAATATCCCGATCGACACCGGAATGGGGCAGACGCCGCCGTTCAGCAAGGACTTCGCCGAAGCCTGCTCGACCGCATTCGCGGGCCTGTCCCAGCGGCTGACGGCTGCAAACCTGACCGATGTCGCCGGCGAGTTCGGCATCGGGGCGCCGTGGCAGCTTCCGGTGAGCGGCTTCTCGGGGAGCGTGGGCCAGTCGTCAGGACTGACCAACCTGGCCGCGGACGTCATCGGGCAGGGCGACGTCAGGGTCAGCCCGGTGTCGCTGGCGCTGGCCGCGGCCGTGGCCGACACGGGGCGCTGGCATTCGCCATCACTGGTCACCGGCCAGCCGGATCCCAGCACGTCGGTCAAGGGCGTCATGAAGGCCCAGGTGCTCACCGAGCTCCAGGGGCTCCTGCACCAGGCCGCGGAGCACGGCCGCGGCGCGGGCGCTCACGCCGGCAGTGATGTCTTCGGTCAGGTGGGCGTGGCCCCGTTCGGGCCGCATCTCGATATCAGCTGGTTTGTCGGCTATCAAGGGAACATCGCGTTCGCTGTGGCCGAGCTGGTCCGGTCGACGTCGGCCTCGGCGGCGCCGCTAGCAGGCAGTTTCCTGCGGAACATTCACACTGGATCCTGACCAGTTCATGAGCACCCTTTTAGTAACTACGAGCAACCATCTGTATCCGCATCGGCGTCTTTCTTAGTGACTGGGGTGCCGCTTGGGGGGTTGCGGCCCAGTCGTCGTGATGAGAACCGGGCCTCATCTCGGGGGAGGCCCGGTTTTGGGACCGGCCCCGACCCTGCCGGTCAGGCCCCCGCGGGCGCACATTTCGGCCACCGCCAGCGCCCGCGGGGGCATCTCATCACCTTCCGGTGGATGCCCGGTGGGATCCGCGCTCTGCGGACAGCCCATCGGGCATTCTGCGCAAATGTGGGGAATTTCTGCAGACTTCTCCGGGTTGATACTCGTTAGACCAGCCGCAGGCCCTCGGGTATCGTGGCTGGTTACAACCCAAGAGGGGGTGACTGGCTTCGACTTCGGTGGTTGATCCAGGAGAAGCGGGCCGAGGACGGCGGACATAACCTCGTTAACACTGTGACCGCAAAAAAAATAAGTGCCAATACACAGCGCACTCACCTCGCCCTCGCGGCCTAATAACCGCGAGTTAGAGGTTGTCAGCCCGGGAGAGCCTCCGGCCCGGTGTCTGGCATCAGCAAGGAGGATCACCGTCTAGCCCGGTCGCGGGACTAGGCGGGACAACAAACAGCGACTGAGCCCGTCGGCAGCTTGCCTGCGTGACTGCCGGGGCTGAGAAAAGCACAGCAGGCTGCGCCCGGAGAAGCCCTGGTGATGTATCGAAGGACGCGGGTTCGATTCCCGCCACCTCCACGAATACTGCTCAATCACGTCTAGTACGCGCCGGCCGGCCATGTGGTCGAGGCGCTGCGCTTATGCCAGAGGATTTGCCGACGCCAACCCCGGCTGCGAGGTCCTGGCGGGTCAGCGCCGCCGTTGCCACGCGAGTGGGACTACGTCGTCGACAACAACCTCAAGCGCCTGGAGACCGAGAGCCTGGCGAGCTTGACCGGCCTGGCGACGCGCGTAAGGACGCCGGGCTGCTGGCGCGGCGGGGCCGCGGCGTCCTGTATCCGAAGCTCCGCCTGCCCGAGGGCCTGGAATACTGGCCCGGGTCCGTTGTCCGGCTGGCGGTCCCCGAGGCCAGCCGGGCGTTTGCCCGCCGGTGCGCGCGGCCGGGAGTGGGCATCGGCATGTCCCCGCCGGGTCTGCGGCCGCGAAGATCTATCCCGGCGCGCGGACCTGGATTGCGATCATCCACGCGCTGCGGGCGCGGTTTCCTGACGCCAGCATCTATCTGACGGGATCCAGGACGGCGGCCTACTCCGAGCCCGAGATCGGCGCGATGCTCGGCTGCGATCCGGCGGTGGTGGACTGCTTCGGACGGGGATCCGATCGCGGGCATGCGGCCCTGGGAACTGCTGCCGCGGATCCCGACGGCACTTACGTTCTGAGGGTGAGGCTCCTGGCCGGCCGGACAGGCCGGCCAGGAGCCCGCTGCGCTACTTCTTCAGCGCCGCGTTGACGCCGGTCACTGTGGCTCCGGGCTTGACGCTGATCCAGGTGGCGGTGCGCTCCGAGCCCTTGCCCTTCCACCACTGGGTCACGTAGCCCGACGCGCCGCAGCCTGAGCTGAACTCGAGCTGATAGCGGCCGGGAGTCAGGCCGAGCAGCGTGTAGCTGCCCCTCCTGGTCACCGCGACCAGCGGGAGCGAGCCGGCCTGCCCCGTGGTGACGCAGATGCCGGGCAGCGGGGCCTTGCCCGGGCCGGTGACGGTGCCAGTGATGGCGCCATTGTTCGGCAGCGTCACGCTCTTCGGCAGCTTCGTCGTCTGGCCGGCCACGACCGTGACCTCGACGGCATGTTGCTGCGTCGCTACGCCCGGATACCAGACCGAGTCCTGGTTGTACGGGAAGAAGGTGCAGCCAGGATCGTTGAGGTAGACGAAGTACTCGCCGGGCGCGAGGCCGTCGATGTCGTAGCTGCCGTTGCCGTCCGAATTTGTACTGTTCGCTGACAGCCCGTTGCTGGCGAAGGCGTCGACGCAGATCCCCGCTTCCGGAGTCGCCGGGGAGCCGCCGAGGACGGTGCCGGTGATCGAGCCGCCGAGCTGGGCGGTGAAGTTGACCCCGGCGGTCCGCTTGGGCGCCGTCACCCGGACGAGCCGGGTGAGGATCTGGGTCGCGATGTCGCTTGGCGCGCCGCACGGCCCGATCTCCAGCTCGTACACACCGGAGTTGAGGCCGATGATCGTGTACTTGCCGTTCGCCACGGATGAGGTCGATCCGTAGTCGAGTGGCTGACTGATGTTCTGCGCGAACACGCACATGTTCGGGAGCGGCTTGCCGTGATAGGTGACCGTCCCGGCGAGCGAACCGCCGAGGATCAGCGCGCTACTGACGCCCCTGGTGGTCTTGCCCGCCCTGACGACAACCTTCGCCGAGCCGGCCGGCGTGGGCTTGTCCTTGTACCACTGGTTCTCGTAGTTGCTGTTGCTGAGGCAGCCGGGCGCGAACGCGACCTGGTACGGGCCAGGCGGCAGCCCGGTGAACCGGTAGTACTTGCCCCCGGCTAGGCCCTCGCCGGACACATCCTGGTTGGCTGCGCTCAGGCCGGTCAGCTCGACACACGTGTTGGGCTGGGGCTTGCCGGATCTGGAGAGGACCTCGCCATTCATGTTGCCGGCCGCAGACAGCACAGCGTTGATACCCGACGTTGTCCCGGCAGTGGCCGAGATGAAATCGGGTACCAGCTTCGACCCGTAGTACGCGGCAGTCAGATCCTCGGTGATTCCGCATTCGGGCTCGAAGCTCATTGCGTACTGCCCGGGCAGAAGGTTATTCAGAATGTAACTGCCATCGCGGCTGACCACGGGGAAGCCCCCTTGGCTGAAGCCCTCGGCGGCCAGCGGCGCCACGCAGATGCCGCTCAGGCCGCGACCGCCCGGACCGCGCACGGTGCCGGTGATGGTGGCGCCGGGCTTCATAGCGGCGCTGATGTGGGTGATGCTCTGCCCCGGCTCGGTTACCGTGATCGATCCGGGCGAGAACCAAGGCGCGTTGTTGTAGGCCTGGGGTGCGTAACTGCCCCGGTTGCCGCAGCCTCCGGTGAACTCCGCGGCGAAGGTACCCGTGGGCAGCTGGTCGGTGGAGTAGGTGCCATTGGCGGCCGACGTCACGGCGTTGTCGTAGTCGTTGTTGCTGTTGTCGGTCTCATAGACCTCGACGCAGATGCCGGCCAGGGGCTTGCCGCCTGGCCCGGTGACGGTCCCCGAGACTGTCGCACCCGGCGGCAGCACCGCGTCAATCCCCGCTGTGGTCTTGGCGGCCGTGACGTTGACCGGCTTGGGATAGTTAACCGCGACGTAGTTGCCCGTGGTACCGCAGCTCGGCTCGAACTGCACCGTGTACGACCCGGTGGTCAGGCCGACGGCCGAGTACTCGCCCGCGGCGTTCGTCACCGCGCCGCTGCCCGAGTCCGAATAGGGCGAGTTCGGCTGGACGTAGACGCAGATGCCCTTGAGCGGGGCGTTGGCTGCGTTCGTGACCACGCCGGAGACCACGCCGCCGAGCGGCAGGACGACGTTGATCCCGCCGAGCAGCTGGCGCGACTTGAGCCGGACCACCTTGGGATACGAGGCCGGCAGGTAGGCAAGCGCCTTGACGTCGCACGGCTCGAAGTCGAGCCGGTAGGAGCCCGCAGGCATGCCGTAGAGGTGATAGACGCCGTTGACTGACTCGGTGCCGTCCACGTACAGCGGGGCGGACTTGCCGACCCATGATGCGAACGCGCAGACCTCGGAGATCTTGTTACCCTTCGGGCCGGTGATCGTGCCGGAGATCTCGCCGCCCAGCTTCAATGTGGCGTCGATGCCGGTGGTGACCTTGCCCTTGATTACCTTGACGGACGTCGGGTCCGTGAACGTGTCCTTGTCCTTGTAGACCTGGACGAGCCAGTTGCCTCTGCTGCCGCAGCCAGCGACAAAGAAGACCACCGAATAGCCGCCGGCCGGAAGCTTGTTCGTCTCGTAGTGGCCGTTCTTGGCCGTTCGGGCATCGGTGAAGCCATACGGCGCGACCAGCTGATCGGCCTCGACGCAGATGCCGCCGAGCGGCTTGCCGTGCGGCCCGGTGACGACGCCGGAGATCCGCCCGCCGCTCGCCGTAGCGACGATGGCCGTCGCTCCTGGATGGCTGAGGGGCTGGGCCGAGGAACCGGCACTGCGAGTCAGTCCCCCGGTCAAGGGCGCGGCGGCGGTGGCGTGGGCGGCCTGGGCTGCCTGCGCCGAGCCCGCCGTCGGCGCGACGATCGAGTGCAGGATTACCGGGGCTAGCGGCTGCATCCTGGACTGGTCGACGACGACTGGGTGAGAAGCTGATCGGACCGCAGCGCCGCCGTACCATTCGGGCGCGTAGGCCGCCGAGCGGCCGCAGCCCTGATAGCGGATGTGGTACGTGCCCGTCCGCAGACCGGAAAGGAAGTAGCGGCCATCGGACCCGGTCACAGCGAACCTGACGCCCGACGGGCCGTAGGCGAGAACGCAGACGTCGGCGAGCGGCTGGCCGTCCGCCGACTCGGCCAGACCAGTCAGCGAACTGGCGGCCTTCGTGAGGTGCTGGCTCGCGAGGCGGTCGGCCGTCATCTGGCGGGCCGAGAGCGGAAGCCGGACAGCGGCCTTGGTTGGGCTCGGGCTCGCGGCCTGAGCGATCGCCGGGCCGACAAGCAAGCCAGCGGTCAGCACCCCAGCCAGGCTGGCGACCGTGGCAAAACGGAAACTACGGTGCACTTATTGCCCCCTGTGACAACTCATGAGATGACATGCGTCATCATGCGTGAAGGTACGCAGGGGGGAGCTTAGGGCAAGATAGGTCAATTGGCCGATCTTGAAGCAAGTTTGTTCTGAATTTGCTGAACGCCCAGAGGGGGTCGTGGTGAGTGACCGTGCGCGGGCGGGCGTGATCAGGCGGATGAGCGAGGGGACGGCGCGTTACGTTCCCTATCGAAGGCCGGATCCGGGTGCGCCGAACGTCGTGATTGTCGTTCTTGACGACATCGGCTTTGCTCAGCTCGGCTGCTTCGGCTCGGCGATCGCGACGCCGAACATCGACCGGCTGGCCGCCGGCGGCCTGCGCTACAACCGGTTCCACGTCACGTCGATCTGTTCCTCGACCAGGGCGGCGCTGCTCAGCGGGCGCAACCACCACGCCGTGGGCATGGGCATGACCATGGAAACGCCGCTGGGCTTCCCCGGCTACACCGGGCGCATCCCCAAGTCGGCGGCCCTGCTGCCGCGGGTCCTGCGCGATGCCGGCTACAACACGATGGCTGTCGGGAAGTGGCATCTGTGCCCGCGCGGCGAGTACTCAGTCTCGGGGCCGATGGACCGCTGGCCGCTGGGCCTGGGGTTCGAGCGGTTCTACGGTTTCCTGGCGGCGGAGACGAGCCAGTGGTACCCGCCGCTGGTGCAGGACAACACCCACATCGAGCCATCGCGTTCCCCGGCTGAGGGTTATCACCTCAGCGAGGACCTCGCTGACCGCGCCATCGCCATGGTGCTCGATCAGCGGCAGGCGACTCCGGGCAAGCCGTTCTTCTGTTACCTCGCCACCGGCGCCGCCCACGCGCCGCACCAGGTGCCGGCCGAGTGGGTCGAGCCGTACCGGGGCGCGTTTGACCACGGCTGGGAGGCCGAGCGCGAGGCGACCTTCGGCCGGCAGGCCGCAGAGGGGATCGTGCCCGGCGGGACCGAGCTAACGCCGCGGCCGCCGTGGGTGCCGGACTGGCAATCGCTATCGACTGATGAACGGCGGCTGTTCGCCCGGTACATGGAGGTCTTCGCCGGGTTCGTCACTCACGCGGACGCGCAGATCGGACGGTTCCTCGACTTCCTCGGCGAGCGCGGCGACCTCGACAACACGCTCGTGCTTGTCCTCTCCGACAACGGCGCGAGCGCCGAGGGCAGCCAGATCGGAACGTTCAACGAGCCCCACGCCTGGCTCGGCGGGGTCGAGGGTGTGGCCGAGGCACTGGAGCACATCGACGAACTCGGCGGCCATCGTGCCTTTAACCACTATCCGTGGGGATGGGCGTGGGCAGGCAACACGCCACTGCAGCTATGGAAGCGCTACGCGTGGCTCGGCGGCGTCCGGACGCCGCTGGTTGTGCACTGGCCCGGTCACCTGGCCGCGCCCGGCGCGGTCAGGCCGCAGTTCTGCCACGCGATCGACCTGTGCGCCACCGTGCTCGATGCCGCGGGCGTGGCCGCGCCCGAGGCCGTGGATGGCGTTGCCCAGCTGCCAGTCGAGGGTGCGAGCATCGCTGCCAGCTTCGCCGATCCGGACGCCGACAGCCCGCGGCGCACCCAGTACTTCGAGATGCACGGCTCCCGCGGCATCTATCACGACGGCTGGAAGGCAACGACGGACTACGTCTCGCCGCTGTTCGGGGAACGGCAGTTCCTGACCGGCAGCCAGGACTTTGACGACGACCGCTGGGCGCTGTTCAACCTGGACGACGACTTCGCCGAGGCGCGTGATCTGTCCGCTTCGGAGGCGCCGCGGTTGCTGGCGCTGCGCGAGCTGTGGTGGGCCGAGGCCGGCCGGAACCAGGTGCTGCCGCTCTGGGAAGGACCCAAGTCCAGGACCGGCATCCATCCGGGCGAGTACCCGCCGCCCGCCGAGGCGAGTTACGTGCCGGGCGGCGGCGGGATCTGCGAGGCCCAGCTGCCGACGATGATGCGCGGGTTCACCGCGACGGCCGAGCTCGAGATCCCCGATGCCGGCAAGGCGGCGCAGCCGCCCGAGGGCGTGATCTGCGCGCTCGGCGACCTCAACGGCGGGTGGGCGTTCTACCTGCTGGACGGCCGGCCGGTCAGCTGCCTGATCTCGCTCGGCGTGGCCACCAGGGTGGCCGGGCCCGACGTCCTGCCGCCGGGGCGGCACTCGGTCAGCGTGAGCTACGAGCCGTCACTGACCGGGCCAGCCCGGCTGAGCCTCCACGTCGACGGCGAACTGACGGCCGACGCCAGCCACAGCAAGCCGGCGCTTTTCCCCGGCCTGTCCACCGCGGGCGCGCGGATGCTGGTCGGGCGCGACGGCGGGCTGCCGTTCAACGACGACTATCAGCCGCCGTTCCCGCTGACCGTCACCTTGCACCGGGTGGTCTTGCGCAGCGGTCATCCGGGCGATCCGCGCAGCACCGCGGAGCGAGTCGATCAGGCCGCGCGCGCCGACTAGGCGGTGTCATCAAGGTCGCGGCGCGTCCGGTGGCTGATCGGCCGGGCTCCGATGCGCGTCGGCCGCCGGCGGGATGGCTGGGCGCCGTCGGCCGCGGATCCGTTGGCGGCTGCCCGGCTGGCCTCGGATCCGTTGGCGGCGGATCGGTTGGCCGCGGCGGTCCGGAGCCTGGCGGCGTCGCTCCCGTCGGGCTCGTCTGCCGCTGGCGCTGCCATCATGACACCGGCGCCGTGCTTGTAAACGAGCGTGCCGCCGAAGAACGCGCCGGTGCAGACGCCCACCGCCGCCGCGATCGTCAGGATGAGCACGGCCGGCGGCGTGCTGGCCCGGTGCAGGTCGCTGAGCCGCAGCGCGAGATCGCCGACTCCGATCATGAAGACCGCGGCCATGATGCATACATGAACGGCGATGATCCGCACCACGGGGGACCGGCGCTCACCGAAGCGAATCAGATCCGCGAAGCCGGTCATCATCGTTACCAGGCAGATGGCGAGACCGCCAATGAGCACGTACGTGCCCGCATGCCATAACTGGCCCGCCCAGGAACGGTGCGGGCCGCCGACCACGGAAATGATGTCGAAACCGGCAGCAAGCACGTAGGCGGCAATCGGGAAATGGGTGAACATCGGGTGCAGTGGGCGAACCCACGCTGCTGGCTGACCTGGGGTGTCAGTCATTCTTATGTCCTGCCTGCGGGGCCGGGCGATTTACCGACGTTCAGCAAAATAGCCTAAGATCCCATATGCATTTGCAGTTTGCTGAAAACGGCGCAGTCAGCCGATGAGATCGAGGGACAGCTGGTTGTAGATAGCGCCGCACTGATTACCCGCGGCGTTCACATCTGAGAGCAGTCGCGGCACCTCCGCCCGGCCCTGAGCGATCGATCGAATCGCCGCCAGTCGCGACAGATCGTCGGCAAGCCGGCTGGCCGCTGCGATCAGCATGCTCGCCTCGGCCGTATAGGGCGGCGGAATGCCTGCCTCCCTGACGCCCACGATGAAGGTCCGAACTATCTGAGCGCTCCGGCCGAGCCCGGCCGTCAGGCACGCGAGCGCGTGACACGACTGTTCCTCGCTCTGGATCTGCAAGAACGCGGGTGGCATCGCGTACCAGGCCTGGTTGAGCAGATAAAGCGCCTCGACCTTCGACTGAACCGGGTAGCTCACGGGCCTGGTCAGCTCGACCGAGGTCACGACGCCTCCGGCGAGCCCGGCCAGCCCGGCGATGACTCCCGCCTTAACGAGCATGCTGGCGCCCGCAGGCAGCACCAGCCGCCAGGGGCCCTCGGGTGATTCGCGCTTGTCTCCGAGCAGTCCGGCGGGGTAGGCCGGCGTCACCATCCACGCGTAGCCGCAAGCGCGAGCATCGAACCGGATGATCGCCGCAATCGCGTCATGCCACGCGGCCGGGAGCCGGCCCGCGACCAGCGCGATCAGCCAGGCGAACGGCGCCAGGATCAACAGGCCGACCGAGGCGAGCGCAGCCAGGAGCGCCGCGGGGAGCACGGCGAAGCCGCGCAGCAGCACCGCGAGCCGAGTGAGCCTCGTGGACCGGGTGAACAGCCGAACCGGATAGTCGCTGTCGTCGAAGTGGAAAGGCGGATAGCTGTCGGTCAGCAGGAACAGGTAAGCGGCGACCCGGACTGACCACCGGAGGACCGCGGACAGCAACTCGTGGGTCCAGTCCGGAAGCTGGCCGGCAAAGATCGCCGCCACCCAGCCGGCGAGCACTGCCGCCGCCGCCTCGATCAACAGGGCGATGAGCACGACGATGTGCGGAGCCGCGAGCAACGCGCGGACGGCGATGCTGGCCCGGCCCTGCGGAGCCGTTCCAGGAAAGCTAACCAGGACCGCCGAGGTCTCGGGCACCGGCGCAATCTCGGTCGGCCCGGGCCCCCCGGACTCGGGACTCATGGCCGCCTGGCCGATGATCTCAGGGTCGGACCAGTGTGCAGCCTCAGGTGGCTCGTTCATGGTTCCCCGTTAGTGGCCCCGTGACCCGGACGAGCGCGGTCGTACCGGTATATCTACCATCAAGCTAGGCGTGCGGATAGGGCCGCGCTGCCGGGTGGACATCCCCGGAGCCGAGAATCTAGAATTGACTGTATGGTCAGTCAGTCTCGGTTTTCGCATGCGCAGCACTCGCCTGCGCCCATCGCCCCAGCGGCTCTCGCCGAGTCGCTGAAGCCGTTCGGCGAGAGCCGGATGCTGCCGCCTGCCGCCTACGTGGACCCGGCGGTGTTCGCCTGGGAGCAGAAGAACTTCTTCGGGGCCGGATGGACCTGCGTCGGCTTCTCGGCCGAGCTTGCGAACCCCGGTGACCAGCGGGCCGAGTCGGTCGGCGACGGCGGCGTGCTGCTGACCCGCGACGAGGACGGTGTCCTGCATGCGTTCGCGAACTTCTGCCGCCACCGGGGCCACGAGCTGCTGCCGTGCGGCGGATCGGCGCAGCGGCCGGGCATCGTCTGCCCGTATCACTCCTGGAGCTACGGCCTCGATGGCCGGCTGACGACGGCCAAGGGATTCAAGGGGACTGCCGGGTTCGACGAAACCAGGTGGGGACTCGTCGAGCTGCCGGTCATCGAGTGGCACGGGCTGATCTTCGTGGACGGCTCCGGCACCGCCGGGTCGCTGACGGACGCGCTCGCCGAACTAGACACGCTGGTTGCGCCGTACGAGCCGGAGCGGCTGGTCATCAAGGGCAGGCACGTCTACGACGCGGCGGCAAACTGGAAGATCCTCACCGAGAACTATCACGAGTGCTACCACTGCCCGATGATCCACCCCGAGCTATGCCGGGTCAGTCCGCCGAAGAGCGGCGAGAACTACCCAGCCGGGGGTGCCTGGGTCGGCGGCTGGATGGACCTGCGCGATGGCATGACCACCATGTCACTGGATGGCACCAGCCTGGGGACGCCACTGCGCGGGCTGGACGCGACCGGCCTGCGCACCGTCATCTACGTCAACATCTTCCCCAACGTGCTCCTGAGCCTGCACCCGGACTACGTGATGACGCACCGGCTCACGCCACTGGCCGCCGATCGAACGATCATCGAGTGCACCTGGGCCTTCGCGCCCGAGGCACTCGAGCGGCCAGACTTTGATCCGGGCTACGCGGTCGAGTTCTGGGACATCACGAATCAGCAGGACTGGGGAGCATGCGAGTCGGTGCATCGCGGGCTGAGCTCGGCCCACGCGATCGCGGGCCCGCTCTCGCCAGATGAGGATGCGGTGTACCAGTTCGTCACCCTGGTCGCGCGCGGTTACGGCGGAGAGTCCGTCTGGGACCGGCCCGCACTGTCAGTTCCAGCCATTTCCTGACGGGAACGACGCTGCGCGCTGCCGGTCGCTACGGTCGGCATATAGATGCCCCTGCCCGTGTTGAGAGCAGGTGCTGAACTCCTGCGACCGTAAGGACATGACCGTGGCCCTGCGCGATTACCCTGTCAACACCCTGGCGGGCGAGCCGTCCTCACTGAGCGCGCTCGACGGCAAGACCCTGCTGGTCGTCAACGTCGCGTCGAAGTGCGGGCTGACGCCGCAGTACACCGGCCTCGAGCAGCTGCAGGAGCGGTACGCCCCCCGTGGCTTCTCGGTAGTGGGCTTCCCCTGCAACCAGTTCGGCGGTCAGGAGCCCGGCAGCGCCGAGGAGATCGCCGAGTTCTGCTCGGCCACGTACGGCGTGACGTTCCCGATGTTCGAGAAGATCGACGTTAACGGGCCGGACCGGCACCCGATCTATACCGAGCTCACGGCCACACCGGACGCCGATGGCCAGGCGGGCGACATCCAGTGGAACTTCGAGAAGTTCCTCGTCGGTCCCGACGGCGCGATCCTCGGCCGGTTCCGCCCGATGACCGCTCCGGACGCCGAGGAGCTCGTCACCGCGATCGAGGCCAGCCTGCCGCAGGGTTAGTCCGCCTAGTGGACTGGCGGCGGGGTGCCCTCCGCGCTCGCGGCCAGGGCCGGATCCCAGTCACAGACGGCGCACGCGTGCAGGAAGGCTGACTGGGCAAACTGCAGCGCGGTCGCGTGCTTATCGCTGGCCGTGCGCACGTCGTCCCAGTCCAGGATGAACTCGCCGAGGCTGGCATCCCAGCGGGCGGCCGCCGAGGCCAGGGTGCTGCGGGCGAAGCCCTCGACCGCCGGGTGCGCGTACGCGTAGAACGCGGCCTTCGGGTACCGTCCGTCGCCGGGCCACCAGCCGACCGCCACCTCCTGCGAGTCCATCGCGTTGCGCATGATGAAGTCGTCTGATGGCGGGTCCGCGGGTGCGCCGGAGAAGAGGCTCACCGCCAGGTCAAACGAGCCCCACCAGGCGTTGACCGGCGTCGAGCGGCCGCGGTAGGGCGCGCGGTAGGCGGCCAGCACGAGCGCGGCCTGCGTGGCGGCGGCGAAGTAGTCACCGACCTGATCGGCGTCATAGGTGGCGTGCTCGTAGTCGTCGTCCAGCGGCGAGGTCCACTGCACCTCCTGCGGAGTCGGATCGATCGTGACCGGCCCGCCGAACGCCCGCACGGCAGTCAGGACCTCCTCCGTCACCTCCGCTACCGGCCGGTGCGGATACAGCGGGATCAGCTTCTCCTGACCATCGCTGTGCTCGACCACCGCCTGGTGCCGGCGCAGGTCGAGCGCGACGGCCAGCGAGCCCGAGCCGTCAGGGGCGGGCAGCGGCGCGGTTTCCCAGCCGCGGGCGGTCAGGCGCAGCGCCGCGTGCTGCAGCTGCGGCTCGGGCGGGGCAAGCCGGGCGGCAAGCTTGCCGAGTACCTGCGTGTGCGCGTGCAGGGTGTCGCACGTGGCGCGCCACTGTTCGTAGTTGACTGCTGGCCAGGCCGTAGGCATGACCGCACGCTAGCGGACCAGCCGCGCTGACCGCGGCTGCTTAGGTACACCAAGGCCGGCGCCATGCCGGTCAGGCCGTGGTCAGGCGAGCGTGCGCGGGCCGCGCTTCACCATCTGATCGGCGATGATCGAGCGCTGGACCTCGCTGGTCCCTTCCCAGATCCGCTCGACCCGCAGCTCGCGGAACAGCCGCTCGGCCACGTTCTCGCGCATGTATCCCCGGCCGCCGAAGACCTGCACCGCCCGGTCGGCCACCCGGCCCGCCATCTCGGATGCGTACAGCTTGGCCATCGAGCACTGAGCGTGCTGCACCTTGACGTCGGCGCCGGCGTCGATGCCGCGCGCGGTCTCATAGACCATCGACCTCGCGGCGAACAGCTCGGTCAGGCTGTCGGCCAGCATCGCCTGGATCGCGCCCAGGTGGGTGATCGGGCGGCCGTTGACCTCGCGTTCCCTGGCGAACGCGGTCATCTCATCGACCAGCCGCTGCGCCCCGCCCAGGCAGCGGGCCGCGACCATCATCCGCTCGAACCTGAACCACTCGTAGGCGAAGCTCATCCCGTCGCCCTCGGCGCCGACCAGGTGACTGGCGGGGACCCGCACGTCGCTGAACTCGACGATCGGGTGATGGTGGCTGATCGTGTGCGTGTAGGCCGGGGTACGGAGCACGCGCACGCCCGGGCTCGGCAGGTCGACGAGGAACATCGCGTGCTCGCCGTCATGGTCGCCGCCGACGAGCTTGCCCTGGAAGAACGCGAAGTCGGCGGTGTTGTACGAGGTGACGTGCCATTTCTCGCCGTTCAGCACGTAGTCGTCGCCATCCCGGCGGGCCGTGGCGACAATGGCGTCGACGTCCGAGCCCGCCCCTTCCTCGGTAATCGCGTAGCACTCCTCGCGCTCGCCGCGCACCGCCGGCCGGACGAACCGGTCGATCTGGTACTCGGTCGCTACCGACGGCAGCCAGGACGGGGGAGTGGCCACGACCCAGGCGAGGGCGTTCGTGACGCGGCCGACCTGCTCCTGAACGAGTACCTGCTGCAGCGCGCTGCAGCCGCCCCCGCCGAGCTCCCTGGGCATGTTCGTCGCGTAGAGCCCGAGCTCGATCGCCCGCGCCTTGTGCCCGGCGACGACCTCCTTAGGCAGGTCGCCGTTATTGAGCTCGGCCTCGACCTCGAGCGGGATCAGCTCGTCGGCGAGCATCCGCGCGCTGGCCTGGATCTGCAGATCCTCATCCGACAACCCGTACATCGCGCCCGCCTCATCTTGACTGAACGTTCAGTCTAGAGCAGGCTGCGGCTACCCGCCAGGCCAGCCGGCCAAACGGAACGGGCCGCAGTACGCCGTGAGCGCACTTGCGCCGGGCCGGCGAGGCAGCGTTTGTCGCGTCTTGCGACCGGGTACCTGCCGGGTTGATCTACAGCGCCGTCGTGCCGGCCGGGTCCGCCCGGCTAGGCAGAGATGCACGAACGGCAGCCTGTAGGACATCGGGGGAGGGAAATCGCACATGCGCCTCATGAAGTCTGTCATGGCGATCGCGGCTGTCTGCGCGACCATGCTCGCGATGACCGGTATCCGCAAGCGGAGGAAGAACCGCATGTCCAAGAAGCAGCGCGGCTTCCTCGGGTCTCGCCACAGCTAGCCGGTCGGGGCAGACTCAGAATTATCACGAGGGAACGAGGGCGGCGGTTGCCAGTGTGCAGCCGCCGCCTTCATCGTGCCAGGGGCGAGCGAGAGCGTGAGCCGTGCCTTGACTGAACATTCAGTTTATGCCAGGATCGGCCAGTGCAGATGAAGGCGAGCGAGCTGCCGGGATCGGCCGACGCCGTTGTCATCGGCGGTGGAACCATCGGCGCGTGGTGCGCCTATTTCCTCCGGCGCAGCGGCGTTGAGCGAGTAGCGCTCATCGAGAAGCGCACCCTCGGCCAGGGCGCGAGCAGCCGGGCGGCGGGAATCGTCAGGACTCAGGGCGGCACTCCGTGGGCCGTCGAGCTGGGCGAGTGGTCCCGCAGGTTCTATCTCGGGCAGCACGATGAGCTCGGCGTTGACTCCGGCTTTACCCAGCAGGGCTACCTGCTGCCCTGCTTCACCGATGCCGACGTCGCGGCGGCCCGCGAGCGGATGGAGATGCAGAACCGGCTCGGGCTGCAAGTCCGCTGGCTGGAGCCGGGCCAGCTCGACTCGCTCAACCCCACGCTCGCCCCGGGCCGGACGCTCGGGGGCACCTACTGCGCCGAGGACGGCTACCTCACGCCGCCACGCAACGTCACCGCGTACGCGGTCGCGCTCGCAATGAGCGGCGTGCAGGTCCACGAGCATGTGGCGTGCACGGGCCTGGAGACCTCCGGCGGGCAGGTCGTCGGCATCCACACGACCGCGGGGCCAGTAGCCGCCCCGCTGGTGGTGCTGACCGGCGGTCCCGAGCTGGCTCAGGTCGGCAGCCTGGCGGGGATCAGGATCCCCACCGGCGGCGTGCGGCATCAGGTCGCGGTGACCGAGCCGCACCCAGATCTCGCGGCCGAACGCGTCCCGATGGTCTTCGACCTGGCTGCCGGGCTGTACTGGCGGCCGGAAGAGGGCGGCCTCCTGTTCGGCATGAGCAACCCGGACGAGACGCCGGGCGAGGCGCGTGCCGTCGACGAGCCCTACCTTGCCCTGATGCGCCAGCGGCTGGCCGAGCTCGTGCCGGTCACCGCCAGCCTCGGGCTGCGGCGGACCTGGGCCGCCACGATCGATTACACCCCCGACCATCTGCCGATCATCGGCCCCGCGATCGTGCGCGGCGAGACCCTGGCCGGAGTCACCGTCGCCAGCGCCGGCGGAGCCGGCATGATGTGGGGCCCGGCCGTGGCCAGGGCGACCGCGGACGTGGCGCTGACGGGCCGCTCCGACGTCGTGGACGTGACCGACCTGGGTCTGGATCGGTTCGACGACGCCGGCAACAGCAAACTCGGGACCGACCCGATCGCACTGCCGTTCCCCGAGCACGCACCGCAGGCCCCCGGCAAGCTGACGCTTTCCTAACCCCCGAGAGGAACCCTTCGCAATGACCGACGTAACGCCGTACCTGGCTGCCGCCGCGACCGCCGAGCTTGAGGACTGGGGTCCGCTGGAAGAGGCGACCGGGGAGCCGATGCAGACTGCCGGGCTGACGCTCTGGCAGGACGGCGACCAGGAGATCGGGGTGTGGGAGTGCACACCCGGCCCGTCGTACTGGAAGCTCGAGACCAACGAGTTCGTGCACATCGTGGCCGGACGGATGACCGTCACGCCCGAGGGCGGCGAGCCGCTCGAGGTCAGCGCCGGCAACACGGCCGTGTTCCCGCTGGGCTGGGCCGGGACCTGGCAGATCCACGAGACGATCCGCAAGATCTACGTCATCTTCTGACCGGGCTACCTGCCACTCCCATGCTACGAAATCGAAATATCCGACTGCGTAGCGTTGGAGGAGGCGTGCCTGGCGCGCCGATGGCCCGCCGCGCGCTTCCGCCGCGGGCCAGGGCAGGCGGACCGAACGGGATCCCGCAATACCGGCAAAGCTCCCCATAATCGTCTCATGGGGCGGCATAACTGTCGCTCTGGCAGTACCTATGCCGCACTGTTGGCAGTCTGCCGGTGCGGGGCTTTTGTCGCTTTACAATGTGTCGGCTGCCGATGTATCGCGCGACTTCGTAGCCGTTTGCGTCACGCAAACCAGATCAAAAAGGTCGTCAGATTAGCCCGAAGCGGTACGTAGTTGGAGCCCGGGTCAACTTACCCCCACTTCCGTTCGGTTCTGCGCCGGGCTTGTCCGGGTTTGGGCCAACGGAACTGGAGGTAGGTGGCGCGTTGTACCGTCAGCCGACCTAGATAAAAGGTACTAACCGAACCTTCTGCGCGGCATCGCCCGGTCCCGCGCGCCTGGGTAGCTGGCATTCATCGACCACATGACTGTGGTGAGCCGATGCGGACACAGTTCGGGCGGCCGACGAAGGCGGGCTGGCCGCACGCGAGGCCAGCAGGCGGTCCGCGGCTAGCTGGCCTGGGCCAGGTCTGCTTCGGGCGCGGTCGCGTTGAGGTCGGCCACCGGAGCGCCGCCGGTCAGCACCCGGAGCGCATCCGGGGCGAAGAAGGCGTGGACCGGCGTGCCCTGGGCGAGGTCCGGGCGGACGCCGTCGTTGGTCAGCAGGACCTGCACGTCGCTGCCCGCGGCCAGGCGCAGGTAGACCTGCGTGGACGAGCCGAGG
Organism: Streptosporangiaceae bacterium; assembly: GCA_036758685.1. Classification (GTDB taxonomy): domain Bacteria; phylum Actinomycetota; class Actinomycetes; order Streptosporangiales; family Streptosporangiaceae; genus JAJYUU01. Next base: position 17,760 of record DAIOWC010000025.1, on the reverse strand, counting down.
TAGACCAGGCGCTCGACCATCGCCGGGACCCGGTTGGGGCCGGGCGAGCCGAACTCCTCGATCCGCACGCGCTCGGGCCTGATCACCGCGTGGGCCCGGTCGGGTGCGTCCTGGCCCCCGTGCTCGGCGGTGAGCACGCTCTCGCCGAGCCGGACGTCGCACTGGGTGCCGGGACCGCGGGACACCACTTCGACCGCCATCAGGTTGGACACGCCGAGGAAGTCGGCCACGTAGGTGTCGGCGGGCTCCTCGTAGACCTCGGTCGGCACGCCCATCTGCACGATCTTGCCGTCCCGCATGACCGCGAGGCGGTCCGACATCGTCAGCGCCTCCTCCTGATCGTGCGTGACGTACAGGAAGGTGATGCCGACCTGCTCCTGCAGGGCCTTCAGCTCGACTTTGAGCGAGCGGCGGAGCTTGGCGTCGAGCGCGCCCAGCGGCTCGTCGAGCAGCAGCACCGAGGGCTGGAGGACCAGCGCCCGGGCGAGCGCGACGCGCTGCTGCTGGCCGCCGGACAGCTGGCCCGGCCGCCGCTTGGCGAACTGGCTCAGCTTCACGAGCTCGAGCGCGGCGTAAACGCGGCTGTCCAGCTCCGACTTGGACAGCCGCTTGTTGCGCAGGCCGAACGCGACGTTGTCGTAAACGGTCAGGAACGGGAACAGCGCGTAGCTCTGGAAGACCGTGTTGACGTTGCGCTTGTGCGGCGGCACGGCGGACACGTCGACGTCGTCGAGCAGGATCTTGCCGCCCGTCGGCTCCTCGAAGCCGGCGATGAGCCGCAGGGTGGTCGTCTTGCCGCAGCCGGATGGGCCAAGCAGGGAGAAGAACTCGCCGCTGGCAATCTGCAGGTCGATGTTATCGACCGCGATCTCGGTGAACCGCTTGGTCAGCGAGACGAGTTCGATCCGGCCACCGGCCATCCCGACACCTACCCTTCAGGTCGGACTTGCTGCTCCACGGTCTGGCGGCCGCGGCCCGCTGTCCAGCTGAAGCCCAGCTGATCAGCGGCGAACTGCATGCTTAGCTCAAATCCCCTGACCCCGTCAACCACCGGATCGTTCAGCGCGATCTGGATCGTCATCCCGTCCAGCAGCGTCGACATGCAGACCGCGAAGTTGTCCGGATCCACCTGGCGGAACTCGCCGGCCTCCTGGCCAGCCACGACCAGCGCGGCGATGACCGCGCGCCAGCGCTCGTCCGACTTCTGCCTGACGCTCGCGACCTCGGGGTTCCTGACCGCCTGCGACCAGAAGTCCAGCCACAGCGACCCGGAGCCGGCCGGCTCCGGGTCGTGCTCGGTGAGGCAGTTCATCGCCACGTACTCCTCGAGCTGCGCGGCGGCCGAGGTCATCTCGGCCATCCGGCGCTGCCCGGCGGCGTACCAGTGGTCCTCGTAGTACCGGATCGCCTCGGTGAGCAGCTGATCCTTGGTCTTGAAGTAATAGATCACCAGAGCCGGACTGACCCCGGCCCGCTCGGCCACGTCCGCGATTCTCGTGTCGGCGTAGCCGCGTTCGGAGATAACCTCCAGCGCTGCGTGCAGCATCTGGGCCCGTCGCTGATCGGCGGTCCCGGCGCTGTCGACGCCATTTGATGCGCGGTCGGTCATCGCGGCTGTTCCTCTCATGGCGGCAATAATTCCCGTTCTACGGCCGTCTGTCTGCGCGTTCCGGTCCTTCTCGCCGCGAGGCACCCTCTTGCCGGACAGGCTATCAGGTTTCTAGACTGAACATTCAGTCAACCCGTAGTTGCAGCAGAGCCGGACAGCACAGCGGTACCGCAGTGCGGGCCAGCATCGCACGCCGAGCAGCGCGTGTGAACCAGGCCCCCGCCGGCTCTGCGAGCAGACCGCGGGCGAGTTCCGCAAGCTAAGGAAGGCGAAATCATGACCGCGACATACGACGCGATTGTCGTCGGAGGCGGGCACAACGGACTGGTCGCCGCGGCCTACCTGGCCCGGTCAGGGGCAAAGACGGTGGTGCTGGAGGGACGCCATAAGACCGGCGGCGCGGCGACGACAGAGTCGCCCTGGCCAGATGCCCCGGAGTTCAAGGTGACCAGGCTCTCCTACGTCATGAGCCTTCTGCCGCCGACGATCATCAAGGATCTGGAGCTCGACCGGCACGGCTACAAGATCTACCCGATGGGCCCCTACTACCAGGCGTTTCCCGAGGGCGGCTCGATCAAGCTGTACGCCGACGATGCCAAGCGCAACCACGAGTCGGTCTCGAAGTGGTCCAAGAAGGACGCCGACGCGATGCCGAAGTGGGACGCCTGGCTGGCCGGGCTCGCCGACGTGCTCGGCCCGCTGCTGCTGACCGTGCCGCCCGCGATCGGCTCACGCAAGCCGCGCGAGCTTGCGGCCACGCTGAAGCTGGCCTGGCGCAACCGCGGCCTTGACGTGCGCACGATCGCCGACGTGACCCGGCTGATGACCATGAGCATCGCCGACCTGCTCGACGACTGGTTCGAATCGCCGGAGGTCAAGGGCGCGCTCGCGGTCAACGGCGTGATCGGCACCTGGGCCGGGCCGTACGAGCCGGGCACCGCCTACGTGATGGCGCACCACTCGATCGGCGACGTGGGCGACGGTCACCTCGGCAACTGGGGATTCCAGGAGGGCGGCATGGGCGCCGTCTCGAACGCCATCGAGCTGGCGGCCCGCAGCCACGGCGCGGAGATCCGGATCAACGCCCCGGTGGCCCGCATCCTCGTTGAGGGCGGCCGCGCGGCCGGGGTCGTGCTGGCCAACGGCGATGAGCTGCGCGCGAAGACGATCGTGTCGACCCTGCACCCGCGCACGGCGTTCCTCGAGCAGGTCGGCCCCGAGAACCTGCCCGCCGACTTCACGGCCGACATCGAGCGCTGGAAGACCCGCAGCGGCGTGGTGAAGATCAACCTCGCGCTGGCCGAGCTGCCGGACTTCATTGCCGACCCCGGCGTCGAGCTCCAGGAGCACCACACCGGATCGGTCGAGATGGCGCCGACGATGGAGTACATCGAGCGCGCGTTCCAGGACGCCCGCGAGGGCAAGGCCGCGGTCCGGCCGTTCAGCGACGGCGTGATCCCGACCGCGTTCGACAAGACGCTCTGCCCCGAGGGCAATCACATCATGTCCCTGTTCACCCAGTGGGTGCCGCAGGACTGGAACCTCGAGCCGCACACCGAGGAACTCGAGGCCTACGCCGATCGCATGATCGACTGCTACAACGAGCTGGCGCCGAACTTCAAGGCGTCGATCCTGCACCGCGACATCGTCGGCCCCTACGAGATGGAGCAGGAGTACGGCCTCATCGGCGGCAACATCTTCCACGGCGAGCTGTCGCTCGAGCAGCTGTTCCACATGCGGCCCGCGCCCGGCTTCGCCGACTACCGGACGCCGGTCCCTGGCCTGTATTACGGCAGCTCGGCCACGCACGCGGGCGGCGGTGTCTGCGGCATTCCCGGCTGGCAGGCTGCCAAGGCCGCGATCAGCGACAAGAAGGCAAGCAAGCGGTCCCGGCGGTCGTGACCACGTTCGCGGTTCGGCCGGAGCCTGATGCTCCGGCCGAACACCGGCCCGGGATCCAGGCCATGCTCGAGGCGCGCAGCGTCGCGCTGGTGGGGGCCTCGCCCCGGCCGGCCACGTTCGGCCGGCGGATGAGCGAGGAGGTCGCCAAGAGCGCCAGCCGCCCGCGGATCTACCCGGTGAACCCGAAGTACGCCGAGCTGGACGGCCGCCGCTGCTACCCGTCGCTCGCCGACCTGCCCGAGGCCGTTGACCTCGTGCTGCTCGCCGTTCCCGACGCTGCGCTCACCGAACAGCTCTCGCTGGCCGGCCGGCTCGGCGCGCGCTCCGCGGTGATCTTCGGCAGTGCTTTTGAAGGCCGGGAACGCCTCACCGCGGTGGCCAGTGCCGCCCGTATGGAGCTGTGCGGAGCGGGCTGCATGGGGTTCATCAACGTCAGCCGCGGCCTGCGGGCCATCGGCTACACCGAGCCCGACCCGGTGCCGGACGGGCCGGTCGCGCTCGTCACGCACTCCGGCTCGGTGTTCTCCGCGCTGCTGCGCGCCCGGCGGCGGCTCGGGTTCACGCTCGCGGTGTCGTCCGGCCAGGAACTCGTCACCACGACGCCGGCCTACCTCGACTACGCGCTGGACCTGCCGGAGACGAAGGTGATCGCGCTCGTGCTCGAGGCGATCAGGGACGGCGGCGGCCTGCGGCACACGCTCGCGCGCGCCGCGGCGCGGGAGATCCCCGTGGTCCTGCTCACGACCGGAACCTCGGCGGAGGGCCGGGCCATGGTCGCCGCGCACTCCGGCGCGCTCGCCGCCGCTGACGGCGGCTGGGAGGCGCTAGCCCGCGCCTACGGCGTGCACCGGGTCGGCGATCTGGCCGAGCTTGCCGACACCGTGGAGCTGTTCGCCGCGGGACGCCGCGTCCGCTCGGGTGGGGTGGTGCCTGGGGGCGGGATCGCGACCGTCCATGACTCCGGGCTTGAGCGGACCCACGTCGTCGATCTCGCCGGCGAGCTGGGCGTGCCGTTTGCCGACATTGATCCGGCGACGACCGCGCGGCTGTCCGGGCTGCTCGACCCCGGCCTGGTGCCCGCCAACCCGCTGGATGTCTGGGGGACCGGCGCCAGCACGCGGGAGCTGTTCGCCGGATCGCTCCTCGCGCTTGCGGACGATCCCGGCGTGGCCGCCGTCGCGCTCGCGGTCGACCTCGTGCACGAGCTCGACGGGGATGACGCCTACCCGCTCGCGCTCCTCGACGTGGCGGCCGGCACGGACAAGCCGGTCGTGGTGCTCAGCAACCTGGGCAGCGTGATCGACCTGGAGGTCGCCGGGCAGCTGCGGGCCCGCGGCGTCCCGGTGCTGGAAGGCACCCGCACCGGGCTGCTGGCGCTGCGCCACCTGATCGACCACGCCCGCCGGCCGGACGACGCGGCGGTCTCGAGCCCGGCGACCCCCAACCGCGACCGCAGACAGCGCGCCGCGGCGCTGCTGTCCTCCGGGCAGGCGCACGGCGCGGCCCTCCTGGGGCTGCTGGCCGAGTACGGGATCACCGTTGCGAAGACCATCCCGGTCGCGGACCAGGCGGCGGCGCTGGCCGCCGCGGAGTCGGTCGGGTACCCGGTCGTGCTGAAGACCGACGAGCCGTCGATCGCGCACAAGTCCGACGTCGGCGGCGTGCACCTCGGCATCACCGGCAGTGCCCAGCTCGCCGCTGCCTATGCCGACCTGGCGGCGCGCCTCGGACCACGCGCGGCTGTGAGCCGCGAGGTGCCGGCCGGGACCGAGCTCGCGCTCGGGATCGCGCGCGACCCTGAGCTCGGCCCGCTTGTCGTGGTCGGTGCCGGCGGGACGCTGGTCGAGCTGCTGGCCGACCGTGCCGTGGCGTTCCCGCCCGTGACGGCTGGCCTCGCGCGCGAGCTGCTGGCCGGGCTGCGCGTCCGCGCGCTGCTCGAGGGCGTGCGCGGCGCGGCCGCGGCCGACCTGGACGCGGTCATCGACGCCGTTGCCGCGCTCTCGGCGCTGGCGGCCGAGCTCGGCGACCTGATCGAGGCACTCGATGTGAACCCGCTGATCTGCGGCCCGTCCGGCGCGATTGCCGTGGACGCACTCGCTGTCCCGTACAAGTCCCCGGCCCAGGCCTGTCGCCCCCTTCCCCGTTAGCGACGGCAGCCTGGGCACGGGGACCCTGGCTCGCGAAGCTAGGCTCGCTGGCCCGAGTCGTCAATAGCGCCCTGTGGATAAGGCTGTGGACATCCTGGGGATCGCGTGGTGTGTCGTGTGGACAGCATTGTGCACACAGGTGTGAATTAGCGCGGCCGCAAGTGCGCACGGTCCTCATGAACTGCGGGAGCCGCGTCCACCTGCTGTGGACCCGAGATTCCTGGCGTCAGCCGTCGTTCCCGTTATCGGGTTCGGTCGGCGGATCATCGCCCAGGTCGGAGATGTCGAGTTCGGGCCGTCCTTTGACGAAACCGTCGGGGTCGTCGAAGTCGTCGGCGGTCGGGAGCAGGTCGGGATGCGCCCAGATCGCGTCCCGGCCCGAGACGCCGCGCTCCTGCGTGAGGCCCTCCCAGATGGCGCTCGCCTCGCGCAGCCGGCGCGGGCGCAGCTCCAGGCCGACCAGGGTGGCGAACGTCCGCTCGGCCGGGCCGCCGGTCGCGCGCCGCCGCCTGATCGCCTCGGCGAGCGCCCCTGCCTGCGGCAGCCGGCCGGAGGCCGCCATCGCCACGACGGCCGCGACCCAGCCTTCGATCAGGGCCAGCATCGTCTCCAGCCGGGCGAGAGCCGCCTTCTGCTGGGGCGTGTCCTCCGGCTGGAACAGCGCCGCCCCGGACAGTGCCTCGTTCAGCGCCTCGGGGTTGGACGGGTCGATCTGCGGCATCGCGTCGCGCAGGGCCGAGGCGTCCACCTTGATGCCCCTGGCGTAGTCCTCGATCGCGCCCAGCAGGCGAGCCCGCAGCCACGGGACGTGCCCGAACAGCCGGTGGTGGGCAGCCTCCCGGAGCGCCAGGAACAGCCGGACCTCATCGTCGTCGACCGACAGCCCGGCCCCGAACGCCGCGACCCCGGCGGGGAGCAGCGCGGCCGTTCCCTGCGGGCCGAGCGGAAGCCCGACGTCGGTAGAGCTGACGACCTCTTCGGCCAGGGCACCGACGGCCGCACCGGCCTGGCCGCCGACCATCATCCCGCCGATCCGCTTCATCATCTCGCCGAGGCCGCCGAGGCCGCCCATGCCGCCGATCATTGCCCGCATCTCCGGCGGCAGATCACCCGGCAGCTCGCCGGAGTCGTCGGAGAGCAGGCCGCTCATCGCCTCGACCGCGCGGGCGGCGATCGGGTCACAGAGCTTGGACCAGACCGGCAGAGTCGCCTCCACCCACTCGGCCCGGCTCCAGGCCTGCGAGGCCCGGATGCCGGTCGGGAACTCGGTGGCGTCCTCAAGCCACAGGTCGGCGAGCCGCAGCGCCTCGATGACCTTGTCGCGGTCCACGCTGAGCACGCTGGCGTCGCCCTTGGCGGCGACCGTCTGGCGGGCTATGTTCCTGGCCAGATCCCAGTTGACCGGGCCGCCCTGGTAGGCCATGAGGTCGGCAAACTGGCGCAGGGCCTCGGCGAACTGCTGCGGGTCGCCCATCGGGCCGAGCGGGCCCATGCCGCCGGGGCCGGGACCGCCCGGGCCAGGGCCGCCAGAGCCGCCGGGGAAGTCAGGATCCTGCGGCGGGCCGAAGCCGAAGGGAGGCTCAGTCATCCGACCGTCCTCTCAGGCAGGATGGAAGGGTCCACACTGGCCAAGCTATCCCGGGAGCGGTACCTAGTGAGCAACCGACTAGCCCAGGTTCGCCGTGAGCGCAGTCCTGGCGCCGCCGATCCCGCGGGGGGCTCCGGGGGGCCGGCCCCCCTGGCCAGCACTTCGGCTGAAGCCGTCGGCGCCGGGCCCGGGCGCGCCGCCGACGGTCTCGCCGCGGGCCTCGCCGCCGCCGGCGCCACCGCGGTGGAGCCGGCTGCCGCACCGGGGCCGGTGGTCGCGGTCACCGGCGCCGCCCGCGGGCTGGGCCAGGCACTGACCGCGAGGCTCGCCGAATCGGCGCAGGTCGGGCGCGTGGTGGCCATCGACGACCACCGCGGGGACGTGACGGGCGTGACGTGGCGGGTCGTCGACGTCCGTGACCCGGCGCTGGCGGGCAGGCTGGCCGGGGTCGACGTAGTCGTACACACCGACCTGGACATGGCGCCCGACTCCGACGTCAGGGCCAGGCGGGCGTTCAACGTCCGGGGCGCGCAGACCGTGCTGACCGCGGCCGCGGCCGGCGGCGTGGGCCGCGTCGTGCTCGTGACCAGCGCCATGGTGTACGGGGCCAGCCCGGATAACCCCGTCCCGATGCCGGAGGACTCGCCGCTTGGCGCCGACTCCGACGGCAGCATCGTCGGGGACCTGATCGAGATCGAGCACCTGGCCCGGCGCTCGGCGCGCACGCACCTGGGGCTGCAGGTGACGGTCGTCCGCCCGGCGGCGCTGGTCGGGGACGGGGTGGACACGCTCATCACCAGGCATTTCGAGGCGCCCAGGCTGCTCGCGGTCAAGGGCTGCGCGGCCAGGTGGCAGTTCTGCCACATCGATGACCTGGTCTCGGCGCTGGAACTGGCCGCGACGGGGCGGGTGACCGGGGAGTTCGCGGTCGGCTGCGACGGCTGGCTGGAGCAGGAGCAGCTCGAGGAGCTGTCGGGAATGCGGCGGATCGAGCTGCCGGCCAGCCTCACGTTCGCGACGGCCCAGCGGCTCCACCGGGCCGGGATCACGCCGGCTCCGGTCGCTGACCTGCAGTACGTGGTGTACCCGTGGGTCGTCGACTGCCAGGCCCTGCGGCAGGCAGGCTGGCGGCCAACCTACGACAACGCCATGGCCCTGGAGGTGGTGCTTGAGCAGCGCGCCGGGCACCTCGCGGTCGCCGGCAGGCGGCTGGCCAAGAAGGAGGCGACGATCACGGCGGCGGGCGCCACGGTCGCCGTCATCGGGACCGCGGCGATCGTCCGCCAGGTCCGCCGCCGGCGCCGGTCGGGTACGTGACGCCCGGCCAGCCCCGAGAGCTGGTGCTCCGGCCACGCGACGGTAACTTTGACAGGGTGAGCATTGTCCGCCTGGCCGAGGTGCGCGGGGAACCGCTTTCGGTCGACGAGGTACATGCCGCTGCCGCCGATCCGGCGGCCGGCGCGATCGTGCTGTTCGTCGGCGCGGTCCGCGATCATGACGACGGGCGCGGCGTGACGGGGCTGTCCTACAGCGCGCACCCCACGGCCGCGGCCGAGCTGAGCCGGGTCGCGGAGAAGGTCGGCGCGAGCCACCCCGTGCTGAGGATCGCCGTCCTGCACCGGACCGGCGACCTGAAGATCGGGGACCTCGCCGTGGTGGCGGCCGTCTCCGCCGCGCACCGGCACGAGGCATTCGCGGCCTGCGAGCAACTGATCGATGAGCTGAAGGCCACCGCCCCGATCTGGAAGCACCAGATCTTCTCGGGCGGTGACAGCGAGTGGGTAAATAGTGCGTAGGCTTCGGCCATGCCCGGATGGCTTCCCCCCATGTCGCGCCGACTTGTCACCCTGATCATCGCGGGTGTCTGCGTGGTCGTCGGCCTGGCCGTGGCCGCCCTGATCCCGGTGCCCTACGTCGCGCTCACTCCCGGCCCGACGCTCAACACCCTGGGCAGCCCGGACGGTCAGCCGCTGATCCAGATCAGCGGGGTCAAGACCTATCCGACTTCCGGCAACCTCAACATGGTGACGATTTCCTACTCCGGCGGGCCAGGGACCCGCTTCAACATCTTCAACGCCCTGGACGCCTGGCTGACGCCCGACGACGCGGTCGTGCCGCAGAGCGAGATCTTCAGCGCGGGCCAGTCCCAGCAGCAGGTCACGCAGCAGGACACCCAGGAGATGGTGGGCTCGCAGGAGGACGCGACCGCCGCCGCGCTCTGCTACCTGAACGTCAAGTTCCAGACGGTCGACCAGATCAGCTCCACGGTGAAGGGCACGCCCGCTTACGGCGTGCTCCAGCCGGGTGACGTGATCACGGCCGTGGACGGGAAGCCGGTCAACTGCAAGAACAGCGTGGTCACCATGATCAGGAGCCGGACGCCGGGCGCGCCCGTCACCCTCACGATCAAGCGGCACGGCGCGGTCAAGACGATCCGGCTCAACACCAAGGACGTCAGCGGCGAGCCAGTCGTCGGCATCGAGCTCGGCTCGCCGACGTACGTGTTCCCGTTCTCGGTCAAGGTCTACATTCCCGGCATCGGGGGGCCGAGCGCCGGCATGATGTTCGCGCTCGCGATCATCGACAAGCTCAGCCCCGACAACCTGACCGGCGGCAAGTTCATCGCGGGCACGGGCGAGATCGATCCGACCGGCGCGGTGGAGCCGATCGGCGGGATCCAGCAGAAGATGGCCGGGGCGCGGGACGCCGGCGCGACGATCTTCCTGACGCCGGCGGGGAACTGCTCCGACACGGTCGGCGCGGTTCCGAGCGGGCTGCGCCTGGTCAAGGTGAGCACGCTGAGCCAGGCAGTCCAGTACCTGCAGGCGATCAAGCAGGGCCGCCCCGTACCGTCCTGCTGAGGCTCGTCCGGGCGCGTCGGCTCGGGATGAATCGCCGGTTGTGCAATCGTTTACCAGATCGATGCGGACGTTAACGATACTGCCGCCTGGTCCCGCCGCCACGGCGGCACGAGACCGCGGCTGAGGGCGTACGCTCGGTTCTGAGGGATAACCAGGGCACGGCCAGCGGGCTATGCCCGCACGTCCCGGTCCGGCTTAGTCCGGCGGATGGTGTGCTCACCGGAAGGGAGCGGTACTGGTCGTGGCGCCTCGTGTGCTCGTGGACGCGACTGCGGTGCCAGCCGACCGCGGCGCCCTCGGCCGCTATGTGGACGGCCTGGTAGGCGCCCTGGACGCGGCTGGAGCCGATCTCGTCGTCGCCTGCCAGCGGGCCGACGAGGAGCGATATGGCCGCCTTGTGCCGCATGCGACGGTCGTCGCCGGGCCGCCGGCCATAGCCCATCGGCCGGCGCGGCTGGCCTGGGAGCAGAGCGGCCTTCCGATGGTCGCCGGCCAGGTGGGCGCGGACGTGATCCACTCGCCGCACTACTCGATGCCGCTGCGGCCGGGCAAGCCGGTTGTCGTCACCATCCACGACCTCACCTTCTTCACCGAGCCCGATGCCCACAGCCCGGTGACCGCGGCCTTCTACAAGGCGGCGATCCGGACCTCGGCCCGCCAGGCGACGCGGCTCATCGTGCCGTCGAAGGCGACCAGGGACGAGCTCGTCCGGGTACTCGCGGCCGACTCCACCAAGATCGACGTGGCCTATCACGGCGTCGATCACCAGCTGTTCCACCGCCCCGACGCCCAGCAGCTCCGGCAGGTCTCCGACCGGCTCGGCCTGCACGGCCGGGGGTACGTCGCCTACCTGGGTACCCTCGAGCCCCGCAAGAACGTGCCCGCGCTGATCGCCGGCTGGGCCGCGGCGGTCGCCGACATGGCGGACCCGCCGGCGCTGGTCCTGGCCGGCGGCAGCGGCTGGAGCGAGGAAGTGGACGAGGCGGTCGCGGCGGTGCCCGCGCACCTGCACCTGGTCCGGCCCGGCTACCTGCACTTCAATGACCTGCCGGGGTTCTTCGGCGGTGCCCTGGTGGTCGCGTTCCCGAGCACGGGCGAGGGCTTCGGGCTGCCCGCCCTTGAGGCGATGGCCTGCGGCGCGCCGGTGCTCACCACGCATCGCACGGCGCTGCCCGAGGTCGGCGGCGACGCTGTCGCCTACACCGAGCCGGACGCGGAGAGCATCCGGTCGGCGCTGCAGGCGCTGCTCGATGATCCGGGCCGGCGCACGGCGCTCGGCGAGGCGGGCTACACGCGGGCGATGGAGTTCAGCTGGGCCATGTCGGCTGAGGCGCACATGATCAGTTACGAGCGGGCCGCCGCGTCGAAGGACGCGCCGGCCTGATCAGACGCAGCTGTCGGGGCCCCGGTCGCGCAGCTCGTCGACGATCTGCTTCACTTCCTGAGCCCGAGCGCGGTCGCAGACCAGCATCGCGTCCGCCGTGTCCACGACGACGATGTTCTCCAGGCCGACGATCGCCACGATCCGGCCGGTCGTCGACACGACGACCGCGTCCTTGACGTCCCTGGTGATCACCCGGTCCGGGTCGGCGATGAGCAGGTTGCCCGACTCGTCGGTGGGCAGCGACTCGCCCAGCGAGTCGAAGTCACCGACGTCGCTCCACGGCATGTCGGCCGGAACGGTCGCCACCTTGCCGACCGCGCCCGCACCCTCCAGCACGCCGTAGTCGACCGAGATCTTCTCCAGCCCCGGCCAGACCTCGGCCAGCACGCGGTCGCGGTCCGCATGGTCCCAGGCGTCCGCGATCGCGGCGATGCCGGCGCTCAGCCCCGGCCGCTGCCGCTCCAGCTCGGCCAGGAAGGCCTGCACGGCGAACACGAAGATGCCGGCGTTCCACAGGTACTGGCCCGACTCGAGGTAGGCGGCGGCGACCTCGATCGACGGCTTCTCCTTGAACTCGGCCACGAGCCGCGCGTCGCCGGTCAGGGCCTCGCCCGTCCGCAGGTAGCCGAACCTGACATCGGCGCGCACCGGCCGGATCCCGACGGTGGTCAGGTAGCCCTGCCGCGCGGCGTCCACCGCGTGCAGGATCACCGACCGGAACCGCGGCTCATCCCCGATGAGGTGGTCGGCCGAGAACGCTGCCATGATCGCATCCGGGTCGCGGCGGGCGATGACGGCGGCGGCGAGGCTGATCGCCGGGCACGAGTCCTTGGGCGACGGCTCGACCAGGATGTTGGCGGTCGGCACCTGCGGCAGCTGGCGGGCGATCGCGGCGGCGTGCGCCGTGCCCGTCACCACGTAGACGTGGCCAGGCGCCGACAGCCCCGCGACCCGGTCCACCGTGGCCTGCAGCAAGGTTCTGTCGGTGCCGGTCAGCGGGTGCAGGAACTTCGGCTCGCTGGCTCGCGACAGCGGCCAGAGCCGGGTGCCGCTTCCGCCTGCCACAATTGTGGAGTACAGCATCCAGCAACTATGCCTCATCTCTCGCTGTCGAAGCGATGAGGTCCCGGCCACCGGGGGTGACCGATCAGCATCCAGCCAGGGCCGATCACGGCCCCGGACGAGGCTGGCCAGGCAGGCCAGAGCCGCCTCTGGGACAGCCCGTTCCCTCTCGATGTGCGCCTGGCGCTGGGCGTGCACCGGCGCGGCTCACGGGACCCGGCGTACCGGGCCGATCCGTCCGGCGCCGTCTGGCGCACGTCGCTGACGCCCGACGGCCCGGCGACCCTCCGCGTGGCGGCCAGCCGGCCGGAGCGGGAGGCGGCCGGCCCGCGGGTGGAGGCGACCGCCTGGGGGCCGGGGGCGGGCTGGGCCCTGCGGCAGCTGCCCGATCTGCTCGGGGCGAGCGACGACCCTGGCGCGTTCCGGCCCGCCGATCCGCGGCTGCAGGAAATCGTCGCCCGCCATCCGGGGCTGCGCCTTGGCCGCAGCGGGCGGGTGCTGGAGGCGCTGGTCCCGGCCGTGCTGGAACAGAAGGTCGTCGGCAAGGAGGCGACGCGGGCGTGGCGGCTGCTACTCACCTGGTACGGAACGAAGGCCCCGGGGCCGGCCCCGGCCGGCATGCGGGTGTTCCCCCCGGCGAGCGTCTGGCAGTCGATTCCGTCCTGGGCCTGGCACCGGGCGGGGGCGGAGGGGATCCGCGCGCAGACGATCGCCGGCGCGGCCAGGGTTGCGCCGAGGCTGGAGGAGATCTGCGGCCTGCCTGGTCCCGAGGCCGACCGGCGGCTGCAGTCCCTGCCCGGCATCGGGCCGTGGACGTCCGCCGAGGTCAGGCAGCGGGCCTGCGGTGACCCGGACGCGGTGAGCGTCGGCGACTATCACCTGCCCAGCCAGGTCGGGTGGACGCTGATCGGCGAGAAGGTCGATGACGCGGGCATGCTCGCGCTGCTGGCCCCCTATGCCGGCCAGCGTCATCGCGCCGTCCGGCTCGTCGAGATCGGCGGCACCGCGCCGCCGCGCCGCGGCCCGCGGCTGGCGGTGCGGGATTATCGCGCGTTCTAGCAAGTCGCAGGGTCCGGCCGGGTCGGGAGGAGCCCGCCCGTCTCACCGGAAATTCCCAGATGGCATCCTGATCCGGTGCAAGACGCACGGGGAGTCTCCCGCTCGCCTAGCATTATCGTCGTTCGACTCCTGCAATACTGGGCGGCCGTAAAGTCTCACCGCGCCCCGGATGCGGGCGGTCGCTCCCGGTGGGCACTCGGGAGCGCGAACGTTCGTTGAGCCGACCGTCCGGGTGCCGGGCGCGCCGGTTCGCAGGGGCGGTGACGGGTAACATCACCACCGCTCGCTGAGCCAGGAGCTGTACCCGGCACCCCGACAGAGTGGCTGGTTAAAATATAATAGAACGTTCCATTACGGGACAGCCAGCGCCGACCTGTCGGGCGCGAACAAACATCCAGAAGCAGGAGAAACAGCGAATGAGCGACCGCCCGCGGCTGACTGTCCTGGGCACCGGCTACCTCGGCATGACCCATGCCGCCTGCATGGCGTCCGAGGGGTTCGAGGTGCTCGGCTTCGATATCGACGCCGAGAAGGTGGCCAGGCTGAACGCCGGCGACGTCCCGATCTTCGAGCCAGGGCTTGAGGAGCTGGTCAGGGACGGACTCAGCTCGGGGCGACTGCGCTTCACGACCTCGTACGCCGAGGCGGCCGAGTTCGGCGACGTCCACTTCGTCTGTGTCGGCACGCCGCAGCGCCGGGACGGCCACGGCGCCGACTTGTCCCAGGTCGAGGCCTGCATCGACGGCCTCGCGCCCGGCCTGAACCGGCCGTGCCTGCTCGTGGGCAAGTCCACCGTTCCCGCGGGGACGGCCGTCCTGCTGACCGAGCGGGTCGTGGCCAAGGCGCCCGCTGGCAACGCTGTCGAGCTGGCCTGGAACCCGGAGTTCCTGCGTGAGGGGCACGGCGTGCAGGACACGCTCCGCCCCGACCGGCTCGTGATCGGCGTGCGCTCGGCGCGCGCCGAGGCCCTGCTCCGCGAGGTGTACGCCCCGCAGCTTGAGCTCGGCATCCCGCTCTTCGTCACCGACCTCGCGACCGCCGAGCTGGCGAAGGTCGCGGCCAACGCCTTCCTGGCCACCAAGATTTCCTTCATCAACGCGGTTGCCGAGGTGTGCGACGCCGCCGGCGCGACCGTTACGACGCTCGCCGAGATCCTCGGCGCCGACGCGCGGATCGGCGGCGCGTTCCTGCGGCCGGGTCTCGGCTTCGGCGGCGGCTGCCTGCCCAAGGACGTACGCGCGTTCCAGGCCAGGGCGGCCGAGCTCGGCGCCGGCGACGCGCTGGCGTTCCTGCGCGACGTGGACGCGATCAACCTGAGCCGCCGGACCGGCATGGTCAACCTGGCCGTCGAGGCGGCAGGCGGCTCGATCGCGGGCAAGGCGGTCGGCGTGCTCGGGGCGGCGTTCAAGCCCGGCTCTGACGACGTGCGGGACTCGCCCGCCCTGGATGTCGCCCAGATCCTGCACGGCATGGGCGCCGAGGTGACGGTATTCGACCCGGAGGCCGCCGAGAACGCGCGCAAGGTCTGCCCGGGGCTGAAGTACGCCGACTCCGAGATCGGCGCCGCGACCGGCGCCGACGTGGTCCTGCTGCTCACCGACTGGCCGCAGTTCGCCGAGCTGGACCCGGAGGAGCTGGGCGCGGTCACCGCCACGCGGGCGATCGTCGACGGCCGGTACATGCTGAACCCGGCGGCCTGGCGGGCGGCGGGCTGGCACTACCGCGCGTCGGGTATCCCCGCCGCGGCTGCGGCAGTGGTCGCTCCTCAGTCGTCCTGAGCCTGCCTGGCCGTCAGTTCGGGCGGAGTTTTCCCGTTGGGGAAGCACTGCGCCCGCTGCCCCGTTATGGCTGCAGTCGCCGCCCTCGGGCGGGCGAGCCCTTGGCCGCGGCCTAGTGTGGGCCAGAGGCAGAGTGCCCAGGTAACGAAAGAGGTAGTGCCATCAGCGCCGACGAGCGGAGTCCTGGCAGTGCCGAGTCCAAGGGCCTGAGCGCGCCGGGTCCGGTGCCAGCCGAAACTCCCGCGAGCCCCACTGCGATCCGGCGGTCACTGGCCAGGGCCAGGGACGGCAAGGCGCTTGACGTGGGCGAGGCGGCGGTGCTCCTGCAAGCGCGCGGCGACGATCTCGCCACGCTGCTCGGTCACGCCGCCAGGGTGCGGGATGCCGGCCTGGCCGCGGCGGGTCGCCCGGCGATCATCACCTACTCGCGCAAGGTCTTCATCCCGCTGACGCGCCTGTGCCGGGACCGGTGTGCCTACTGCACGTTCGTGACCGTGCCGGGCCGGCTGGACAGTCCCTACCTGTCTCCGGACGAGGTGCTGCGCATCGCCGCAGCGGGCGCGAAGCTGGGCTGCAAGGAGGCTCTCTTCACCCTGGGCGACCGGCCCGAGGCGCGGTGGAAGCAGGCCAGGGAATGGCTGGACGCGCACGGCTACGATGACACGCTGTCCTACGTCCGGGCGATGGCCATCCGGGTGCTCGAGGAGACGGGCCTGCTCCCGCACCTCAACCCCGGCGTGCTGAGCTGGGAGGACTTCCAGCGGCTCAAGCCGGTCGCGCCGTCGATGGGGATGATGCTCGAGACCACCGCGGAGCGGCTGTTCACCGAGCGGGGCGGACCGCATTTCGGCAGCCCGGACAAGGACCCCGCGGTGCGCCTGCGGGTGCTGCAGGACGCCGGGCGCAGCAGCGTTCCGTTCACTACCGGGATTCTGATCGGCATCGGCGAGAGCCTCGCCGAGCGCGCCGAGTCGATCTTCGCGATCCGCCAGGTGTCCAGGGAGTACGGCGGCATCCAGGAAGTCATCGTGCAGAACTTCCGGGCCAAGCCCGACACCCGCATGCGGGCCGCGCCGGACGCCGAGCTGGATGACCTCGCCGCGACGATCGCCGTCACCCGGCTCGTGCTCGGCCCGTCCGCGCGGATCCAGGCGCCGCCCAACCTGATCGGCCGGGAGTACCAGCTCATCCTCTCCGCCGGCATCGACGACTGGGGCGGGGTGTCACCGCTCACTCCCGATCACGTCAACCCGGAGCGGCCGTGGCCGCAGATCGACGAGCTGGCCGCGCAGACCGCCGCAGGCGGCTTCGAGCTCACCGAGCGGCTCACCATCTATCCCGGCTACATCCGGGAGCCGTGGCTGGACCCGCGGGTGGCCGGGCACGTGGCCGCGCTCGCCGATCCGGCGACGGGGCTCGCCGCGGCGGGGGCGCAGCCGCAGGGCCGGCCCTGGCAGGAGCCAGACGGCGGCTGGGCCGACCAGGCCGGCTGGAGCGCCAGCGGCCGCACCGACCTGCACACCAGCATCGACACGACCGGCCGGACCGCCGACCGGCGCGAGGACTTTGCCGAGGTGTACGGCGACTGGGAGGAAGTGGGCGCGCGCATCGATCCGGCCGCGCGCCGCCAGCCGGCGACCGCGGACGCTGCCGGTGCGCCGCTGCGGGCGCCAGCTGAGGTGCGCGCCGCGCTGCGCAGCGCCGAGCGTGACCCGGCCGGGATCAGCGACGCCGAGGCCCTGGCGCTGCTGGACGCGGACGGGCCCGAGCTGGAGGCGCTCGCGGAGCTCGCCGACGGGCTGCGCCGGGCCGTGGCCGGGGATGACGTCAGCTACGTGGTCACCAGGAACATCAACTTCACGAACGTCTGTTACACCGGCTGCCGGTTCTGCGCGTTCGCGCAGCGGCGCACCGACGCCGACGCCTACACGCTGTCCATGGAGCAGGTGGGGGACCGCGCGGCCGAGGCGTGGGAGGCGGGCGCGACCGAGGTCTGCATGCAGGGCGGCATCCACCCCGACCTGCCGGGCACCGCGTACTTCGATCTCGCGGCCGAGGTCAAGCGCCGCTGCCCCGACATGCACGTGCACGCGTTCTCGCCCATGGAGGTGATGAACGGCGCCGCCCGCACCGGGCTGCCGGTCAGGGAGTGGCTGACCCGGGCGCGCGCGGCAGGCGTGGATTCGCTGCCCGGCACCGCGGCCGAGATCCTCGACGACGACGTGCGCTGGGTGCTGACCAAGGGCAAGCTGCCCGCGGCGGCCTGGATCGACGTCATCACCACGGCCCACGAAGTCGGCTTCCGGACGACGGCGACGATGATGTACGGGCACGTGGACACCCCGGCGCACTGGGTCGGGCACCTGCGGG